>JAUWXV010000103.1 GCA_030616165.1 bacterium | reverse complement strand
GTTTTCAATACTTTTTTTGTTAGTACTTTTGTAAGTTTTCTAAAATATGATGCGAGATAAAGTAACGGATATTGCTGCTTTAGTTTTAGAAACTTTATGTGGAGTTTTAAAATTGAATACTTTCTGAAATCTTTAAAGATAATTTTTATTTTCACATAATTTTAAATAGGCCAATTTTATTATAAATATATTAATGTGATATCAAATAATAAAAAAATTATTGTATTGGAGAATTTAAGATGATAAAAACTTTAATACTAAAGGAAATTAAAGATATAGTTACTACATTTCGATTTTTAGTTATAAACATTGTGTGTATAGTTACTATACCATTGGGTATTTATCTTTCACTTAATGAATATGAATTTCAATTAGAGGAATATGGGAATGAAAAACAAATGTATCATAATGCTTCTGAAAATAATATTATCCATAATTTTATTGCTCAAGGTTTTCGACCACCTTCTCCACTGAGTGTGTTCACACACGGTCTTGAAGATAATTTACCTTACAAAGTGCTTATTAATCTAGATGAAAAAAAAATCGAGACAAGACTAGTTTTTAAAGAATTCTATGATGTTTTATATGGTTATCTTGACTATTCAATCATTGTTAGTATTATTTTGCCTATTTTTGTATTTATATTTTCTTTTAGTTTAATCTGTGGAGAAAAAGAAAAAGGCACTTTAAAGCTAATGCTATCAAATCCAATACCAAAATGGAAAATAATCATCGCAAAAATAATTGGTAATTTTATAAGCTTTATTATTCCATTTATAATAGCCTTTATTTTAGGGATTATGATTTTAAATATTTCAAATACTTTTTCCATTTTTACTAATAATTATCTATCTATAATATTTATATTTCTTACAAGTATTGTATTTCTATTTCTTCTTTTTAATCTGGGAATTTTAATATCAATTTGTACATATAATTCTGCAACTTCAATTGTTATATTATCATTAATATGGATGATAATAGTATTCTTTATTCCGCAGATAAGTCCGATGATTGGACAGACAATATATCCAATAAAATCTCAAGAATTCATAGATAGTGAACTTAATATGATAAAATATAATCTTAATAGAGAATTAATTAGAAAGGAAGACGAACTTCTGAATAATGTTTTTCTAAAGCATGGAATTATTCCTACACAAGTCTCACCTAAAAATTTTACTAATGATGATATTCAGACAGTTTTAGCTTCATTTGATAAAGATATAGCTTATTTAAGAGAAGAGTATGAAAAAAGAATAAACAATGAAATTAAAAAATTAGAAAACCAATATGAAATTAGAAAAGATAATCAATACAATTTAATAAAAAATATATCTCGTTTTTCTCCAGTATGTTGTTATAAATATATGCTTGCAGAATTAACTGGTACAGGATTTTCAGAAATTGATAACTTTAATAATTATGCGGACGAATTCCAATATAATGTACAACACGATATTTATGATAATTGGATTTATAAACGTTATATGATTGGAGAAAACGTATATTCTTATTATTCACAGGTTGATAAAAAAACTTTGCTAGTTCCTCACATAAATAATTATACACATGTAAAATTAAAAGAAGTAATTAATTATATATTGATAGATATGTGTATTATTATAATTGTTACTATTATTTTCTTTATTATATGTTTTGTAAAATTTATAAAATATGATGTGAGATAAATGAAATAAAAATAAAAAACCATAATTAATTATTTATCGGGAGGTATATTATGTTACAAGCAATCGATTTAACCAAGCGTTATGAAGATGGACTTCTGGCTCTTGACAATTTGAGTTTAGAAGTCAAGGAAGGGGAGATTTTCTGTTTATTGGGTGCCAATGGTGCCGGTAAAACCACTGCCATTAATCTATTCTTGAATTTCATAGACCCCACCGCCGGAACAGCCCTGATAAACGGTATCGATGTAACAAAAGACCCATTGGAAGCCAAAAAATATGCATCATACGTATCAGAGAATGTAATGCTTTATGGAAATTTCACTGCCCGTCAGAATCTGGATTTCTTTGCCAAACTGGGTGGGAAAAGGGAACTGACAAAAGAAGATTATCATATGCATATGAGAAAGGTCGGTCTTCAGGAGGAAGCATTTGAAATGCGTTTGAAAAATTTCTCCAAAGGAATGCGGCAAAAATTGGGCATCACCATTGCTATCATTAAAGATGCACCCAATATTTTATTGGACGAACCGACTGCCGGTTTGGACCCTACAGCGGCAGCCGAATTCATCAAAATTTTAAAAGGTCTGCGCGACAACGGAAAATCAATTCTCATGTGTACACATGATATATTCCGTACAAAGACTATTGCAGACCGTGTGGGAATAATGAAAGAGGGACGGTTAGTGATGATCCGCACACGTGAGGAATTTCTTGAAGAGGATTTGGAAAAAATCTACCTGGATTATATGCAGGAGGCAGTGTAAGAGATAATATTAAAAGGGAAAAAATTAACCGCAGAGAAAAAGAGAGAAAATATAAGAAAAAAATAAATATTATTACTGTGCTTTTTTTAAGGAGTATATAATAATGGTTTTCTTAATAGCGAAACATCGGTTTCTATCGAATATTCTCAGCATGCGCTTTACCATCAGTTTTATACTGTGCGAAGTTCTTTTTGTTGCCAGTACACTTATTTTAGCCCAGGATTATAAGGAACGGTTAGAACAATACGGAAATAGTGTCCGTCAACATGAGAATGCCTTGCAAGAAACATATACTTTCGCGGAATTAAATGTCGGTCTGGACCGCACGCCGTCATCGCTTTCAATCATTTGTGAAGGTGCTGATAAACGACTTGGTACTTCGGTTACCGTGGCATTTGACAAGGCGCCTACCATAGCCGAAGAGAGAGGCACACGTAATCCGCTTCTGGCGGTGTTTCCATCACTTGATTTAGTCACAGTCATAGAAATAGTTCTAAGTCTGCTGGTGATATTTTTAGCATATAATACCATTTCGGGGAACGTGAACGTGGAACACTGCAGCTCATTTTGTCTAATGATATCCCCCGACATACGGTGCTTCTTGGAAATTTTGTTGGTGGTATGACAAGTGTGGTCTTTCCGCTTATTATCGGTTTATTATTAAGTTTGCTCATCATTCACACCGATTCTATGATTGTGCTTAATTCCAATGATTATCTCAGAATAATTATAATTTTCTTTTTAGCAATACTATATCTCGCTGCGTTTTACTCTCTGGGGATGCTTCTGTCAAGCCGTATCAGACATTCGGCAACAGTACTGATTCTCCTCCTTTTCATCTGGGTTGTTACAGTTATAATCCTTCCGCATACCGCGGTTTATGCGGCACGGCAACTCGTTACAGTGCCTGACAGGGCTGTCATTGACAGTCAGGCACAGGTTTTAATCGATGAATGGGTGGAAAGAATGGATGAGTATACCATAAAAAATCCCTTGCCGGCGATAGAGATAATGAAATCAATAGCGAGAGAATTCTCTGAACAGGATGCACAATTTCTCCGAACGGTGCAACGGGGACGGAGAGTTTATACAGGAATTTGGCCCTTTGCTTACAGGTTCTTCTATACAGTTAAAGAAATGATGGAGTGGGTATATCACGGGTCTATTTTTGGACACAACCTGCGGATGGAGTATGAGGACCGAATCTGGCAGCTCTATCGAGACTATCAGCTCAAACTAAACAAGCAGGTGGGTCTTGCGCGTGCTTTGAGTCTGTGTTCACCTTCATGGGCTTTTTCACACGGCAGTTCACTAATCGCGGGAACAAGTGAGAACAATTATCTGCGTTTCCTTGAGGAGTCTGCGGACTATCGACGTGAATTAATCAGTTATATGAAAAGCAAAGGCGGTCTCGACACCTATCTCCTTTTCACAAGGAAGCCGATTGAATCTTTTTTGAGCAGCAGGGAACTCATCATACTCAAGAATTCACAGGGCGAAGAAGAAGTAAAGAATATTATAAATTACCGTATCGACCCGCTCGATCTCAGTGATTTACCACGTTTCAATTATTCGATTACTGATTTGAGGATATCGACGGCTAATGCGATTTTTGAAATATCCATTCTGATATTTTTAAACATATTCTTCTTCTCGCTGGCATGGGTTTCCTTCTTGAGGGCTGATGTTCGATAGTTAAGCAAAAGATAAAAAATGAACCGCAAGGACGCGGAGAAACAGAGAGAAAATATTTTAACAGAAAAATTATTAGTACATATATCTTTAAAATTCTATGTTTCTCTGCGTCCCTGCCCTTCGGGCTTGACCTTTGGGCCTGCCCTGTGGGTCTGCGGTGAAAAATATTTAAAAAAACAAAATTCAACTTTTTAACCAGTAATATGAGGGTAAATTATGTTATACCATATCGTCATCAATGAGATTATGGATCACCTGAAAAGTCTTCGGCTAATGCTGACATTTGTGCTCCTTGTTGTACTAATGGTGGTGAGCGCGATTCTTTTTATATCGGATTATCACCAGCAGATTGAAGATTACACGCAGCACCGAAATGAGACATTAGCACAACTTTCAGACCGTGCATCAAGAACAGCCGCGTTGTTTTACATTTACAGTTTTAACTTTGACGGTCCCTGGATATACAAAACACCCAACTACCTTTCCTTTATTTCCGAGGGCAACGGTCGTAACCTGCCCAATGCATTTCAGCCATCCGCTTTCAGAATTTACGGTCCGTCAAAGCGAATTCGTTCCAATGTCCTTCTCTGGCGGAGTGATGCACTTGACTGGGCGCTCATTATCGGGATAGTATTGAGCTTTATATCCTTGATTCTCGTTTATGACAGAATCAGCGGTGAGCGTGAGAGCGGGACGCTCCGACTTTGTCTGTCTAACTGTATATCACGTTCAACTGTGATTCTCGGGAAGTTTCTCGGCGGATTTGCCTGTCTTTCGGTGTCGCTTCTGCTTGGAATGGTGATTCATCTCATAATTCTATCAGCATTCGGTAACATACCGTTCGTAACCATTGACTGGATAGTAATCGGACTAACGTTTATCCTTTCATTGCTTTATATCTCTGTATTTCTGATGCTGGGCTTATTCATCTCAAGCCGAACGAGAGAATCAGCCACAAGCCTTGTTATTGCGCTTTTATTCTGGGCGATTTTTGTCATTATTGTTCCTCGAACCGGCGGATTGATAGCATCCCAGGTTACCGATATCCCGGCGTTGTATGATGCAAGTAGTGACGCTTCCAGAGCAGAACGAGACGCTCGAAAGAACTACGATGAGCGGAATCCTGAATTGGCTAATGCAGGCGTAAGCGGCCATTGGTCTCCCGGCGAACCATTAGAAAGGGCAATCGAAATGAGTGATGCATGGTCTGGAGTGTTTGATGATTACCGTAACCAGATGATACATCAAGTCGAACTTGCACAAAAAATAACTCTTATTTCTCCTTTTGCCTGCTTTACCAATTGTCTGGAAGAACTCGTTGAATCAGGGACTGTACATTATGAAAGATTTTTCAGTCAGGTCCGGAATTACAAACTCACCATGCGGCAGTCTTTGCTCGACACCTATCCTCTCCCGCTGAAATGGCACAGAGGTATGACCTCTGAAATTTATGAAGAAGGCAGCAATGTAATGTTAGAAAAACTCGATTTTAATAACATCCCCAAGTTTCAGGAAAAGCGGACGGATTTAAAAACGACAATTAATGAAGCATTGCCATATTTTCTATTTCTAATTTTATTCAATTTACTTTTTTTCGCCGGAGCCTTCGTGAGTTTTATCAGGTATGATGTGAGGTAACTTATTTAAAAGAAAAAAAATAACCGCAAAGACACAGAGAGAAAATATTTCAATAGAAAAGATTAATTGTAAATAATTTTTGAAATTCTTTGTTTCTCTGCACCCCTGCCCTTCGGGCTTGTCCGCCTCTGGCGGGCTTGTCCGCCTCTGGCGGGCTTGCCCTTTGGGCCTGCCCTGTGGGTCTGCGGTGAAAAAGAATTTAACAATAAATATTTTTGATATTATTATTAAGATAGGGAGAATCAGATGATATTTTCTATTGCTAAAAAAGATTTTCTGTTGAATTTAGTCTCGTCCCGATTCGTTATCGGCTTTCTGCTGTGCCTGTTTTTGATTCCTTTTACTTTAATGGTTAATATTGATGATTACAGTGAACAATTAAGGGTGTATACTTTAGATAAAGCTCAGACAGACAAAAACTTTAAAGAAGTTAAGGTCTATTCTAAACTAAGACCTGAGATTGTCAAGCCACCGGAACCATTGACTATTTTCAGCGGAGGGATAAGCAGTAATGTGGGTAACCGTGTCAAAATCTGGCTCGGTGAAAAACCGCTTTTGGCAACCGGGAAAACTGCAATACGTGATAATCCTCTGCTGAATTCTTTTTTCTCTATCGATTTTATCGGTATCATCGCCATCGTAATGTCCCTTTTGGCGCTGATTTTTACTTATGATTTATGTACGGGGGAAAAAGAAGAGGGTACATTAAAATTACAGTTATCCAATTCAATCAGCAGGTATAAAATTCTCTTGGGAAAGGTTATTGGTGTCTATCTGATACTTCTGCCAATCATTCTCTTTTGCTATATTCTCAGCATAATATTTATTCTTATTTCCCCCAATATTCAATTTTCTGCAGGTGATTGGGGACGCATCTGCCTTTTATTTTTGACAAGTATATTATTTCTTTCGATATTCATTTTTATCGGACTTTTAATTTCTACCCGTTCTCATTCTTCGAGAGTCAGTATTATTGTTTGTTTATTCTTCTGGGTATTTTTTATTTTCATTATACCTAACCTGTCTGTTTATATGGCAGAAAGTTTCATTAAGGTTCAATCCCGGGATAACCTGCAATATGCACTGGATGATTTAAATAGAGAATACGGGGAAGAATGGGATGAATATGAAAAAACACTCAAGCGGCCCGATTGGGGAAGGCATTGGAATCATAGTTGGGGCAGGGATGGATACCAGGAATTATACGGCACTTCAAAATCCCGTTACGAATATTACAGACAGTCACAGGAATTTAAGGAGCCATTGAGGATTGATTATGCGGATAAAAAGTGGGCATTTCAAAAGGCATACCTCGATGAACTTGATAAGCAAAAAAACCTTGCAGAAATGATTTCGCTTATTTCTCCTTCTGAATTGTTTCGTCTCGTTTGTTCGGCATTTTGTCGCACTGATGTTAATTCGCATTACAGATTTATGGACAGGACACGGATTTACCGCGAGGAACTTATCAATTATTTTAAAGATAAGAAAATATTCTCTTCTTTCTCGTATTTCACCCCCGTGCCGCCAGAAACTTTCATGACCGCAGATGAAATTGTCCGGATACGGTCTGGAGGTGAATTTAAAAACAATCAGGAGTATAGAGAATGGGTTAGAAATGAACAAGCAAAAGGCACTTCTATGCGCTCTATTTCCGCCTCTTTGGGTAAAGTGGATATCCCCGAAACCGATCCTAATGCATATTCCTATCTTGATTTATCAGATGTGCCAATTTTTCAGTTGCATTTCGGAGATATACTTACTGATTTAAAAGAATGTCTCTTTAAAATTTCTGCATCTATTCTTATAAGCATTCTTTTGTTTTATCTGTCATTTATATCATTCATAAAATATGATGTGAGGTGAACAATGTTAAAATATGTTATTAAACGGGAACTTCAACACTATCTTTACAGTCTGGTATTTCAAATATCTTTCCTGTTAATCACTGCGGTATTTATCGTTGGAACGATTGCTTTTTTAAAAAGTTATGATGCAAAGATTCAGGAATATTCTAAATATAACGTTGAATTCACAAATGGATTAAAAAATACCGCTGAAAGTAATGCTTCCAATCTTGCTGTTAGACGACAGACGTTTGTTTCGAAGCCGCGCGGAAATGGGTTTATTGCAGATTGTAAAGAAAAGTATCTTCCTAACAATTTTATTCACAGCGCATACAATGTATTTGGGTTTGAAGTAAGAAGCGGAAGTGTGAATCCGTTTCTAAACAATTTTCAGGAATTAAACTGGTCATTCATTGTTTCATTGATTATGAGTTTTATTGTCCTGCTTTTGACCTTTGATACGATTTCAGGAGAAAAAGAATCAAAAACCCTTGCAATCACTTTGTCTAATACTATTTCGAGGGGCACACTGCTCTGGGGGAAATATATCAGTGTGATTATGGTCACAATGTTGATGCTTATCATCGGAATTATTCTGAGCATTTTAATAGTCATTATTTCTAATAAAGTTGCACTTTCATTTATCAGCGTAATAGAAATACTGTATTTTATACTTCTCTCGTTCTTCTTTATATCCTTAATTTCGGCATTTGGGATTTTGTCCTCAGTGATTGTCCGAAAATCCAATGTCAGTCTGCTCATTGCATTGACATTCTGGTTAATCTTCGTAGTCATTATTCCAAATTCAAGTATGTTCTCGGCTAAAAACATATTTTCTATTGAGCACTCGGATGATATCAATGAAAAAGTATCGAAAGCCAGAGATGACATCAACCGAAATGCACCTGAAGGAAGTTGGGCTGCATCCGGTGGTAATCCATTCCTGCCGGAACATGAACTGCGGGCAGATAATCAAACCAATCTCATGAACAGTGAAATGAATATTAGAAATGCCTATTATCAGGACATGTTCAGACAATTAGAGAAAACCAGGCTTCTAACAATGATTTCACCTATTTCTCTGTTTGAGTATATGAATGAAGCAGTCGTTGGAGGTGGATATTTAAGATTTCAAAAGGTCTGGAATGATTTACATTCTTTCCAGCCCCAGTTTCTTCAATTTTTTAAAGAATTGGATGCCAATGACCCGGACAGTCCGCATTGGTATAATCCTTATGAAAATTATTCCACCACTAAAAAACCGGTTAATTTTGAACAAGTACCACTTTTCGAGGAGAGAATAATATCTTTAGAAGAACGATTTTCTTTCATACTGAAGTATTTGTTAGTGATTGTCATTTACACAGCAGTAATCTTTTTTTCATCATTTGTATTATTTGTAAGGTACGATGTGAGGTAAAATATTTAAAAAAGAGAAAAAAACGAACCGCAAGGACGCAGAGAGTAATATTTTATCCACAGATTACACGGATTGCGCAGATTAAGAGAGATTGAAAAATATAAGATAAAAATAAATATTATTAATAACTGTAGATTACACTATGGTCTGGACAATAACGAAAAAAGAAATCTTAGAAAATCTTTTAAGTTTCAAGTTTGCAATAATCACAATTTTTTCAATGGTGTTGATTCTCACCAGCATATTTATAATGTATCGAGATTATCAATTACGCCTGGAGAATTATGAGATTCTGCATCCGGAATCCAATCAACCTATAGCCATAATACCTCCAACGCCGCTTTCTATATTTGTTAAAGGGTTGGATGAGTCTATGGGGCGTTCATACGAAATTCGCTTTGGGGGACAAGTTCGAGTTGGCAGTAAACAGCAGAGAGTCAACAATCTCTTTCGTTTGTTTACTGCTCCTGATTTATTATATATCGTTAAAGTCATTATAGCTCTTTGCGCTATGCTGTTTGCTTTCGACATAATCTCTGGCGAGAAGGAGGCGGGGACGCTCAGATTATCATTAAGCAATAACGTTGGGCGACCGATTATGGTCATAGGTAAATGGATTGGTGGATTTACGAGTCTCATCGTCCCATTTATTATAGCAGTACTTTTAGGCGTTATTCTGGTTACTCTATCTCCCCAGGTACAAATGAATAGCGGAAATTGGGTGAAACTGGGAATGTTTTTCTTGAGTTCCCTGCTCTATCTGGCTGTCTTTTTCTCACTGGGTCTTTTTATTTCATCTATTACGCACCGCCCTGCTTCTTCATTAGTTATTTCATTATTCATGTGGGCTCTTATCGTATTTGTCATCCCAAATCTTGGGAACATCCTTGCCAGGCAGTTCGTGACAATCCCGTCTGTTCAGCAGTTGGAGGTAAAACGGGAGCACATCTGGATTAAGGAAGTTTTTGACCTCAATCAACAAATGAAACAGGTTGATAGATCACAACCTCGAAATGAAGCGATTAATGATGTGATGAGTAAAACATTAAATAACATTAATTCTGAAAATGACAGGCTCATTGCTGATTATCGCACCCGTTTCGATAGACTTGTAACTTTATCCAAAAACATCAGCCGGTTTTCGCCATCTGCCGCCTTTACTTACCTGGCAACTGACATAGCAGGAACAGGTATATTAGAAGAGCGTAAACTGAAGCAGGCAGTTTTGCGCTATAAAGACTTTGTGTATGATAAGCCCATTGACTCAGGCGGTAATCTTCTTGGGGATTTTCCTGCTTTTTCCTTTCAACGCAGTTCCGTAAAAGAGGTTCTCAGCGCTGAGGGCTTTATTAACCTGACCATTCTTATTATGTTTAATGTTTTGATTTTCGCTGCCGCGTATGTCGCTTTCTTGCGTTATGATGTGCGGTAATATTTTTTTAAAAACTATACTATACAAATTAAGTATGAAAATAAAATTATGAGGAGCAAATATATGTTAGGAACAATCATTTCAAGAGAATTTCTGAACAACCTGTTCAATCTGCGATTCATGATAGGGCTTATTCTATGTGTCATCCTAACAATCTCCTGCGTGGTAATTTTGACTCACGATTATGAGCAGGAAATGGAGGATTACTATCTTCGAGTAACCATGCAGGATGATTTTCTCAGTCAGTATGCTCATACCAATCGTATCAGCGGGATGATAGCGACTCAGAAGCCGCCCGAACGATTCCGACCATTAATCATCGGTATCCCCCGAGATGCTAATCTCGGCTCCTTTGACGATAATCCTCTGCCTGTGCTATTTCCACCTCTTGATTTGTTATTCATCGTCACTGTCATTATGAGTTTGATGGCTATTATGTTTTCCTATGATGCAGTATCGGGAGAACGGGAAAGTGGGACTCTAAAACTAATGATGTCCAACTCTCTATCACGTGCAAAAATTCTTCTTGGAAAATGTATCGGAGGAACAACCAGTCTTTTGATTCCATTTATTTTCTCTTTATTGGTAGGGGGTATATATGTCACTATTCACCCGGCAATTCACTGGGACACTTCCAACTGGGCATCATTTGGTTTGTTAATATTAGCATCTGTAATCTTTATCTCCATATTTTATCTTCTGGGGCTTATGGTTTCTACCTTTTCAAGATTTTCGTCTACTTCAATACTAACATCCCTTTTCCTGTGGGTACTGCTTATTCTGGTGGTCCCTAACATTAGTCCGTACATTTCGGCGCAACTATACCGCATTCCATCGGTTAACAAAATCGAACGAGAACTTGACCGTCTCACAAGTATTGAACGAGACAACTTAGGACGGAGTTTGTCGGGAGAAGTGAATAAAAGGTTTGAAAAACAATATGGTGAATTCTTTACTAAATTTCAAACTATGACTCAAGATGAGGTGCGGCAGCGAGTGGCTGTTGATGCTGAATTTAGGACAATGTATGAGGCATACCGCAAGGACTTCGGCAATGCATGGAATGAGGCTAATCGTATTCAGAATGAGAAAGCCAGAAAAATTCGCAGCGAACTGGACTTGAAAACTGATAAGCAAAACAAAATTGCCAAAAATCTTGCCTGCCTTTCACCCTATGCTAACTTCGTTTATATCGCCACCGACTTGTCAGGGACTGGTCTGCGCAGCCTGGATTATTTTAATCGAGTTTCGGGAGAATATAGAGCATTGTATTACGACTATCAGGGAAAAAAAGTTCGTGAGGCGGTAAAAAATGACCCGACATTTGACAGCAACTCTTTTCTGGATGTCAGCGATCGTCCCCGCTTCAATTTTAGAGAAGAGCCGCTGAAAAACCGCATAGAGGCAGTCCTGCTTTACTGGGGCGTGCTGCTCTTCTTTAACGTATTGTTCTTTGCACTGGCTTTTGTTGGTTTTTTAAGATATGATGTGAGGTAAGATTAATATTTTAATTTACTTAACTTTTCCGCTAAAGGCGGATCCGCCTATGGCAGAAAAAATGGATACCATTTACCTAAATTGGACACTTAGCCTTATTATTTTGAATACCCCCCAAAGATTTTGAATAAAAAAATATAAGTTATTGATAATATAATATTTGTAAGATAATTTAATTTGAAAAAAGTAATTTAATGATCATTTGCTTGTTATTATAAAAAACGTCTGGAATCTGCGGTTTTAAATTCCCCCTTAACAAAGGGGGTTAGGGGGTTGTTTTTTTTCATTACATATATAAATA
>JAUWXV010000072.1 GCA_030616165.1 bacterium | reverse complement strand
CCACAGTTTTATTTTAGGACGACAGATGTAACGGGTACGGTTTCGCTTCCAGATGGAGTAGAGATGGTTATGCCTGGTGACGATGTTGAGATCACAGGTGAACTCATTTCTCCAATAGCGATGGAGGAGGGATTAAGATTTGCTATAAGAGAAGGCGGCAGGACAGTGGGTGCAGGTGTTGTTACAAGTATTGTTGAGTAATTTTTTAAATTAGTGTTTTTAATGACGAAAATTTGGTAAGTTTTTACTTTTCATTGTTCAAAATTTACCAAAGTTTTTATGTTTAATAAAGAAAAATTGTGTTAAAAATAAGATATTTTTTTATAGAAATATATTTAAGATATTGATTAAAAATATTGGAGTTTTGAATTGGCAACAAAGCAGAGGATAAGGATAAAACTTAAGGCGTATGACCATACGCTAATTGATAAGTCAACGGATAAAATAGTCAGAACCGCCAAATCGACAGGAGCAGTGATATCTGGACCGATTCCACTTCCGACAAAAAGAACTGTTTACACTGTGTTAAGGTCACCCCATGTTGATAAAAAATCAAGAGAGCAGTTTGAAACTAAAATTCATAAAAGATTGATTGATATATTAAACTCGTCTAGCAAAACGGTAGATGCCTTAATGAAACTTGAATTACCCGCTGGAGTTGATATTGAAATAAAGGTTTAAAATGAAAGGCTTATTGGCAAAAAAGATAGGTGTGACTAATTTTTTTGACCAGAATGGTGATAGTGTGGCGATAACAGTTGTTGAGGCGGGTCCCTGCTATGTTACACAAATAAAGACTATTGAAAAGGATGGATATAATGCTGTTCAGATTGGATTTTTGCCCAAAAAAAAGAAGCATACTACTAAACCATTGTTAAATCATTTTACTAAAGCAGATTTGGAACCATTAAAGGTATTGAAAGAATTCAAGTATGATAATTATAAAGAATTAAATCTTGGGGATGTGTTAAAAGCAGATATTTTTTCTGTTGGTGAAAAAGTGAATGTTTCTGGTATATCAAAAGGGAAAGGGTTTGCCGGTGTCGTTAAAAGACATAAGTTCAAGGGAGGTCCAAAGAGTCATGGACAGTCTGACAGAGTCAGGGCTCCAGGTTCGTTAGGACAGTCATCTTTTCCTTCGAGGGTTTACAAAGGATTGAAGATGGCGGGGAGAATGGGGAATTCAGGAGTTACTATTAAAAACCTTGAAATATTAAAAGTGGAGACAGATAAAAATTTGATTTTTATAAAGGGGGGTGTGCCGGGTCCTAATAAAGGGATACTTGAGATTGTAAAAAGATAATTCTTACAATAGAGAAAAATAGTGATGTCAAAAATGGAACTTCCAATTTTTAAAATAGATGGTTCAAAAGGTAAAGAGAGCGTAAAAGTAAGTTCGGAAATATTTGAGAAAAAGCCCAATAATTATGCAATTTATTTTTCAGTTATATCCCAGATGACAAACAGCAGACAGGGGACGCATTCGGCGAAAAATAGGTCAATGGTTAGAGGTGGAGGCAGAAAACCTTATAGACAAAAAGGAACAGGGCGATCAAGAGCAGGAACTATCCGTTCTCCTTTATGGAAAGGTGGTGGGAGAATTTTTGGTCCTAAACCCCATGATTACGTTTTCAAACTTCCTAAAAAGGTTAAAAGATTAGCAAGAATTTCCGCACTGGCATATAAACTGAAAAAGGGAGAGATTGTTGTTGTAGAAGACTTTGATTTTGAAAAACCCAAAACTAAATATTTTTTTGGTATTTTGAAGTCCTTGGAAATTGACAATAAAGAGACACTTTTTGTTACAGAAAAAAAGTCAGATAATATTCTCAAATCATGCAGAAATATTCCAAATATTACTATTCGTTTGGTTGATACTTTATCAACTTATGATATACTTAATTGTGAAAAGTTTTTAATACAAGAGAGTGCATTAAAAAAACTAAACGCCTGTTTTGGAAATGAACAAATCGATAAATCAAATAGTTAGGCCATTGCTTACAGAAAAGATTACTCATTTTCAGGAAACTGAGAATAAATATGGATTTGAAGTACATCCAAAAATGAATAAAATTGAGATTTCAAAGGGAATAGAAGATAGATTTAATGTAAAGGTCAGGAATGTACGTGTTATAAATGTGAAAGGAAAAAAGAAAAGAATGGGGAGATTCGAGGGGAAGAGGAAAAACTGGAAAAAAGCAATAGTGACTCTCGAAAAAGGTTATAAGATTGAGTTATTTGAAGGAGTTTAATTTCAGATGTTATTAAAAAAGTATAAACCTGTAACACCAACTCAGAGATTTAAACTAGTACCTGTTTTCAAAGAATATGGAGAATGGAAGCCGGAAAAGTCTTTAATAGCGATTATAAAGAAGAGCGGCGGCAGGAATAATTTAGGTCGTATAACGGTAAGACATCGTGGCGGCGGGCATAAGAGAAAATACAGAATAATTGATTTCAAACGTGATAAAGATAATATACCAGCGAAGGTTCATTCAATACAGTATGATCCAAACAGGACGAGCAGTATTGCCCTTTTACATTATACTGATGGAGAAAAAAGGTATATATTAGCGCCCGATGGCTTAAAGATAAAAGAAACAGTTATGAGTGGCAAAAACGTCGAGATTAAAGTTGGGAATACACTTCCACTTGAAAAGATACCTGTAGGGACATTTATTCATAATGTCGAGATTAAGAGGGGTAAGGGTGGTCAGATAGCAAGAAGTGCAGGGACAGCTGCACAACTAATCGCTAAAGAGGGCAGTTATGGTCAGGTAAAGATGCCTTCTGGAGAGGTAAGGATGATAAGGCTGAAATGCTATGCTACTATTGGTCAGATAGGAAATCTTGAACATGAGAATATATCTTATGGCAAGGCAGGGAGGACAAGATGGCTTGGCAGAAGACCGAGAGTGCGTGGTGTTGCTATGAATCCAGTTGACCATCCTATGGGTGGAGGAGAAGGAAAATCATCTGGAGGAAGGGATCCTTGCTCTCCATGGGGATGGATAACTAAAGGTCTTAAAACAAGGAAAAAAACAAAAATTTCTGATAAATATATTATTAAAAGAAGATAAAAATAGATATGGCTCGATCATTAAAAAAAGGTCCGTATATAGACCCGAAGTTGTTAAAAAAGATAGAAGGATTAGGTAAAACAAAGAGGAAAAAGATTATAAAGACGTGGTCGCGGGATAGCACAATATCGCCGGATTTTGTTGGGTGTACACTTAGTGTCCATAATGGAAAACAGTTTATACCAATATATATTACAGAAAATATGGTTGGACACAAACTTGGGGAATTTGCACCTACAAGAACGTTTAAAGGGCACAGCGGGAGGGTCTCAGAGCGTTCTACTGCTGTAAAATAGAAGTTAGTTGAAGTTATGATAGAAGGAAGAGCAAAATCAAAATATGTCAGGATGGCGCCGAGAAAAGTGCAGAGAGTATTAGAATTAGTTAGGGGTAAAAAGGTTGAAGATGCATTAAATATTTTGCATTTTTGTCAGAAAAGGGCTTCGCTTCCTATTGAAAAGACAATCAGGTCTGCTGTTGCCAACATTATTCACGGAGAAGGAAGCAATAAAGTAGAGGTGGGAGATTTTATTATTAAAAAAGCAGCAGTTAACGAGGGACCAATGCTTAAAAGGTTTATACCGAGGGCAATGGGAAGAGCAACAAGAATTCTAAAAAGATCATGCCATATTTCCATAGTAGTTGGAGATGAAGAATAAAAAAATCGAGGAGTAATTCATGGGACAAAAAACTAATCCGATTGGATTAAGGTTAGGAATTATAAAGGGTTGGGATTCAAATTGGTTTGATGAAAGGAATTTTGCTGGCAAATTGCAAGAAGATTTGATGATTCGCAAGTATATTCGAAATCGTCTTCAAAATGCGGGGATATCGAAAATTGAACTGGAAAGAACATCACAGAAAATTACCTTGAATATAAATACTGCAAGACCGGGTATTGTTATTGGAAGAAAGGGTGCAGAAGTTGACAAACTGAAAGAAGAATTAAAAAGGATAACGAATAAAGAGGTTCAATTGAATATAAATGAGATAAAAAGACCAGAATTGGATGCACGTCTTATTGCAGAGAATATTGCACGGCAGTTGGAATCTAAAATTTCATACAGGAGAGTTATGAAGAAGGCAATAATGTCCGCTATGAGGATGGGAGCAGAAGGGGTTCGTATTATGTGTAGTGGAAGGATGGCTGGTGCTGAAATGGCGCGAAAAGAACAGTATAAAGATGGCAGGATTCCTCTTCATACTTTAAGAGCAGATATAGATTATGCGAGAGTGACTGCTCATACCACATATGGTACAATCGGCGTTAAAGTTTGGGTATGTCTGGGAGAAATAATAGGTACTCCTTCAAAAGCAGAATAAAAGACTTTTAGGGTAAATGTTATGTTAATGCCAAAAAGAACAAGATGGAGAAAGCATCACCGCGGGAGGATGAAGGGTAAAAGTCAGAGAGGTAATACGTTGAGTTTTGGTCAGTATGGTATAAAGGCATTGGAACCGTGCTGGATGACTGCAAGGCAGATTGAAGCGGCGAGAGTGTCAATGACAAGATATATTAAAAGAGGCGGGAAAATTTGGATAAGAATTTTCCCGGATAAACCTGTAACAAAAAAACCGGCAGAGACAAGAATGGGTAAGGGGAAAGGGTCACCGGAGTATTGGGTTGCTGTGGTAAGGCCGGGGAGGATTCTATTTGAACTGGAAGGTATTCCTGAAAATATTGCAAAAGAAGCTGTTAGGCTGGCAGGAAGTAAATTGCCCATAAAAACAAAGTTTATAAAAACAAGGGGAGTGTGATTTTATTTATGAAAAAGGATGGATTGTTAGAACTTCCTCTGGAAGAACTGAAGTTAAGATTACAGGATGCTCAATTAGAGCTGTCTAATTTGAGATTTCAGCAAGCAACTCATCAAATAGATAATCCGCTGAAGATTAGAACTATAAGACGGGAAATTGCTCGAATAAAAACTTTTATGCGTGAATATGAATTAAGTATAAGAAAACCAAGGACCAAGCAAGTATGAAAAAAAGGGGAATCAGAAAAATTAGATTTGGAACAGTTGTGAGTGATAAAATGACAGGTAGTTGTGTTGTTAAAGTTGAACGGAAAGTGAAAGAACCTCTCTACGGTAAATATATTACTCGAACGAAAAAGTTTATGGTCGATGATAAAGAAAATAAATGCAGTATTGGAGATTTCATAAAAATAATGGAAACTCGTCCATTGAGTAAGAGAAAAAGATGGAGATTGGTAGAAATACTGAAGAAAGCAGAATTGGCTTGATACGGAGGTTTTAAAATGATCAAAGAATATACCAGATTGAATGTTGCTGATAATACTGGTGCAAAAAAGGCTATGTGTATCCGGGTACTTGGGGGGTCAAAGAAAAGATATGGAAGGGTTGGAGATGTGATAGTTGTTACCGTTAAAAGTGCAATACCTGGTGGAGATGTAAAAAAGGGCGAAGTATCTAAAGCTGTCATAGTTAGAGGGAAAAAAGAGATAAGAAGAAAAGATGGTTCATATATTCGGTTTGATGAAAATGCCGCTGTTTTGATAAATGAACAGAATGAACCAAAGGGAACAAGAATTTTTGGACCAGTGGCAAGGGAACTCAGAGAAAAACAATTTATGAAGATTATTTCTCTTGCACCAGAAGTACTTTAAAATTTTATTTGGATAGTAATTAGTTATGAGAATTCGTAAAAATGATATGGTTCTGGTTGTTTCTGGGAATCAAAAAGGTAAAAAAGGAAAAGTTTTAAAGGTATTTCCAAAAGAAAAGAGAATTATTGTGGAGGGAGTGCGGTTAATTAAGAGACATTCAAAACCTACACAAAAGAATCCAAAAAAAAAAATTATTGAAAAGGAAGCCTATATTAATGTATCAAATGTGATGGTGATATGCTCCAAGTGTGATACTACAACCAGAGTTGGAATTAAAACACTTGAAGATGGAAGAAAAGCAAGAGTATGCAAAAGCTGTGGAGAAATGATTTTAAGTACTTGATTTATTAACGTAGAGGTCAAAATAAATTATAATGAAATTTAATAAATAATTTTTCGGAAATCAAATGGCAAATAAGGTAGATGAAAAAAGTGCGAAAGAAGAACCAAAATATATGCTGAGGCTGAAAAAGTATTATTTTGAATATGTTGCTCCCAATTTAATGAAGACTTTTAATTATAAGAATGTTATGGAGATTCCGAAACTGGAGAAGATATCCTTGAACATAGGAGTCGGAAAAGCAACACAGAACCCGAAACTCATTGAATCAGCAATAAAAGACCTTACAACTATAAGTGGCCAGAAAGCAGTACCAACAAAAGCAAAAATGTCTATATCTAACTTTAAGTTGAGAAAAGGAAACCCAATAGGGTGTAGAGTTACACTACGTGGGAATATTATGTATGAGTTTTTTGATAAGTTGATAGCGATCGCTATACCAAGAATAAGAGATTTTAGAGGTTTTTCTGATAAATCATTTGACGGAAGGGGCAATTTTAATTTAGGTATTAAAGAACAGATTATCTTTCCTGAAATAAATTATGATGATGTAGAAATGATTATGGGTATGGACATTGCTATAGTTACAAATGCAAAAACAGATAAAGAGGCATATGAACTATTGAAGGAATTTGGATTTCCTTTTCATAGAGTGTAATAAATATATAATTTTTATTCTGAACATATTTTTGGATTAGATTTGAAGAAGGGATTAAAAAGTTGGCAAAGAAATGTTTGATAGCAAAGGCAAAAAGGGAGCCAAAATATAAGGTAAGGAAATATAATAGATGTTCCAGATGCGGGAGACCGCGGGCGTTTATCAGGAAGTTTGGGTTATGCAGAATTTGTTTCCGGGAATTGGCTCTTATGGGGCAAATTCCTGGAGTTGTGAAAGCAAGCTGGTAGTTTTTGAATATTGAAAACAAGGAGTTTTTTATGTCTATGACCGATCCAATAGCTGATTATTTGACTAGGATAAGAAATGCTGCTAAGGCAAAATACAAAAAGGTGGATATACCTTCATCTAAACTGAAACAGGAGATTACCCAGATTCTTTTTGAGAAAAAATTTATTAAAAATTATACTCTTATAGATGATGATAAACAGGGACTGATTAGAATATATCTTAAATATGATGAAAATGAGAATAGTATTATCGGATGTATCAAAAGAATCAGTAAACCCGGACTCAGGATATATACCAAGGTTGATAAGGTACCTCGTGTTAGGAACAATTTAGGAATTGCTATAATGAATACCCCAAAAGGCGTAATGACGAATATTGAAGCAAAAAAGAAAAGAGTAGGGGGAGAAGTTATTTGTTATGTATGGTAAGATTTAACCGTTATTTTAAGGAATAAAATATGTCAAGAATAGGAAAAGAACCAATTAAGATTCCTGACAATGTAAAGGTTGAAATAAAAGACCAAAAGATTAAAGTCATAGGACCAAAGGGAGAATTGGAACGGATACTCCATCCGCGTATTAAAGTGGAGATCGAAAATGGTATTCTGTTTGTCAAAAGGTTTTCTGATGATAATTTTCAGAAATCTCTGCACGGATTGTTTCGTAGTTTGATAAACAATATGATTATAGGGGTTACAAATGGATTTTCTAAGACTCTTGAGATAGTTGGTATTGGATACAAAGTAGAAAAAAAAGGTTCTTGTGTAATATTTAATCTCGGTTTTTCACATCCAATAATTTTTTCTCCTCCAAAGGAGATTAATATGGAATTAAGGAAGCAGATAATTGAGATAAGGGGAATTGATAAAGAATTGGTAGGGCAGGTTGCAGCAAAAATAAGGTCTTTTAAACCACCTGAGCCTTATAAAGGGAAAGGCATTAGATATGTTGGTGAGGAAGTAAAAAAGAAAGCAGGAAAAACAGCTGTTTAATTTTATGAATCAGATTTAAAAGATATAATGAAGATAAAGAGTAAAATACTTAAAAAAAAGAGGCAAACACTTAAGAAACAAATAACAAAAAAAATACCAGGCACACCCAAACGACCGCGCCTTGTAGTTTACAGAGGATTGAAAAATATTATTGCTCAATTGAATGATGACATAACCAATGTCACTATTCTTACTGTTGACGGCAGAATGGTTATGAGAGATTCTAAAGGATTGGAAAAGAAAACAAAAACAGAAATTTCAAGAGAAGTTGGAAAATATCTGGCCAAAAAAGCATTGGAGAAAAATATTGAAGAGATAGTTTTTGACCGAAGTGGATATAAATATCACGGCAGGATAAAAGCACTTGCTGATGGTGTGAGGGAAGGTGGATTAAAATTTTAATTTATGTTTAATATATTAATGAAATTGAAAGAGAAATTAAAATTATGATAAATATTGCAGATTTAGAACTAAAAGAAAAAGTTGTTCATATAAACAGAGTAGCAAAAGTTGTAAAAGGGGGAAGAAGGTTCAGTTTCAATGCGATAGTTGTTGTTGGAAATGGGAATGGTTATGTTGGTATTGGTCTTGGGAAGGCAAATGAAGTAACCGATGCTATATCAAAAGGATTTGAGAATGCAAAGAAAAATCTTGTTCGTATTCCAATTTATAAAAACACTATTCCCCATGAAATTCTGGGCAAATATGGTGCTGCTAAGGTATTTCTTAAACCTGCATCACAAGGAACTGGGGTAATAGCAGGCGGGCCTGTGAGAGCTATTATGGAGGCAGCGGGGATTCGGGACATCCTTTCAAAATCTATCGGTTCTTCAAATCCTCATAATGTTGTTAAAGCAACAATGGTGGCTTTGGAAAGTCTGGATAACGTTCTTTCAATTACAAAAAAAAGGGGAATTAAATTTTCTGAAGTATTCGAATAGATTGCTGTTTTATGGAAAATTTGAGAATTGTGAACATATAGTATAGGGAAGGAAAATAAAAATAACACAAGTAATGTAGTGGCAGCCCGCAGGGTTGCCCACTAAACAACACATAGTATGGGAAAGAAAATAAAAATAACACAAATAAAAAGTGTAATTGGTCAGAAAGAGAGAATTAAAGGGACAATAAATGCGCTTGGATTAAAAAGATTGCACCATAGTGTAATTCACGATGATGCTCCACAGATAAGGGGGATGGTTAATGTAGTCAAACATCTAATTAAGTTCGAAGAAGTGGATTGAAAATGAAACTAAACGAGTTAAAAGCACCAAAAAATTCAAGGAAGAAAAAGAAGAGGTTGGGAAGAGGGTCATCATCAGGTCATGGAGGTACCAGTGGAAAGGGGCATAAGGGACAGAAATCTCGGTCTGGCTATAAAAGAAAAGCAGGGTATGAAGGGGGGCAAATGCCTCTCCAGAGAAGAATTCCGAAGTTCGGGTTTACTAATATTTTTAGGAAAGAGTTTCAGATTGTAAATCTTGAACAACTGGAAAAATTTTCTGAAGGCGAAACTATAAATAAAGACAGTTTGATAAAATCTGGTATTATAAAGAAAAAAAGGTTAGATTTAAAAATTCTTGGACGGGGTGAAATAACTAAACCACTAACTGTAGAGGCGGATGCATTCAGTAAATCGGCTGTAGAAAAAATTACCAGAACGGGAGGTAAGGCAGTAAGATTATGATTGACAGTTTACAAAATTCTTTTAAAATCCCGGAATTAAGAAGGAGAATAATATTTACCCTTTTAATACTGATAGTTTATCGGATTGGAGGACATGTACCCTGTCCTGGTATTAATGCTTCTGCACTTGGTGAATATTTCAGGGAAATTCAGGCTTCCAATACACTTTTTGGGCTGTACGATATGTTTGCTGGGGGAGCATTTAGCAAGGCTACGGTTTTTGCTCTTGGTATAATGCCATATATCAGCGCATCAATCATAATTCAATTGCTCGGTGCTGTGGTGCCTTTTTTTCAAAGACTTCAAAAAGAGGGGGAGGAAGGTAGAAAGAAGATTACTCAATATACACGTTATGGTACAGTTGGGATTTCGGTACTTCAATCGTTTGGAGTCAGCGTTTTTCTTCAGAGTATGCCTGCGATGGGTGGTGAGCTTGTTGTTCCCAATCCAGGATTTGGTTTTCAGATGCTTACTGTTATAACACTTACCTGCGGAACTATTTTTATTATGTGGCTTGGAGAACAGATTTCTGAGAGAGGAATCGGGAATGGAATATCACTCATTATATTTATAGGTATTATAGCACGCTATCCTTCAGGAGTACTTGTAGAATTGAGTCAATTAATTAATGGAAATAGAACAATCTTGACCGAATTGTTTTTACTTGCATTGATGTTTATTACTGTTGCTGGAGTTGTAGTTTTAACCCAAGGAACAAGGAAAATACCAGTTCAATATGCAAAAAGGGTGATTGGGAGAAAAGTTTATGGTGGTCAGTCTACTCACATACCAATGCGGGTAAATACTGCTGGCGTTATGCCGATAATATTTGCGCAAGCTATTATGTTTGTTCCAAGTACTTTAACTACGTTTTTTGGAGAAAACGAGGTTATGCAGTATCTGGCAAGTAAATTTTCATTCCAATCACCTATTTATTGGTCTATTGAGTTTATTTTGATTGTGTTTTTTACATATTTTTATACCGCAATCGCTTTTAATCCTGTCGATGTGGCAGATAATATGAAGAAATATGGTGGGTTTATTCCAGGTGTGAGACCAGGGAAAAAGACTTCGGAGTTTATTGACAATATTTTAACGAAGATTACACTGCCTGGTTCGATTGCTTTGGCTTTCATTGCTATTTTCCCTTACTTTATAGTTAAGTTCACTAATGTTGATTTTAACTTTGCCTCATTTTATGGAGGTACGAGCCTGTTAATTATAGTTGGTGTTGCCCTTGATACGCTCCAGCAGATAGAATCACATCTTTTAATGAGACATTACGATGGGTTTCTAAAGACTGGAAAAGTAAGAGGGAGAAGATAAAACAATGAGACTTGTCTTGTTAGGTGCACCTGGAGTCGGGAAAGGTGTTCAGGGAAATTTATTAAAAGAAAGATATAATATCCCAAAAATTTCTACTGGAGACATATTAAGAGAGGTTATAAACAATAAAACACCAGAAGGGATAGAAGCGGAAGCTTTCTTACGTTCGGGAAAACTTGTTCCAGATTCCTTGATCAACAATATAGTTAATAAGCGATTAAAAAATGATGATTGTGAGAATGGTTTTATACTTGATGGTTATCCGAGAACAGTTCCTCAAGCAGAATTTTTAAATGAAATACTATCTAAAAATAGTGAGACTCTGGATAAAGTTATCAATATAGAAATTGATGAGAATATAATAATCAAGCGCCTTTCGAATCGAAGAATATGTTTGTCATGTGGTGAATTATATAATATGTTAACCGATCCTCCACCTGAGGATGGAGTATGCAGGGTATGCGGAGAAAAGGTTATTCAGAGAGAAGATGATAAACCAGAAACCATAAAAAATAGGATTGAGGTTTATAAAAAAGAGACTCAGCCTCTAAAAGAGTTTTATGAAAGTTCTGGTTTGCTTGTTGAGGTAGATGGGAATAATGATATAAGGAATATACATAAAAATATCATTTCATTGATGGAATGAAAATTAATGGTAATAAAAAAATCGGTTCAAGAGATTGAGTTAATAAGAGAATGCGGTAAAATAAGTGCAAAATTATTTGAAATGTTGAAAGATATAGTAAAGCCTGGAATTACAACTGAGAAAGTGGATGATGCTATTGTAGAATTTTTACATTCATTTGAGGCTTTGCCTGTATTTAAAGGGTATCGCGGTTTTCCAGCCAACAGCTGTATTTCAATTGATGATGAGGTAGTTCATGGGATTCCAGGTAAGAGAATTATTAAAGAAGGTCAATTAGTTAGTATAGATGTTGGTGTGGGAAAAAATGGTTATATTAGTGATTCGGCAAAAACCTTTCCAGTGGGAGAGGTTTCTGAAGAGAAGATGAGACTTCTTACAGTTGCAGAGCAGTCTTTATATGCAGGGATTCAAAAAGCGAGGATTGGCAACAGGCTTTATGATATTTCCAGTGCTATACAAGAGGTTGTTGAGAGAGCGGGATTTAATGTCGTCAGAGACCTTGCCGGGCATGGCGTTGGTATAAATGTTCACGAAGAGCCAGATGTTCCAAATTTTGGAGTTCCTCATACTGGTAGAAGGTTAATCAAAGGTATGGTACTTGCTATAGAACCAATGGTAAATATGGGGGGATTTGAAGTGAAGACTTCAGAAAATGACTGGACAGTATTAACCGCTGATGGAAAACCATCTGCTCACTTTGAGAATACAATTGCAATAACAGGCGGTGATCCAGATATATTAACTTAAAGGGAATAAAATTGGCTAAAGAAGAACCAATTAAAATTGATGGTATAGTTACTGAGACATTGCCAAATGCATACTTTCGTGTTCAATTAGAAAATGGACATAAAATCTTGGCTCATATTTCTGGGAGAATGAGGATGCATTTTATAAAAATTCTACCCGGTGATAAGGTTACTGTTGAAATTTCTACCTATGACCTAACTAAGGGAAGAATTATTTATAGGTATAAGTGAGACCGATTTAATAGACGGGTAGAAAATTAATTGAATCACGAAAATTATAAAGGGATAAATTTAAAAAATAGAAATTTTAGAGTTCAAAATGAAAGTAAGAACATCTGTGAAAAAGATATGTATAAATTGTAAAATAGTTCGAAGAAAGGGAGTAATAAGGGTAATATGCAAGAATAAGAGGCATAAACAGAGACAAGGATAATTGTTTATTAAGGAAAAGACTATTTTTATAGATAAATTAAGTTTATATAGTGATAAAAGTTATTTTATAAAAAGGAGGTGTTTTTGGCACGTATAGCGGGAGTTGATATTCCCAGAAATAAAAGAGTCATAATAGCTTTAATGTATATTTACGGTATAGGCAAATCCACATCAGGTAAAATACTTCAAGAATGTGATGTGAATCCTGATAAGAGGGTTCATGAACTTACCGATGAAGAGACGAAAAAAATAAGGACGATTATTTCCACTGATTATAAGGTAGAGGGAACACTTCGTGCTGAAGTTTCGATGAATATAAAGAGGCTGATGGATATTAGTTGTTACAGGGGACTCAGACATAAAAAGGGTTTACCGGTTCGTGGTCAAAGATCAAAAACAAATGCAAGAACGCGAAAAGGAAGGAAAAAGACTATTGGTGCGAAAAGAAAGAAAAAATAAAAATACTTAAATAAAAAATGGGGTTGGAAATTGGCAAAAGCAAAAAGGAAAAGGACAAAAAAGAAAGAAAAAGTTGATGCAAATGGAGTAGCAAATATAAAATCTACATTCAATAACACTATAGTAACGTTGACAGATATTTATGGCAATGTTATATCTTGGTCATCAGCTGGGAGAATGGGTTTTAAGGGTTCTCGAAAAAACACGCCATTTGCAGCACAATTAGCAGCCCAAGCAGCTGCAAAGGAAGCGATGGAACTTGGACTGAAAAAGGTTGATGTCTTGGTGAAGGGTCCTGGTTCCGGAAGAGAATCGGCAATTAGGTCACTCCAGGCAGCAGGACTTGAGATTTCTTCCATAAAGGATGTTACTCCGATTCCTCACAATGGCTGCCGTCCACCAAAAAGAAGAAGAGTATAGGAAAATAATATGGCTAGATATATTGGACCAAATTGTAAATTGTGTCGTAGGGAAGGTGAAAAACTGTTTTTAAAAGGGGATAGATGTATTAGTGGTAAATGTTCGTTTGAGAAAAGGAGTTTTGCTCCTGGGCAGCATGGAAAAAATAAGAGATTCAAAGTTTCAGAATATGGGATTCAATTAAGGGAAAAGCAAAAAGCACGTCAGATATACGGTATCTTTGAAAAGCAATTCAGAAATTATTTTCAAAAAGCGGAAAGAGAAAGAGGTATAACCGGCGAAAATCTGCTGAAGATGCTCGAACAAAGGCTCGATAATGTTACATTTCGTCTTGGTTTTGCTCCATCAAGAAAATCTGCCAGACAGTTGATCAGACATAGACACTTTATGGTTAATGATAAAATTGTGGATATTCCTTCTTACCTTGTGAAAAAGGGGGATATAATTAAAGTCAGAGAAAAAAGCAAGAAATTGGAATTGATTCATAATTCGATGAGAAAAGTCAAAGAAGGAAAACAGTTCCCCTGGCTTTCACTTAATAAGGCAAATATGGTAGGTGAATTTGTTGATATACCTGAAAGAAGCGATATACCAGTTACGATTAATGAAAAATTTATTGTTGAGTTATACTCGAAGTAATATTAAAAAAATTATATTCGAGGATTTAATTAATTTAATATACTAAAAAATATAGAAAGGATATCTATGAATTCTTTGAATTTACAGATGCCGGAGAGTATAGAATTAGATGAATCGACTTATTCAAATATATATGGTAAATTTATAGTTCAGCCGCTGGAAAGGGGATTCGGTGTTACTATAGGAAATTCATTAAGGAGGGTTCTTTTGTCATCTTTGCCTGGGACAGCTATTACATCTGTGCGGATAGAAAATGTACTTCATGAATTATCGACAATCCATGGGGTTCGTGAAGATGTTTCTGAAATCGTGATGAATTTGAAACAGGTTAGATTGAAATTAATAAACAAAAGACCAGATAAAGTTAATCTTCGTTTTAAAGGTGCTGGAGTCTTTAAAGCAGGAGATATTGTGAAAAATGTCAGCAATTTTGAGGTTCTTAATCCAGAACTT
>JAUWXV010000252.1 GCA_030616165.1 bacterium | reverse complement strand
CTAAAATCATAAATCCTTTTTTCTGCGTTTCAGCGGTTCAATTATCGTAAATCGTATTTCTTTTCTCTCTTCCCCTTTGTGCCTCTATTTGTCATTCGTACTTCGTTCATTGAATCCATGCTTTCACTAAAAAAACGGGGAGGAAAACTAAAAAATAAAAACAAATAAGTATTGTGTCCCCATATTAACCAGTTAGTTGAAAAAAGTTCTGACATCGTCCAACCCCGGGAGTCAAGGAATCTCAAAAAAAAATAGAGATGCATTTCCGAGTATCAGGGACTCGACATGACACGTTAAGATATACTTAAATGTATGTAAAAATACGGTTTATTCTCAATAAATGTAAATTTTTTAAATAATTTGGATTAAATGTAGGGGTTCGATTATCGAACCCAATCTTCTGAATATTTCTATGCAATAAAAAAGCATAAAAAAAATTTATAAAAATAGTTGACATTTTGAGTTAAAATTTAATATATTATAGTTATGAAAAAGATATTGATTAATATATTTATCCTTCTTTTATTATTATCATCTTCAAGTATTGTTTTTTCGCAGGTTAAAACTGATTTAAATAATACAAAATCAGGAAAACTGCCAGAAATAAAGAAATTACTTTTAAAAAGTAGTCTTCTTTTACCTAAGCGGCTTTCAATTTTTAATCCAGAGCGATTTAAAATGAATCAATCGTATTCTATGTTCTATTCGAGCGGGCGATTTGGTGGTATGACAGGACTTTATACAAATACTATTCACTATAAATTATCTGACGCTATGAAGTTGAGATTTCAATTTGGATATATGCTTCAGCCATCATTCCTAAATTCAAACAGGAAGTCTTTTTCGAGCATCAATAATGGTATTTTTCTGCCGAACTTTGATTTAAAATATCAGCCGAGTGAAAATACAATCATCAGATTTAGTTTTAAAACGTACACTCCCGGTCTTAATTTTACTCCACATTATTATGATTATTATTATGATGACAATTTTTGGTTCTGGTAAAAAATTAAATTGAATTTAAAATAGGAAAATGTTTTTAACCGAGAAAATTAATCTCGGTTATTTTTTTTAAAATACGAATCTTTATTGAATTTCGAATAATTTTAAAATACTAAAGATAATCGTTTTTTACTCATCATATGTGAAATTTGAGCATTTCCAATTAATCCCGAGTAATAAGGATAAATAAAAAATAAAGGAAGGCAGGACAGACAAAAATGTCTGTCCACAATTATTTAAAAATTTAATATCAGGATAAAAATTCAGAGATGGTTAAAAGAAAAAGGCGAAAAGTATTGCCCAAAAAGGGAATTCAGGATTTCCGAGAAAAAAGGAATTATAAAAATCTTTTTTTAAATATTTCTTTTTTAATTTCTATTTTTTTGGTCGTTTATCTTTCAATTTCATTGCTAAGGGCTGAAAAAGGTGAAATTAATGATAAACAGATAACTTTTAGTATTGATGAAATCGAAGAAAATGAAGGACAAGATAATGAAAGGAGGATTTATAAGATAGAAGTACTGAATGGGTGTGGTATTAAGGGAATAGCCCTAAAGTTCACTGACTTTCTCAGGCGGAATGGATTTGATGTTATAGAGACTGGAAATTATACCCTTTTGGGTATGCGAAAGAGTGATTACTACTTCGATGTGAGAGAGACCATTGTTATAGACCGTTCGGAAAAACTTAGTCCAGCAAGAGATGTTGCTCGTATTCTTGGAACTGATAACATTATAAAACAAATTTCAAGCGACCTTATGGTTGACGTTACTGTGATAATTGGTAAAGATTATAAGAGTTTGTCGGCTTATAAATGAGGGATTATTATTGATAAAACGTTCGAAGACACTGGCAAATAAGATAGCAAATTTATCTCTTTTAAAAAAGGCAGAAGATATAATAATATTGGATGTTCGTAAATTGACCTCTATCACAGATTTTTTTGTAATCTGTTCTGGGAATTCTGATAAGCAGGTTAAAGCAATAACTGATGTTATTATGGAGGAACTTGAAAAATCTAATATTAAACCGTGGCATAAAGAGGGATATCAATATTTACAGTGGGTTCTTCTTGATTATGTTGATGTAGTTGTACATATTTTTCAGAAGGAGACAAGAGATTATTATAGTTTAGAAAGGTTATGGGGGGATGCTAAATTTATCTCTATCAGTGATGAGAAAGTTGCTGCGAATTTGGATTTAAAAAGTGAATAAAAATTTTAAATTAGACTATTGATATGGACAGGGTAATATGAGTTTACTGGTAGTTGGTTCAATTGCGTTTGATACTCTCGAGACGCCTTTTGGGAAAGTGGATGAAACACTTGGAGGGTCGGCAACTTTTTTCTCTGCAAGCGCTTCTTATTTAAATCCAGTAAGAGTGGTTGCTGTTGTAGGCAGTGATTTTGATAATAAAGTCCTCGATTTTATTAAAAAGAGAGGAGTTGATTTTAGTGGGGTTTATACTGAAGAGGGGGAGACTTTTCGATGGGCGGCAAAATATCAGAAAGATATTAACCAGAGAGAGACTTTATATACTCACCTCAATGTGTTTCAGGATTTTAAGCCAAAAATTCCCGAAAAATTCAGAGAAAGTAAGTTTGTATTTCTGGCAAACATTGATCCGGATTTACAGAATGAGGTTCTTAACCAGGTTAAAAATCCTGAATTTGTGATAATGGACACGATGAATCTCTGGATTAATGGAAAGAGAGAATCTTTGATAAATGTGTTAAAAAATGTGAACGGGATAGTCCTAAACGATTCCGAAATCAGAGAATTATCGGGAGAATTTAATCTTATAAAAGCGGTAAAGGTAATAAACAGATTGGGACCTGAAATAATTGTAGTCAAAAAAGGTGAACACGGGTCTTTCATTTACAATAATGATGAATTCTTTTTTGCACCTGCATATCCAGTAGAAGAAGTTTTAGACCCGACTGGTGCCGGAGACTCATTTGCAGGGGGATTTATGGGGTATATTGCCAAATCCGGTTCATTAAATTTCTCTGAGTATAAAAAGGGATTAATTTTGGGTACGGTTGTTTCATCTTTCTGTGTAGAGCGTTTTGGAATTGAGAGATTCAAATATCTTACCAAAGAAGAAATTGACGAACGAGCAGATATATTTTTTAATATGATAAAGTTATAAAATTCATTTTATTTATATGGCACTTATTATTATTCTTGAGATTTTTTCATTATTATTTTTAATTCTTTTTTTATCGGTGATTTTATTGTACAGGAAGAAGTTGGTGTTGGTTTTTATGAGTGGAGTTCTTTTTTCTGGAACCACTATTATTTTGGTATATATTGTATTTGTTGTTTTTTCAACTTATGGAATTGGTGTAAAAAGTGAAAATCGAAGGATAGTTAAAATAGAAAGAGGTTCCAGTCTATCTGAAATTGGCAAGGTTCTATTTAAAGATGGTGTAATAGACAGTCAGAAAGAGTTTGTTTGGATATCTAAACTTTTTGGGTATGAAAAGAAACTCAAGACTGGCAAATACGAAATTCCGGGAGAAACTTCATACTATTATTTATTGCGGTTGCTCTATTCAGGCGAAAATATTCAGGAAAAGATTACTATTCCCGAAGGATCGAGAACAGAAAAAATTGCATCTATTTTACAAGAAAAGATTGGAATGGATGAAGAGAATTTTATAAGTTTATTAAATGACCAATCATTTATTAGGTCATTTGGTCTTGAGACTCCTTCCCTTGATGGATTCCTTCTGCCCGAAACTTATAATCTTTACTGGGGAATGAATGAACAGGAGATAATCACGATATTTATAAAGGAATTTAAAAAGATACTAACCGATTCTGTAATAGCAAATATATCAGAATCTGAATTTACACTTAGGGACTATGTTATACTTGCTTCTATAATTGAAGGAGAGGCAGTTCATGATGAGGAGAGGAGTATTATTTCTGCAGTTTTTCATAATCGATTAAGGTTAAATATAAGACTGCAGGCTGATCCAACTATACAATATATAATAAGTGATGGTCCGAGACGCCTACTCAATGAAGATTTAGAAATAGATTCGCCTTATAATACCTATCGTTATGGTGGTCTTCCGCCGGGACCAATTTGTAATCCGGGGAGGAAATCAATTTTGGCTGCCATATATCCAGCCAATGAGGACTATCTTTACTTTGTAGCGAGAGGGGATGGATATCATACTTTTTCAAGAAATACAAAAGAGCATTTTTTGGCAAAAAGAAAACTTGATGAGTTGCGCCGCCAACTTAAAAGAGAGCAAAAACTCAATGAGTAAATACAAATACTCTATTTTAAAATAATTGGATTTTAGATATTATGAAAACTGTAAAAAGATTAAATTGGGAAAAGGATTTAAGTCCTGAGCAGAGAGAAATAGTAGAGCATACCGATGGACCAATACTGGTGATAGCAGGTGCTGGGAGTGGGAAAACCCGAATAATTACGTATAAGATTGCACACCTGATTCTTAAGAAGGGTATTCCTCCTAACAGGATTTTGACTTTGACCTTTACGAATAAAGCGGCTAATGAAATGGGTGAACGACTGAATAGTTTTAAGACGCTGAAATACGACGGTCTATGGATTGGAACTTTTCATTCAAAATTCTGTAAAATCTTGAGACGTGAAGCTAAACTTGTAGGATACAAGAATAATTTTTTTATCTATGATGAGGAGGATCAACTGAATGTAATTAAACATATTATAGAAAAAGTTGGATATTCAATTAAAACTATTTTACCAAAGACTGTTTATAGAAAAATTGATTATGCAAAAAACCATCTTATTTCCCCGAAAGAATATGTTATAAAAGATTGGGACAAGTATGACTCGATAGTAAAGGATGTATACATTGAATACGAGAAATTTCTTAAAAGTCACAATGCTTTTGATTTTAATGATTTGTTGATAAAACCTATAGAGATATTTAATGCATATCCTTCGGTTTTGAGCAAATATCAAAAAAAGTTTAAATATATTTTAGTAGATGAATTTCAGGACACAAACCTTGCACAGTATCGTTTATTAAGGCTCATTTCACAGAAGAATAAAAATATTTGTGTAGTAGGAGATGATGATCAGTCAATATATGGCTGGCGTGGTGCGGAAATTTCGAACATTATGAACTTTGAGAATGATTTTCCAAATACAAAAATATTTAAAGTTGAACAAAATTATCGTTCAACTAAAAATATTCTAAGATTGGCTCAATCTTTGGTAGTGAATAACAAAAATCGCAGGGCTAAGAATCTCTGGAGTTTGAAGGAAGATGGTGAAAAA
>JAUWXV010000283.1 GCA_030616165.1 bacterium | reverse complement strand
TAAAGGAGGAAAATCAACAGGAATCCTGATTGGAGGGTGTTTATCTGTTTTTTCTTCATTATTGGGCACCGATTATTTCCCTGATTTGAAAGATGCAATAATTTTTTTAGAAGACACCAACGAAGAACCTTATCGTATCGACAGGTATCTTAGTCAATTAAGGCTGTGTGGTATTTTTAATAAGGCTTGCGGTTTGATTTTCGGAAAATTTACTCGTTGTGAATCAAAAGAAAAGGATTATAAGGGTCCAAACGTTGATGAAATTATCGATGATACTGCATCAAATCTTGATATTCCAGTAATAAAAAATCTTTCATTTGGACATATAAAGGGAAAAATCACCATTCCAGTGGGTATTAAAGCTACTGTAAATACTGATAAAATGTATCTCTCTTTTGATGAAAATGCGGTTATTTAGAATAAAAGAATAATGAAAGAGAAACATTTTCATTATAAAACTTTATTAAAAATTGTCATTCAGTCTTGCTTAAATAGGCTGAATGATAGATTTGGTATATAGAACAAGTATATATTTCGTTCTTTTTGTCATCCTGAACCCTGTGCTGAACTTGATTCAGTATTGTTTCAGGATCTTTGTTTATTTTGTAATGTCCTGTAATAAAGTATTCAATTCGTGATAGTGCGGATTGATAGAGGCAATCTCATAAAAATGTATCAAAGTTTTGTTCATTAATTAAAACTCAGCGTATAATAAAGGAGAAGGTTAAAAATTTTTTTATAGTGAATGGAAAATGGAAAAAGAAAAAATGATTAAAGTTAAAAAGGCTCTATTAAGTGTATCTGATAAAAAAGGGATAGTCGAATTTGCAAGAGGATTGAGAGATTTCGACATAGAAATTATTTCGACCGGCGGGACATTTGAACTCTTAAAAAAAGAGGGAATTGATGTTAAGAAGGTTTCAGAGGTAACTGGTTTCCCTGAGATACTGGAGGGAAGGGTAAAGACTTTACATCCGATAATATTCGGAGGGATTCTTGCAAAAAGAGATTCTCATTCGCATCAGCAGGATATGAAAAAAGCAGAAATTTCTACCATAGATATGGCAGTGGTAAATTTTTATCCATTTGAAAGATTAATAAAAGAGAAAAGTTTAAAACTTGAAGACTCTTTGGAACATATCGATATTGGCGGTCCATCAATTTTAAGAGCAGCCGCAAAAAACTACGCGGATGTTATTGCCGTTTCAAGTCCTGAAAATTATTCTGAAATCCTTGATGAATTGAAAAAAAATAATGGGAAAATATCTATAAATACAAGCATGAAACTTGCCAGAAATGTATTTTCAATGACATCTGAATATGATAGGATTATATCAAATTTTCTTACAGGTAAAAAAGAAGATGAAGAAATACTCCCTGAAATAATTGCAATGAATCTATGTAAAGTTAAAGATTTGAGGTATGGAGAGAATCCACATCAAAAGGCATCACTTTATTCGGAGTTTCAAGAAGATTCGAGGGCAGGGATATTTGATTACGAGCAAATTCATGGCAAAGAACTTTCATTTAACAATCTTATCGATATTGATTCTGCATTGAGTATTGCTGGTATCTTTGATTTGCCCTGCACTGCTGTAATTAAACATACCAATCCTTGTGGAGTTGGAGTAGATGAGGATTTGACTATGTCTTTAAAAAAGGCTCTTGAATGTGACCCGATATCTGCATTTGGGGGAGTTTTTTCATTTAATAGAAAAATCGATAAGGATACCGCGGTAAAATTATCGGAGATGTTTATCGAAGTCGTTATAGCGCCCGGATTCGACGAAGATGCCGTTGAAATTCTTTCAAAAAAAAAGAGGCTTATTCTATTAAAGAGAAAAAAAGATTTTTCCGATAAAAAGAAGGATGGATATGATTTCAAAAAGATAAGTGGAGGATTTTTGGTTCAAGAACATGATAAGCACAAAATAAGTAAAGAGCAGTTGGCGGTTGTAACAAGACGCAAGCCTGAGGAATCGGAAGTAGAAGCAATGTTATTCGGATGGAAGATAGTTAAATATGTAAAATCAAACGCAGTGATATTCACATCACAGGATAGGACACTTGGAATTGGAGCCGGTCAAATGTCCAGAGTCGACTCATGTGAAATTGCTATTAGAAAGGCTGAAAAGTTAAATATTTCACTTGTGGGTTCCGCAGTTTCGTCAGATGCTTTTTTCCCATTTAGTGACAGCGTAGAATTAATTGCAAAATCTGGAGCCACAGCAATTATTCAACCCGGAGGTTCTATAAGAGATAAAGAAGTTATTGAAGCAGCCGATAAACACAATCTCACGATGGCTTTTACAGATTACAGACAATTCAGACATTAATTGGAGGCAAAATGAGATTTTCTTTACTTGATTTCTTTACAAATGATATTGCAATTGACCTTGGAACAGCTAATACCTTAATATATGTGAAGGGTAAAGGTATAGTTGTTAATGAGCCGTCAATAGTTGCAGTAAGTAGGCAGGAACAACAGATAGTTGCAATTGGCAGGGAAGCAAGAGAAATGTTGGGGAGAACACCCGATGAAATATTGACAATTAGACCACTGAAAGATGGTGTAATAGCAGACTTTGAAATTACAGAGGATATGCTCAGATCATTTATCAAAAGAGTTCAGGTCAACAGATTTATCCATCCGAGGATGGTTGTCAGTGTTCCTTCCGGGATTACTGAAGTTGAAAAAAGGGCAGTTAGAGATTCTGCTGAGCATGCAGGTGCAAGAGAGGTATATCTGGTTTCTGAACCAATGGCTGCTGCTATTGGTGTAGGTATTGAAATCCAACAGCCTGTTGGGAATATGATAATCGATATAGGTGGGGGTACAACTGAAATAGCAGTAATTGCCCTTTCGGGAATAGTGACAGAAACCTCAATAAGAATTGGTGGCGATGAGATGGATCAAGTCATTATTCAATTTTTTAAAAGAAACTATAATCTCCTTATAGGTGAGAAAACAGCAGAGGAAATAAAACATTCAATAGGTTCAGCGGTTCCACTCGATGAAGAAATATCAATATCGGTTAAAGGAAGAGATTTAATAGCGGGAGTTCCTAAAACAACAGAAGTTAGCTCTGTAGAGATTAGAGAGTCATTAAGCGAACCGGTTAATGCAATTGTCGATGCAGTAAGAATAACACTTGAACGAACTCCCCCAGAACTTTCTGCTGATATTCTTGATAGAGGAATTATATTAACCGGAGGAGGGGCTCTGTTAAGAGGTATAGATGAGAGATTAAGAGAAGAGACAAACCTCCCTACGTATGTTGCAGAAGACCCTCTTTCCTGTGTGGTTAGGGGTACCGGAAAAGTACTCGACGATATTGAATATTATGAAAAAGTTTTAATTAAAAGCAGAAGATTATAAAAAATATTAAAATTTTTTGTTCTTATTTAAAAACAAAACTTTGTCAAATTTTATATTGTCAATTTTTTATAAATATTACTGGGCTGTCATGCTGAATTTATTTCAGCATCTATTTATTTCAGCATCTAAATAATTAATAAACTTAAATTAAGAGAGGATACAATATTGGTAAGAATTTTCAAAAATGTTTATATATTTAAAGAATATATAACAGTCTTTCTTGCAATAGTATTATCTTCGTTTTTGCTTATTACTAATGAAAACGAACAGATTGAGAGTTTGCAGGCGAAAATAATCGATTTTACAGGAAAAATCAAGCAAAACTTTGCTTGGGTGAAGATTGTATTTAATACTATTGATGAAAACAGGGAACTTAGAGAAAGGGTTTTATATTTGACTCTGGAAAATACCAGTTTAAAAGATGCTGATATTGAGAATCAAAGATTAAGGAAGATGATTGGGTTCAAAAAAAGCGGAAATTTAAAATATTTATCTGCTGTTGTTATTTCAAAGGGATTTCATCAAATAATAAATTCCATTCAGATAAATGTTGGTGAAAATGATGGGGTGAAGAAGAATATGCCTGTTATTACTGAAAAAGGGCTTGTGGGAAAGACATATTTAGTGGGAAAAGAGAGCTCTTTGGTGCAGATGATGAATGACGTAAATTTTGGAGTCAGTGCAAGAATTTTAAGGACAAGAGCAACAGGAATTGTAAATTGGAAAACAGGGGATATATTTGAAATGAGCAATGTTCCTAAAAGTTCTGATGTCGCTGTTGGTGATACTATTATTACTTCCGGTTATAGTCAAATTTATCCACCCAAAATACCTGTCGGTGTTGTTTCAGAAGTTTCGGATAGTATTCCGGGAATGTCAAAAAAGGTCGTGTTGAAAATTTTTGTCGATTCTCCATCTATTGAAGAGGTTTTTGTGATTGTTTCAGATAGAAAACCAGAATTTATCCTTCGATAAATATAAATTTTTAAAAATAGAATTAATTAATGTTCTTTTAGTGAAATTGCTGTGATTAATATAAAATGAATTTCTCTATTGATGTTTAGTTTTAGAAATATAAAATGGATTCTGCTTTTCGTATTCGGAGTTCTATTTCAGAGCATAATAGTCGATTATCTTAATCTTCTGTCCATCAAAGGGGTCAGACCCAATTTTGTTATTATTATTTTGAT
>JAUWXV010000170.1 GCA_030616165.1 bacterium | reverse complement strand
GGTAGATTCTCTCGGAACGATTTATTATTCTTATGTTGGTGAGAATCTCGGAGAATACAAGGTTACATTTTCAAGAGTTGGAGATAAGGCTGGTGATTATGACTTTTTGGGCGGAGAAATATACAGGTGGATGGGAAGGAGTAAAGGTGATTATCTTCCGATAATAATTATCGGAAGCGGGGAAAGCAGGAGTGTTGGAGATATTCAACTTGATTTTAAGCCAAATGATTATATCAGTTTTAATTCGGAATTTGCTCTGAGTCAAAACAGTAGTGGTCTTACCAATAAGAAAAATAGCGGTAGTGCTGTGAATATTGGTCTATCCGTTTCCCCGAAAGCACTTTCAATAAAAGGATTAAATCTTGGTAAAGTCAATTTTTCAGCAAAACTTAAAAAGAGGGATGAAAATTTTTACAGTATTGACAGAACAAGAGAGGTTGAATATCACAGAAAATGGGATTTGAAAGGCGATGAAATAAAAGGGGAGAATGAACTGGAAGTTAATGCACTAATATCTCCCCGCCCTTACATTTTGTTTAATGCTATTCTCGGAAAATTCGGGATTGGTGAATATGTGAAATCGGGTAGAAATTCTATGGAGATTAAAATCTCACATAAATCTCTACCATATATTTTCTTCAAGAGAGAATCTATAAAAAGCAGTCATCTAAATGATAATTATTCAGGCGATTGGATAAGGGAGATGGGGAATATATTTTATAAATTCGGTTCTTTGAAACCGTCATTTGAGTTCGAGAGAGAGATTAAAAAAGAAGCCACAGATTTTATAACTGATAATGGATTCAACTTCAGCAATATCGGCGGGAAAATTGAATATAAGAAGGGTAACATCTTTTCAGGTTATAGTTCATTTCGTCTCAGGAAAGATAAGGTGTTCGATAAATTCTGTTTCTCTCCGTCATCAAAGGCATTTACAAGGAATATTGGTTTTAATTTCCGAAAAGGAAGTAATTTTTCTGCATCCGCAGAGTTTATCAATAGGAGTAAAAAATTTGCTGATAACAGAGAAGATATTATTACAAACCTCGGCGATATAAGAATAAGATTTTCTACGAAAAATCGTGGAATAGTTTTACAGAATAATTATCAACTTTCGAGTGAGAGAGCACCAAAAAAGAGGAGGGTCTATTTTCAGGTAGAAGAGGGGAAAGGGGATTATTCCATAAATGATATGACTGGTGAATATTATCCGGATAGAAACGGCAATTTTATTACTCGAACATTTGCAACAGATGAATTTCATTCTGTAGAAGGAATTAAGTTTGGCTCTACTGTTGATGTTAATTTTTCAAAGTTTTTGAATAAAGACAATAAGAATATAATTTTTAAAATGTTAAAAGGATTAAAAACCAAATCCATATTCAGATTTGAAGAAAAGTCAAAAAATAAAAAACAAACGGATTTTTTCAGTATTCCATCATTTAATGTTCAAAAAAACAGCAATGTTTTTTTTGGAAATATTTCAATACTGCAGGATTTTACGTTTTTTGAAAACATTAAGAATTTTTATATGAGAGTGAGATTGAATTATTCATCGTTAATTAATAATCAGTTTGTAGAAAGAAGCGAAAATAGAAGTTTTTTTGAAAGATCAGTTGAAATAAAGTCAAACTTTGTAAGGAATATGGGATTGTTGCTCAATCTCAAAAATAAATCTTTAATGAGAATTTTCTCAAATAATCCATCATGGGGAAGAGATATTATTTCCAATAGTGCTAATATTGAGTTTTTTTACAAACCTGAAATAAGAATCGAATATAAGGCGAGATTCAAATTAGGTAAGGAAAAAAATAATTCAATTTATAATGAATTAAGTCTTTATTATATCTCTTTTATGCCGTCATTCAGATATTCTCTTACTAATAAGGGTCGCATTAATGGTGAATTTGAGTGGTTTAAGGTTCAGACAAACCCGAAGGTTGATATTCTTGCCTACGAAATGGCTGAGGGTAAAAGACCGGGGGATAATTTCAGATTGAAATTGAATTTCCAATATCGTATCGCTAATCATATTACTGCGGACTTTGAGTATTCAGGTTATAAAGAAAAAAGAGGAATATTCCATATCGGAAGGGTTGAAATGAGAGCATTTTTCTAATTTATGTTAAAGTTTTTTGGGACACCTTTTTTGAAAAAAAGGTGTCAGGAAATAAATTATTTAATTATTTATTTTAAAAATTAACTATGTATACTAAACCATTTATAATATTTTTGATATTGATTATTTTATTCTCTTTTAATGTTAAAGGCTCTGAGATTAAAAGAGAAGTGGGAAATATTGAGTTTATCGGAAATAATGTATTTTCTGATGATTATCTAATCGGGAAAGTGGCAGAGGATTTTAAAGAGAAGTTTGATTACGACAGGATTTATGATTGTTTGGGAAAAATATTAAATGAATATAAAGATTTGGGCTATTATAATGTGCGGATTGATTCGCTGTGTGAATTAAGAGATAGCGAATCGGTAAAAGGTGTAAAAATTTACATTTATGAGGGTGAAAAGATAAGGATAAAAGCAGTTAGATTTAATGGGAACAATGTAATATCTGGTGACATATTATCGAAAAATTTTGGTATTTCTAAAGGAGATTACTTTAATGAAAAAGGTATTGAAAGTGGAATAGAGAAGATTATTAAATGGTATGAAGAAAATGGATATCCGTTCTGTAAAGTTGAAATCGAAGAGCAATGTTTTGAGGATATTGGTAAAAGCAGCGAGATTTTGCTTGAATTTTATATAAATGAGGGTTCGCCCGTAAAGGTTGACACTATTGCCGTAGAAGGTAATAATTTTACTAAAAAGAATCTAATAATAAGAGAAAGCCGTCTTAAAGAGGGTGAGTTTTTTAACCAGAAATTGCTGAATAATGTTTCTAAAAGATTTAATAAACTTGAATTTATAAAACTTGATGGGAAACCGGAACTTATAACTTTTAAATCTTCAAAAAATGGAATTCTATTAAAAGTTATTGAGAAATCCTCCAATTATTTCAGCGGTATTTTAGGGTATTTGCCTTCGAGAGGTAATTCATCAAAAGGACAGATAAATGGATTCATAGATATTGTTTTTGGAAATCTTTTCGGAACCGGAAGGTCGGTTTCGGTAAAATGGGAAAATAGAGGTGGATTTTCACAGGATTTAAATTTACAGTATAGTGAACCCTATTTTCTAAATTTTCCTGTAAATATGTCAGTATTTTTCAACCAGTCGGTTGAGGATTCAACATATCTTAAAAGGGGATTTGCCGGTGAATTCAATCTCCCGTTGTTTAACAATATATCAGGATTTTTGACGTTCGGATATGAAAATACCATACCTGATAAGTTCGGAAAATCGGAATACAATATTTCGGATTCAAGGATGATTTACGGGAAAATTGGTTTTGATTATGATTCCAGAGACGACAGACTTAATCCAAGAAAGGGAATTTTTTACTCGACTTTTTATTCTATCGGAAAAAGGAACAATCTTAAAGGTGAGAATCTTTCGGGTAATTCTAATCCAAGAGAATTTCTGGATAAAAAGATGACGGTTGACCTTCGGATTTCTATGCCGACGACAAAGAAGGGCTCGATTTATTCGCATATTTATGGCGCTCAAATATCTTCTACTGAAGGTAAAATACCGTATAGTCAGTTATTTACGCTGGGTGGAACAAACTCTCTGAGAGGATACAAGGAAAGGCAGTTCCGGGGCTCAACTGTCAGCCTTATTAAACTCGAATACAGATACCTTCTTGGTGAAAAATCACGCATATTTCTTTTTTATGATGGGGGATATATTAAAAGGAGTGAATCTAAACTTTTTAGATCTGGATACGGATTTGGATTCCGCATATCTTCGAAAATTGGGTTAATCGGATTTGATTATGGAATAGGGGAAGGAGACAGCCCTGCCAACGCCAAAATTCATTTCGGACTGCAGAGTAATTTTTAACCTTGCCCGTTTATAACCAGGGGAATAATCGCAGGAGCGGAATGGTGATATGTTTTTGTCATTTTTTGATAAAATACGACCATTTTATGAGAATTTTTGCTCATTTTGTGATAAAAATTGATTAAAAATTATCATTTTTATCATTTTGTAATTCTGGAAGTGATTGTTATTAATGTTTTTATGTAATTCATGATAGTGAATTTTTAAAGATTTTTTTCAGTGCGACATTACTCCATAAGAAAATGGATTCCTGCTTTCGCAGGAATGACAGATAACTATTAATATTAAATTTTTCATTCCCGCATAAGCGAGTATTTCAGAACTATCTTTTTTATCATTCCGAGCGATGTATGAGGGAGATTTCTCCACTGCGCCCCGAAGTCTCTCGGGGCTTCGGTCGAAATGACAGAGGGTGTTGTTGAAGCCCGCAGTTGCGTGGGGGGCTTCGGTCGTCTGCTAAAGGTGGATCCAAATAACACGGAGGTGTTATGCAAGTTATTGATTTTTAATTTCGTTGTCATTTTTTTCTTTTCTTGCCTTATGAATTAAATCGATGGCTTTATCAGGTGTTAGGATTTCTTCATCATTTTTGTCGTTTATGTGATTATAAAATATATCAAGATAAATCTTTATGGCTTTTGTATCTCCGTTTTTTGCTTTTTTCACCAATTTTGCCATAACTTCAGGCATCTGTTTTTTAAAATCGACTGCTTTTTCCTGCTCGGCGATTTTTAAGAGTTGTTCGTTTTTGAGCCACCTGTAATATGTAGTAAGACTTATTCCTATTTCTTTTGCAATTTCATTTGATACAGGTTTTTTAAAACCTTGAGTTATTAATAATGAAATAAATTTTCGTTTTTTGGGAGAAAGTATTTCTGATATCATGATAACCTTGTGTTGTTTTGTTCCTGTTGTTATTGTTATAAATAACTAATTATAAATATAGTAAAAAATATTCGTTAAGTCAAGAACTTTTTTGTTTTAGGTGTTTGCTGTTAGGTTTTGGCTATTAGAAAGGAGGGCGAACACATGGGTTCGCCCCTACAATCGTGATGTATGAAAATGAATAATTTTTTAAATATATTGTCAAGAAATAAGTATAGTGTTGTCGAATTTATGAATATGTTGTCAATAATTAGTATTGTGTCCCCGAAATAGACACGAATGACGATTTGGGAATGAAGAATGAAGAATAGAGGCACAAAGGGGAAGAGGGAAGAGAAGTGCGAATTAAGATAATTGAACCACGGATCCAAAGGACAGGCCCGCCAGAGGCGGGTAAACCCACAGGGCAGGGACGCCAGCAGAGAAGATTTTAGAGACGTTGCATGCAACGTCTCTACGATTATCAATTATAATTATTCCATGAATATGATTTGGCATTATGATTTGTGTGAAAAGGGATTTAATATATATAATTTCTTTTTTCAGTAGACCCTAAATAGTTTGGAGGTAAAGAAATAAATGGATTCCCGCTTTCGCGGGAATGACAATAGGAAAGTGATGTGGTTGGAGTTTTATTTGAGTAAACGAGGATATTCAGGTGCGACAACTCCTGCCAATCGTGCCATACGAAAATGTATGATTTTCTAAGCAGATTGGAAAGAAATTAGTGTTGTGTGCCTGAATTTCGTACTTAATAGAGGGCGAACACACGGGTTCGCCCCTACAATCGAGGCATAAGAAATTTATAATTATTTAACCATATTGTCAAGAAATAGGTGTTGTGTCCCTGAATTTATTTGAAGGAAGAATGAGGAAGTACGAATGAAGAATGAAGAATAGAGGCACAAAGGGGAAGAGTGAAGAGAAGTGCGAATTAAGATAATTGAACCACGGAGGCGAAGGGCAAGCCCGCCAGAGGCAGACAAGCCCACCAGAGGCGGGCAGGGATGCAGAGAAGATTTTAGAGACGTTGCCTGCAACGTCTCTACGATTATCAATTATAGGCAGGGATTTCAGGCATGCCTGTTTCCTACAGCGATTTTGCCGATTTCTGATGATATCATTTTGTTATCATCCACATTTCCAAAAACGCATAAATGGTTTTTAACGCAAATTGTGACAAAATAATATCCGCTTGAACCGTAATCCCAATTTTTTAAACGTGCGGTTTCAATATGGTATTTCCCGCGAAATCGTTTTGATGTGTTTTGAGAATGAATAATGTATGATTTTCTAACTATGTTGACAGGAAATATGTATTGTGGCGGCGAATTTATGCGTATGTTGTCAATAATTAGTATTGTGTCTCCGAATTTACGTATTAAATAGCAGATCTCTACGATTATTATCTAACAAATAAAAGAAATCCGGTGTATTGAAACTAAATGAATTATCGAGTTTTATGAGATTATCAATTGTCCTAATTATTAACGAAATCGCTTCTGTCTGAGCATCTAACTTAACAGTATCTCCGTCAGTTATATTTGCATGCTTAAGAGTATTTCTTGCAAAATTTAAATATCTTGAGTTTAATTCTTTATTACTAATAGTTAGATTAAATTTTGCTTTAAGTGATTCGGCTGAAGATTTGTGAGCTGATTTCTTGCCCATTTGCTCCACAAATTTTCCCAAAATTTCCTCAGAGGCACCAGCCAATGTGATTGCACAAATGTAATCCTTATGATTTAGAAATAAATCTATTGCAGTTTCAAGTTGTTTTACTGCTATTTCGGTTTTCTTATATACGATTGTTGTCATTTATATCCCATATTTAATAATTATTTGTTTTTATTTTTTAGTTTTCTTCCTCGTTTTTTTGGTGAAAGCATGCGTCTAATAAAAAGTTTGAGATGTGCCACAAACAGTAAGCCCATACTTCAACATCATGACGACCGCACCATTCAGCCATAATGCTGAGATAGGCAAGATAATCACCATCAATGAAAAATGCCTGCTGCCGGCGGATGCCCCGCTTTGTAACATGGTGGGTATAATCCGGAACAACCACTCATGCAATTCTTGCAATAAAAAAATATACAAAAATTCAACCCGAAAATCAATAAATATGTATGGTGTCCCCAGATTACCACAGAAAGTTTACTTCTATAAATAATTTTATTTTTTTCATTATAAATTCTTCTTATCCTAGAAAATAATAAAGTTTGTTCAGTATTGTCTGATTTAGAAATCTTAATAGATTCAGATTCAATTTCAATTACTTTAACGTAAATTATTTGCCCTGATAATAATTCTATGGCTACTTTAGAATTTAAAACTTTCTCTTTATCAATTTACTGAGAAAGAGCATTAAAAGGAATTAATAAAATTGCCACAAAAACAAAAATTTTTGCTTTCATTTTAACCTCCTTGATTTTTAGTAATTATTAAATCAGAGGAAATAAATTTCTTAATCTTTTGATGATTTTCGTCAAGGACAGATTATTATGAGATCAGTAACTGCGTGAAAAATATCAAGAACAATTATAATAACACATCAGAAATTGGTCTGAAATCTGAATCAGTATAATAAAAAAATTTTACATTTTCGAGGTCGAAACTGTCCTTTAAATATATAATAACTTTTTTATAATCAAAATTTTTACATGTATGTATTCCAGCAACTATACTTCTTGTTAATAAAAAAGTACTTATTGTAATATTTGAGGTATCAATAGGTATATACCCTTCAAGTCCAGGTTCATTCTCTATTTTAGTTATAACTGGTTCTCTAGTAGCTTTCATATCAGCAATTTCTACTAAATTTTTCAAAATAGTGGAAATTAACTTTTTATCACTTAAAAGCTTTTCATTTTTACTAAAACCAATTATTGATATAAAATAATTTTTATTAGATATATCCATATTCTGTACTCTTAAATAAATTAGTACATTTAGTTAGAAATTACTTCATTACTAAAAGATAATGAACTTTCAAAATTAAATAAAGAAAAATAATTAAAATATATTTAAAAATTTGTCTAATGTATAATTAGCATATTTAGTCTTTTTTCACTTAAGTATTTAAGATACCCTGAAATTCAGTTGAATACCAAATACTATTTTTATCCCAAAATTCTTTTAATGCAGGACTTTTTTCAAATATTTGTTTGAAAAATTTTATCCATGAGATCCATGGTTCGTCATCTAAACAAT
>JAUWXV010000211.1 GCA_030616165.1 bacterium | reverse complement strand
CCAAGTTTAACATTAGCTGTCTGAGTCGGAGTAACAACAGCGGTTTGATTTTCGATTGTCTTATTTTCATCTGTTTCTTCAATAATTCCAATGCTTCCGGAAACACTCAAATTAAGCTTAGTAGATTCGCCATTTATAAATATTTCACCTTTATCCGGCTTTACCAGTCCATATAGAATCTTCATCAGTGTAGTTTTCCCGGCTCCGTTTCCCCCCACGATACTGTGTATATCACAAGAACAGGCAGAAAAATTCACATCATTATTAGCCACCACATCACCAAACCGCTTTGTTATTTTTTTCATTTCAACGCAAAGTTTCATAATAATCGGGTACTTTTAGTTTTCCTGATATAATATCTTCTTTTGTTTTTTCAACTTTTTGGACCATCTTTTCAGTTATCAAATATTTGTTATATCCATCTACTGCGTACCCCACACCATTATTATCCAATCCGAAAATATGTTTTCCGGGCTTAAAATTTTTATTCAAAGCATCCTCAATTGTTGAATATACGGCGACATCCACTCTTTTAATCATACTTGTCAGTACAAGACCCGGCTTAATCCAGTTTTGATTTGAATCGCATCCTATAACCAATTTATTAACCTCATCAGCGGCGCCAAAGACACCCAAACCTGTAGCGCCAGCAGCGGCAAATATAACATCAGCCCCCCTTGAATACTGTGATAATGCAAGTTCTTTTCCTTTTGTAGGGTCAGACCACGCTGCTGTTGTCACACCTGCATAATTAACAATGACATTAATTTCAGGGTTTATATATTTGGCTCCTGCCTCATATCCCATCACAAACCTTCTTATCAAAGGAATATCCATTCCCCCGACTAATCCTATAGTTTTCGATTTGCTTGCCATTGCTGCTATCATCCCAACAAGGAATGCTCCTTCGTGTTCCCTGAACACAGCAGAACTCACATTATCCCCTTTTGCTTCAGAATCAATTATTGAAAATTTTATATTTGTAAAATCTGCCGCAACACTCTCAATATAAGGCGCACTTGCAAAACCAATCCCGAATATCAAATCAAATCCGTCTTCAGCCAGTGCTCTTATGGCAGGTTCAATAGATGAAGGGTCACCAGGCTCGACATCCTTTAAAATTATGTCAAAATCCTTTACTGCACGGCTTGCACCTACCCAAGCAGCAGTATTAAAAGATTTATCATCTTTCCCACCAGCGTCGAATACTACACCAACTCTGAAACCATTTTTTTTAACTTTATCTGATTTTTCCGTACACTTAATATTTAAGAAAGAGTATAGAAATACTGCTGTGAATAATATACAAAAAATCCGAGATAATATATCTATCTCGGATTTTTTAAACTCTCTGTATTGGAAATTATCAAAGGGTTTACTAAAATGGAAGGTCTTCATCTTCACTTTCTAATTTTTGTGAATTTGTATCCTGTGTTGGTTGATCTGTTGCACTTTCATCTACATCTCCTTTTTTGCCCAGCATCGTCATAGTGTAAGCAATTATTTCAGTTGTATACCTTTTCACTCCATTTTTATCTTCCCAACTTCTGGATTGTATTCTACCTTCTATATATACCAGTTTTCCTTTTTTCAAATATTCTCCGCATGTTTCCGCAAGTTTTCGAAAAGCAACAATCCGGTGCCATTCTGTCTTTTCCTGAGTATTTCCATCTTTATCCCTATATGATTCGTCTGTTGCCAAATTAAAATTTGCTACCGGGTCTCCACTTGGCATATATTTCAGTTCAGGGTCTGCACCCAATCTTCCAATTAAAATAACCTTATTTACTGTTCCTCTCATAAAAAAGTTCCTTTTTTTTAAATGTCTTTTTAAAAATTATAAACAAAATAGAAATAAATGTCAAGAGATTTTTTAAAAATATTATTTTCTTTTGATTTAAAATTTTTCAAATGAATCTTGATTTTTTCCATAAAAAGAAATACTTTAAAAATTGAAAGATTAAACCGATATAAATTTTCACTTTATTATATATTATTAGATAATTATAACTTATAAGGCAGGTCTTTATAGGACGTAACATTTGAAATTATGTGAGAGAGATTAATAAAGGGCGAAGGTGAAGAACACCTTCGCCAGCAGAAATTAGTGAGATTGCCACGTCGTCCCGAGTACCCGGGACTCCTCGCAATGACAGATTAACTTCGCGTCATTGCGTCCCGAAGTTTCGGGATGGAATCTATTATTTGCTTCATTATAGATGCTGGAATAAATAGATGCTGAAATAATACTGAATCAAGTTCAGCACAGGATTCAGCATGACTGCTAATCTGGTCAATATCATACAAATTGCGAGAGTTTTTTAAATTGGTTCATTTTTATTTTAACAAAATCATATTTTTTGTCTGAATGAAATGACCGGCATTAAGTTGATAGATATAAATTCCAGAAGAAACCTTCGTACCATAATTGTTAGTTGCATCCCAATTAATCGAATGATATCCAGCAGGTTTTTCATCATTAATTAGTATTTTTATTTCCTGTCCGTGGATATTATAAATTTTTAATGTAATAAAGGATTTTTCAGGTAGTTGGTATTTTATTGTTGTTTCAGGATTAAATGGATTTGGATAGTTTTGGTGCAGGGAAAATTCTTTTGGTGAATTGATTTCGATTTTTATTATATCGGAAAAATAATAAGAGCCATCAAAATCGGTCTGTTTTAAGCGGTAATAATGTGTTCCTGAGTTAACATTTTTATCAGTGAATATATAACTTTTCATTTCTGATGTTGTGCCATTTCCAATGACAAAACCAACTTTTTCAAATTTAACTTTATTAATACTTCTGTGAATTTCAAAACCATAGTTGTTTGTTTCTGATTTTGTATTCCAATATAAAATAACATTGTTGTTATTTTCTACGTTTGCATTAAATAAGTATAATTCAACAGGAACAATAGATAAAAATTCTTTATAAACATCGGTGTCTGCGGGAGAAACTATTTTAATGTTATCTTCCTTTTCTGCACCAATTACATCTAAAGTATCATCCGATTCCGCTGAAAAATAGGCAATACCTCTGTAAATACCAGTATTTAAAGAGGTCTCGATTAATTTAACAGAAATACTGTCTGTTTTACTTTCATTAATTACATACGCAGCGGTGGTGTCTTGATTAGTTTCATCACCATCTGTTGCAGTAAGTTCTATGTATAAGGTATCAAGAATTGATAAAGTTGTTAGATTTGTAAAATATGTATTATCAGTTTTTAATGTAATTGAAGATATATTAATTGGAGTTGCAGAAGAAAGGAAAGGTTCATAATAAACTTTTCCTAGAGTAATATCATCCCAATAATCATAAATGTGTGCAGATATTGAATCTTTATCCGTCGTTCCCCACCAGTTGTTTTTAGCATCTACATCAAAAATAACTTCCGGATAAGTATCAAATAGCGTATTATTAAATATGTTATTATAATTAATATTAGGTGGAACTGAATTTAAATATATACCACCGCCATTTAAAGTTGCAGTATTGCTCTTTATTTCATTGGCATAAATTGCTAAATCAAAATCCCAACAATCTGTATATATGCCTCCTCCCTTCAATGCTTCATTATATGTTATTACATTATTAGAAATATTTGGTGCAGGGAAAAATGACTTACCTTTCCAAAATATGTTTATGCCACCACCATTATCAACTGCTTTATTATTGGATATTATATTTTTTAAAATTTTTGGTGAACCGCCAGAAGAGTATACTGCCCCACCACTATAATATGCTTTGTTAAAAGAGATTTTATTTTCAGAAATTGTTGGTGAAGACTCATCACCGTATATACCACCGCCATGATAAAAAGATGTATCATGTGATATTGTGTTTTTAGAAATTAAAGGTGAAGACTGTAAACAATATATCCCACCACCACAACCCAATTGGGTTGTGGTATTTCCCGATATTGTATTTCTGGAAATTAAGGGTGAAGCATTGACTAAATAAATCCCGCTATTTCCTGCTCCTTCAATCCGTGCATATTCAATTATGGAGCCGCTGATGTAATTGCCTTCATCATCATAGGCCGCATCAACACTTGAATCTATGAATCTAATATTCTCCCATCTTGTGCCTTGTTCGCTTTGAATAAAGTATATACTATCGGTTTCTGTACCTCGTGCAATTAATTCTCCGCCTATCTGGATAGAAATGCTTGAATCCAATTTTACAACAACACCTGGTTCTATAGTTAGAGTTGCACCGGGATAAATATTTACAGTTCCAGTTACGATATATGGGCTGTTAGATTTTGTCCAGGTGGTATCTACTGTAATTTTTTCGCTGACTTCGGTTTGAGCAAAGCAAATCGTTGTATGAATTAAAGAAAGTGAAAAAAGGAAGATAAAATAATATTTTTTCATTTTGACCCCCATTAAAATAAGATATTATGAGTAGATTATAATCTTTATATAAATATAACACCTTAAAGATGAAATATCAATAAATTTCAAAAAAATATTTTTTAAAATGAAAATTTTTGCAAAGGATGGTAAGTCAGACATTATTTTTTAACAATAATAACGGAGAGACAGACCCCAAGGCAAGCAGGAATGTCTGTCCTACCAAAACTTATCAAGATTTAATTTTTAAACTAAACGCTCATGCTCTTTCAGAGAGCTACGAAACATGAAAATAATTGTAAGGACAGAACACAGTGTGCAGGCACTGTTCTGTCCCTACATCTAATCTCTTTAATCTTTGTAATTCGTGGTTCAATTTTCGGGATAAACACTAATGCTGCTGGGCAGCGCCACGATACATGAAAATAAAGAAAGGGCGGGTAAACCCGCCAGAGGCGGACAAGCCCGCCAGAGGCGGAGACAAGCCCGCCAGAGGCGGACAAGCCCGCCAGAGGCGGAGACAAGCCCGCCAGAGGGCGGACAAGCCCGCCCCTACGGAATCGCGTAGGGGTGAACCCGAAGGGCAGGCTTGTTCACCCTAATTATTAAATTTTATGTCATATGATAGGACAGCTATTTTCGTACTAAAAATATTCATAAAGAACGGATAACATATTTTAATATTTCGATTGCTTTTTTATATTCTTCAATTGATATGTTCTCATTAGGTGTGTGGTCGAGTGAGGATTCGCCGGGTCCGTATGCTAATATCGGGCATTTCCATTTTTCTGCTACGACATTCATATCCGATGTTCCTGTTTTTAATTTAAAGACAGGTTCACCGTCGTGCCTTCTTATGGATTTGATGAAAGAGCGGATAAGTTTGCTGTTTTTGCTACTCCTTACAGGAGGTCTAAAATCGATAAATTTGACTTCACCTTCACCTTTATTTGAGGTTATCCAATCTTTAAATTTCTCTACATCAAAGTCAACGGGCGTTCTGACATTTAATTCAGCAACTACACCCTGAGTATAGTCGTCATTTAAGGAATTAATTGAAATTAATGAAGGTATAAGTGCATCAAAAATCTTTTTACCTTTTGAAAAGTTTGTACAGAAATGTTCGATTTTATTCCAGAAATCTATTGCCTGTTCTGCTGCTGTTAAATCCTTTCCTGAATGGTGCACCATTTCCTTTTTCAGGCTGTACTCAACCTCCAGGCTTCCTTTATATCCGAGTGTTATACCGCTGGTTCCGCTTGGCTCTCCAATTACGGCGTAATCAGGTGAATACCTGCCAACAATATATCTTGCACCTTTCGAGCGTTCTTCCTCCTGAACAGTTCCGATAATCGTAACAGATTTGTTTAATATATCCTTGATTTCGTTTACAGCACACACAAAAACAGCAAAAGGACCTTTTGCATCAACCGAACCCCTGCCATATATCTTTCCATCTATTTCTTTTATATCTATGAATCCTTTAACAGTATCTATATGTCCTAATAAGATAATATCAGGTTTTCCAGAGCCAATTTTTGCTATTACATTTCCAACCTCATCACAATAAGTGTTAAATCCCAGCGAATTCAACTTTTCACATAGATAATTGGAGATTTCCTTTTCTTCTCCGGATGGGCTGTAAATATTTAGTAAATCTTTCAAAAACGAGACATTATCCATCTTCTTTCAACACCTTTTCTACTTTTTCAACTACCTCGTCAATCTGGTCTTTTTTTATAACTAATGGAGGCATTAAGCGTAAAACGGTTGGACCTGCGGGATTTGCCAAGATTTTATGATTTAACAATTTTCTAACATACTCAAAAGACCTTTTTTTGAGTTCTATCCCTATTAAAAGCCCAAGCCCTCTGATTTCTCTGATAAGTTTTGAATTTATCTCTGTTAATCTTTGGATAAAATATTTACCAAGTTCATCTGCCTTTTCAGGAAGTTTGAAATCTTCAATATACTTAATAGCGGCAAGGGCGGCTGCACAGACAAGTGGATTTCCACCAAATGTTGAACCATGAGCACCTCTGGGAATCTCGCCTATTTTTTCGCCGAAACAAACAACCCCCATA
>JAUWXV010000285.1 GCA_030616165.1 bacterium | reverse complement strand
GATGGGGTGCAATGTTTTCTACATTACTAAAATTTTCTCCCATTTTTATCTTTGCTTTACCAGGTGTAATAGCCCTGGCTCTTTTCCCAGGATTAGAAGAAAATGAAAGCAAACAAACCTTTGTTTTGTTGTTAAATAATCTGCTACCAGTAGGGCTTCGTGGCCTGGTATTGGCTTCTCTTCTGGCAGCCCTTATATCTTCTCTTATTGCTGTAATGAATTCTGTTTCAACAATGACGGTCCGGGATTTTATTGTCGAATATCGTCCTCAAACCTCTGAAAAGAGGCAGGTCTTCATTGGGCGTATTGTGATTCTTATAGCCACTTTACTTGGTCTGGCGGCAGCTTATCTTGTTTACAAGACTGAGGAAGGGTTGTATAAATATTTGCAAACAATTTCAATTTACCTTGTTTTTCCTGTAATGCCGGCTGTTGTATTTGGTATTATCAGTAAAAAAGTAACTCTGAAAGGAACATTTGTATCTGTTTTAACAGGTGTTGTTTTAGCTACAATATTTGTCGCAGATCAATTAATTGGTGTTGAGAGTGGCGAAAAGATATTCCCGTTCCTGCATCATAAACTAACATTTAACTTTGCTTATCGCGGGTTATGGGGGACTTTAATAATAATTGCAGTATTGTTCGGTGTTTCTGCTTTTACCCGGAAAACCGAAACTGCAAAACTTGAGAAAACCACAATTAATTGGTCACGAAAGTTTGAACAATTTAAAAGTCTGTCCGATTGGCGTATTCAATGGATAGTTTTAGCAATAGTAACGATATTAATTTATATCTGGCTAAGGTAGGATAATTGTATATTTTTAAGATTCTTGTATTCTTACCGAAAAATGGTACAGGCTGGTTGCTGGTGGTTTTTTTATTTCATAAAATAAAATTCTCCTTTCAATGATGTAGACTCCCAAGGGGTTTGTGTATTATTTGATTTCTTTTCGACTAATATTCGAACATTCTTAAAAACTTCTTCTATTTGTAAACCTGGCATTTGAATGCATTCCAATAAAGTTTCAGTGTAAAGTCCGTTTTTACCAGGACCATCTGATGCAGTATTACCTGGTGCTGTGGCATAAGCAATTATTGAACCTGAAGGTGCAGCCATAAATGCAAGACCTCTGGTTCTTATGCTTCTTCCACTCCATGTGCGTTCAAAAGGATTATCACGACAAGCATCTAAAATAATAATATTTGTTTCATTACCAGAATCTTCCATTTTACCGAGTATTCTGCCTACTTCAACACAATCGTAATCGACATCTTGTTCTTTTTTCAGATTGGCATCAATAGGAATGATATAGTTTGTACCATTTACCTGGACACCATGTCCGGCATAATAGTATAATCCGACATTATAATCTTCCAATTTTTCTCCGAATTCATCCATAGCTTTTTTTATAGTTTTTTGGTCAGCATTGGTATAAGTATTGACTTCGAATCCAACCTTTTTTAAAACTTCCGACATAGCAATTGCATCATTGATAGGGTTTGCAAGAGCTCTTCCAAGTGAATAATCGGCATTACCAATTATTAAGGCCAGGCGTCGTTCAGTTTCTCCGATTTGATAATTAATAATACGACTTTCTGATATTTTTTCATTCTCTGAATTTGTTGCTTCAATTTTAATTTCGTTACTTCCAGGATTAAGTTCGATATTTCTTTCAAAATTTACTGCACATTCAGGATATAGTGTCGGTTTAAAAATTTTTTCAAATGCCCATAAGGAATTATTTAAATACAAAGCAACCTGTATTATAGTTAAATTTGATTTGATACATGCTTTAACAGTATAGTTGGCAACATTGCTGCTTTCCATGGATGAATGTGGAGTTTGCCAGATTATACCTGGTTTTGTGTAGTCAGTTAATTTGGCATAATTTATCAAACGTACTTCAGACGTAACAGAACCTGTTGAGTTGGTTGCTTCAATTATTACTTGATTATTACCCTCAGTTAACACAATATTTTTTTCAAAATTCAAATCATATTTCGATTTTGCTTCAGTAAAATAATCAGTTATATCATAGTCAATCTTTGTAGCATTATGATATATCTTTACATTTTGTAAAGGGCTATTGGTTTGAATATATGCCCTGATGGTGTAATTTGGAATCTTGCTTGTTTCATCCGATGAATATGGAGTTTGCCAGATAATAGCAGGTTTTGTCTCGGTAACAGACCTTTCATCAGTTTCCTTTTTAAGATTATCAGAGGAAGTTATAATATCCAAATTGCTATTCCAAAGTTTTAATGTTTTATCATCAGAAGCGCTAATAATATATTTTCCGTCAGAACTAATATCTATGGAATTAATATCGCCAGTATGTCCAACATAACTGCGAATTTTCATTCCTGTAGCCACCTCCCAAATTGTAACAGATTTATCTTTTGAACCACTAACAATATATTTTCCATCAGGACTAAATTTTACTGAAGTAATGTTCATCATATGTCCTATGAACGTAGATATATTATCCCCGGTTGACAATTCCCATAATTTAACAGATGTATCTTTTGAACCACTAACCAGATATTTTCCATCAGTGCTGATGCAAAGAGAAGTAACAGTACCAGAATGACCAATAAGGGTTCGAACATTTTCTCCGGTTTCAACATTCCACTGTTTAATTGTTTTATCTTTTGAGCCACTAATAATATATTTTCCATCAGGACTAAAGTTAACAGAAAGGATATCTTTAGAATGACCTTCAAATGTTCGAATTGCCTTGAAAGTAGTTAGATCCCACAATTTTAAAGTTTTATTTTCAGAGCCACTAATAATATATTTTCCATCAGAACTAAAACTAAAACATGTAATAAAAGAGTGTCCGAGAGTAATATAAAGTCTCCCACTCTCTAATGGAAATAATTGCAATATGTTACCAGCACAATTGGCAAAATATTTTCCATCAGGGCTAAAACATACTGAATTATTATAGTCATTATAACTTCGAAAGGATTTGACCAGACCACCTGTAATATCCCATAGATCTATAGGACCATTTGTATAAGCAGTACTACTGCTTAGGATATATTTGCCATCCGGGCTGAAACTTACGGAGTTAACTTTGTAAGCGCATTTAAATGTTTGTACTTGAGTGTAAATATTTTGAGTAAGAAATACAAGGACTATACAAAATAAATTGGCTAATAATTTTTGCCTATACATAGTTTTACACATTGGATTAATAGTTTTAATGTTCTTGAAATTATTATTATCTCACCAATCCATATTTCATGATGAATGTAAAAGTTACAAGTTATTAAAAAATACATAAAATTAAAATATTTTTGAATAAAATTTTAATTCCGTTAGGCGCTTACATAAGAAAAAATACCAAACATGTTGTCACAAAAATTATGCAGCGTTTTTAATACCATAAAGTTCACGTTTCCATAGGAATGCCTATGGCAAATGCATTCACTTCATTTTTTATATTTTATGTACATTCCCCGCCTTCGCACGCTACGGCGGGCAGGTATTCTTCCACCATCCCACCTACCTGAATTTGCTCACAAACTCTATCTAAGTAATTTTGGATTTGGCATTTTTTTTAAATTATTTTAGCTGTAAAATAATTTTATTAGATTTAAAGGCACTTTATATTTTTGTATTTCGTGTAAAACTTTTAATTTGCAAGGGATTGGCAGCTGTTGGAATGTGACCGACACAGCGGAGTTGTCCCGGAATTTTATTAGGGTATTTTTGCATTTCAGAAAATGAATTAATGATTTGATAGATGAATCCTACAGAATCAATTTATGGTAAGCTAAATACCGAACCTCGCTGGTACGCCTTAAAAACACGTAGCCGTCATGAAAAAAAGGTTAATGAACTATTACAGCAAAAGGGTATCACCAGCTTTTTGCCTCTATATTCAACCCTCCGCCAATGGAGTGATAGAAAGAAAAAAGTAACCATCCCCCTGTTTAGCTGTTATCTGTTCGTAAAAATCCCTCTTAAGGATAGATTACATGTACTACAGACTGATGGTGCAGTGCACTTAGTTTCATTTAATAATATTCCTGCTCCCATTCCGGAAATTCAGATTGATTCTATCCGCAAAATATTAGGTGAAAAAGTTTCAATTCAAAAAGTCAATTACTTTACTGTGGATCAAAAAGTTGAGGTGACTTATGGCCCATTTAAGGGAGTACAGGGTATTGTTAAAAAGGTTAAGGGGAAATCACGACTGATTATTACTATTGACGTCCTTTGCCAGGCAATCTCAGTTGAAATAGATGACGATATGTTAAGGCCAATAAGCTATGCCTGATATTGCCTCTCTCCCCTTATCGTGGTTTCATAAACATTTTGAAAATGAGCTTCTTCCCCGCTGGTTTGAGGCAGCAGTAAACAAAAGTGGTTTTTTTCATGCAAACCTGAATCGTGACTGGAGTCGAAGAGATAAAGCAGTAGGAACACTCGTCAGCCAGGCAAGATTACTTTATGTCTTTTCGCACGGGTTTCTTATTACAGGTGAGCCAGCATATAGAGATACGG
>JAUWXV010000143.1 GCA_030616165.1 bacterium | reverse complement strand
CCCAAGCCTCATTGGCAACTCGAACGCTCGCGAGCGCCGACCAATGGGAGGATGAGCCCGGAGGGCGGAAGCGAGCGAGCCGGACCCCAAGACTCTCTCGTAACAAACCAATTTCACGCCAACCTAAAATTTTAGCCCTATAAGTTTACTAAAATAAAGAATTTTTTCTAACCTCTTGACAACTGTAAAGATTTACAGTATACTGTATAGTAAGAGGGAATACTCAATGACGAATAATATTCTGACCCGAAGTCAAAGGGAATTCTTGGATTTCATAACTAAGTCTCGCGAGGAATCTAACTTTCCGCCCACAATACCTGAGATACAAAAGAAATTTTCTTTCAGATCCCCTACTGCAGCCAGTGACCATTTAAACGCACTTGAAAGGAAAGGTTATATTTCCCGCCATCCTCATAAGTCAAGAGGGCTTGAAGTTATAATTGATACCAGTGGTAAGAAGAATAACGGGAACAATAACAGTGTTGAAATTCCTATTGTGGGAAGGGTTGCCGCGGGAATGCCTATCCTTGCAGAGCAAAATTTTGATGGGACTATTTCTGTTGACAAATATTTAGTAAGACACCCGGAGAATTATTTTGCTTTAAAAGTTGAAGGGGACAGCATGAAAAACGCTGGAATTTTACATGGAGATTATGTTATAATTCAACATGATGCTTATATTGATGAAGGTGACATCGTTGTTGCAGTAATTGACAATGAAGCAACTGTCAAAAGATATTTCAAGGAAAAGAATAAGATAATATTACAGCCGGAACACGATGTCTTGAAACCCATTGTTGTTGACCCAAAAGAAAAAGAAGTAATAATTGCAGGCAAGGTAAGAGGCGTTATAAGAAGGATGTAAATAAGGCTTAGGGGAAATAATGGTAAAAGATGATATCTGGGATATAAAAGATAAACAACAAACTCAAATTAAATTGGATATTTTTAGAAAATATCTAAAAGCATGGGCAATTATTATTGGTTCGTATTTCCCAAGGGCATATTTTATTGATTGTTTCGCAGGTCGTGGGAAGTACCATAATGGAACAAAACAAGATTCTATATCTGGTTCTCCAATAATAGGTTTAGAAACAGCAATTGAAATTAAAAAAATGAAACAAAAGAAAGGGAAAAATTTTAATTTAGATATCATCGCAATAGATTCGAATAAAGAAAATATGGCTGATTTAGAAAATTTCATAAAAGAATTAATTCCTGGAAATGAAATAGAAGTGAAGTTAATTGAGAATGAATTTGAAAAGGCAATTCCTAATGTACTTAAAATGATTTCTAATGCACCTGCATTTTTCTTCATTGACCCATATGGTATAAGAGGAATTTCAAAAGAAACTATTGATATGATAATAAATAGAAAAGGGTCAACAGAAATATTCTTGAATTATATGAAGATGGGAATCCAAAGAGTAAGTAGGCAATATAAAAATATCGGACATAGAGATGAAAAAATTAGAACTATGGCAATCAAAATGGTGTCACATATGAACAAGTTATTTGGCGATACCAGTTGGGCTGATAAAAATGATAAAGAATTACTGGAGCATTTTATACAGCAGGTTTTTAGTAAAAACTATAAATTCATTCTAAACTTTAATGTTCCTTATCCAGATAGATCTGGAACTATTTATAATCTATTATTTGCTACTAACTATGCTTCTGGGGAAAGAATAATGAAGGATATTTTTACGAAAAAACTATTCAAAGGAACGCTATTTGAAGACTGTCCATTTGAAGTGGGCTTCAGTGTAAAATGAAACTAAATTCTATAAAGAGAAGAACACTTTTATATAAAAGTGGCGTAGAATACGCTGATTTTTGTTTAAACCATGTCGAAGGATGTTCGCATGGCTGTAAATATCCCTGTTATGCATACATGATGAAAAAAAGATGTGGTGTCATAAAGACCTATGAAGAATGGCGTCGTCCTAAAATTGTTTCAAATGCTTTAGAGTTGTTAGATAGAGAGATACCTAAATATAAAAATAGAATTAAATTTGTTCATTTATGCTTTTCAACCGATCCTTTTATGTTTAATCAGAAAGAAGTATCTGAATTGAGCCTTAAAATAATAGATAAACTAAATATTAATGGAATCAAATGTACTGTTTTAACAAAGGGGATTTATCCAATAGGTCTTGCAAAAAGAAATGGTTGTAGTATAAATAACGAATACGGAATTACATTAGTTTCGCTAAATGAGAACTTTAGAAAAAAATATGAGCCTAATTCTGCTCCTTTTAAAGTGAGAATTAATTCGCTTAGATATTTACATGAAAAAGGATTTAAGACTTGGGTAAGTATTGAGCCATATCCTACACCTAATTTGATAAAGCAAGATTTAATAAAAATACTAGAAACTGTTTCTTTTGTGGACAAGATTATATTTGGTCGTTTAAACTATAACTCTGAAATTTCCGAATTCAAAAATAACAGAGAATATTATAATAGTCTTTCTTTATCAGTTATAAAATACTGTAAAGAGAGAAATATTGATTACCATATAAAACACGGAACACAATATTATTGATTTTAGATTTAAAATACTATGTGTTTAAAATGTCCGAATGGCTGTAAGGTTAATAATAAGGCAAAATTTTATCGTACCTAGCATGTAGATATGCTTGCAGATGCCAGTGGGAATGAACTCGGTCCGGAAGAAACAAGCTGGAGCACTAGAGAGCATTCATTCCATTGTGTCCAGTGTCATGCTGAAGCTATCGAAATACAAAGTAAAAGACATCATCATTAATACACAAATGATTATATGTAAAAGCACTAGTGGAAGCAAAATAATATAGTTTACAATAGATTTTTACAGCAAAAATATATAAAATATGTTTATTAGGAGTTCACAAGAATGCCAAATTTACTAACCCTTAAACAAGCAAGCGAGTGGGCCACAGAATATTTAAATAGGAATGTCACTGTATCAAACATCACATATCTCATTCAGTATGGTAGAATAAGAAAAATTGGTAATAATAGCAGTTTAGTAGTTGATAAGAGTGATTTAGTTAAATATTATAAATCATATTTAGGAAAAAGGGAATTAGACTGGAAAGATAAATTGGGCAAAGACTTAAATTGGGCGCTTTCGTTTGAAAATGTAAAAGAAGCCGAAACAACAAAACATGTGCATAGACTCCATCCATATAAAGGGAAATTTATTCCTCAGCTCGTAGAATATTTCATTGATAGCCATACTGATAGTTTTAAGAAAAATATCTTCTTTAAGAAAGGTGATACAATTCTTGACCCATTTTGTGGAAGCGGGACAACCTTAATTCAAACCAACGAATTAGGGATTCATGCGATAGGAATAGATATATCTGCTTTTAACTCTTTTATCGGTAATACTAAGATAGACAACTATAATTTTGCTGACCTTCATAAAGAAACAGATAAAATAACAGAAAATTTGAAACAATTTATTTCTAAGTCAAAAGTAGTTGATTTTGAAAATACATTGCTTGATAACCTATCAAAATTTAATAATAAGTATTTTCCTTCACCTGAGTTTAAGTACAAAGTAAAAAACAATGAGATTGACCAGTATAAATATGGAGAGAAAAAAGAAAAAGAGTTTTTACAAATATTTAATAGATTACTGAAAGAATATAACGTTGAAATTAAACAAAAAAAGAATGTCGCTTTTTTAGATAAATGGTATATAAAGAATGTTAGAGATGAAATAGATTTTGTGTTTAGTTATATAAAGAGAATAAGAAATATAAGTACTAAGAAAATGACCGCGCTTATTTTAAGCAGAACTATGCGGTCTTGCCGTGCTACAACCCATGCTGACTTAGCCACATTAAAAGAACCGGTATTTACAACCTATTATTGTGCTAAACATGGCAAAATATGTAAACCTTTATTCTCAATATTGAAATGGTGGGAACATTATTGCGAAGACACAATTGCCAGACTGAAGGAATTTGATAAAATAAAAACAAGTACACACCAGATATGTCTTTCAGGAGATTCTAGGAGTACCGATATATTCAGTCAAATCAAAAAAAAGAACCCCAATTTTTATAAAATTTTAAAGGACAAAAAAATCAAAGGGATTTTTTCAAGTCCCCCATATGTTGGATTAATCAACTATCATGAACAACATGCTTATGCCTACGATTTATTCGGATTTAAAAGAAAAGATAATTTAGAAATAGGCCCTCTTTTTAAAGGAAGAGGAAAAGATGCTAGAGATTCATATGTTAAAGGAATTTCTGAAGTATTGATTAATTGTAAGAAGTTTATGTGTCAAGATTATGATGTGTTTTTAGTTGCAAACGATAAATTCAATTTGTATCACCAAATAGCGGAATATTCTGGAATGAAAATTGTTAACCAATTTAAAAGACCTGTGTTAAACAGAACCGAGAAAGACAAAGGCGCGTATTCGGAAATAATATTTCATTTGAAAAGGAAGGAAATATAATGGGATTAACAAATCAACAAAAGCAAGATATTGAGGTAGTTATAAAAAATAGTTTGAGAGATAAATTTCAGAATTATAAGCCTGAAACTGCATCAATGCCATTTCATACAAGATTATTAGGTAAAGATAGATTAGCATTATATTCTTTTATTCATTCTTTGATTACAAACTTTGGGACAAGAATATTTGAACCAGTAGCATTAGCCTTGGCAAAAAATAATTTCAAGGAAGCAAAGTCTCATGCAACAGCGGGAGAACTTATCAGCGAAGGTGCCCACAAAGAAATACAGAATATTATTGATAATCTAACAACGGCTACGACTGAACCAAATAAGAAAATGGAAATAGAAACAATCAGGAAGGTCTGTCAAAGTGGCAAAATGAGGAAGGTTAAGCCGACAAAGGTCGATATATTATTGGAAGATAAAAGCGGTCAACTGTTTTTATTTGACTTAAAAACAGTAAAACCTAATGCTGGTGGATTCAAGGAATTTAAAAGGACTCTCCTTGAATGGGTGGCAACAATACTCGCAAATAATCCCAAGGCAAGAGTAAATACAATGATTGCTATTCCTTACAACCCATATGAACCAGAACCGTATAATCGTTGGACAATAAGAGGAATGTTGGATTTGAAAATGGAATTGAGGGTTGCTGAAGAATTTTGGGATTTTTTTAATGGAAAAGGAACATACGACAGCTTACTAGACTGTTTTGAAAAGGTCGGTGTGGAATTAAGACCAGAAATTGACAAATATTTTTCAAGATTTAAATAAGGTTAATATGAATTTTGAAAATGAGATTATAAATGCAATTAAAAGGCAATGTAAGGGGATATCGTCCAGATTTTCTTGTAGAAAGAATAGATGAGAAGAAGGAATTACACGAGGTTAAAGGTGGACAATTCATGGACAATCCCGATACTATTCGCAAACATGAGGCAGCTAAAAGTTGGTGTCAGAAACGAAGCATGGCATTTATTATTGCTACTAAAAAGACAAGACGCACCAGGTCTTAAGTGAAAGATATTGTACAATGCTATTTTTTTAATTAATAGATTTCATTTTTCTGGTTTTTTTTGTATAATTATTATCAGTTGATATGAATATCTCTTCCAAAGTATTTAGGGGGTTATATGAATGTATCAAAAAAAACAATAAACAACAGAAAGGATATTTTATTACTGTTATTATATTCGCCTGGGAAAGGTGATTCATTTAACGAACCGATAAGTGGGCGTACAAGACTGATGAAAATGCTTTTTATATTTCAGCATGAAGTTTGGCCTGTATTTAAGAAAAATATTGAAATCAACTCAGATGATATCTATCAATTTATCCCGTGGCTTTTCGGTCCTTTTTCTCGTGAAGTTTATGATGACATTACATTTTTCATGTTAAGAGATTTCATTGAGTCATCACCCTCTCAAGAAATTCTAATAGAGGAAGCTTTAAGTGAGCAGGAATGGGAGGAAGATGCATCAGGAATAAATTTTATGTTAGGAACAGAAAAATGTGGTGAATACCAAGAAGAAGAATTTAAATTAACTAAAAAAGGTGAAGATTATACTTCTGAATTATATAAAACTCTTTCAAAATCACAGTGCAAACTATTAAAAGAATTTAAGAATAGGACTTCAACAACTCCTTTGAGAGCTATATTGCAATATGTTTATAAAAAGTATCCTGAACACAAGAAAAAATCAACAATTAAGGAAAAGGTTCTTCATGAGTTTTAGTAAAAATGCAAAAGAAATATTGAGTTCTGCTGCAATATATTCAATTTTATCTTCTATCATTTTGGGTGGTTTGACATCCATTTTTAAGCAGTGGATTATATCAGAAGAAAAATTTAATGATAGAATTAAATTACTAAAACAATGTTTATTTCAAAAATTATCTGAATACCATTACAAAATATTTTCAACTTTTTCAGAAGAAACTAAAATTGATCGGATTATATTACTTAGAGATGACGTTATCCCAAACGAAAAAACAAGTATAATTGGACAATATAGTGCAGAAAGCTATAGGACTTTTACTATTATTGGAAAACTTGAAAATTTGTATCAAAAAATAAAAGTATATTTTAATGTTTTATTATATAGTGTAATTATAGCAATAATATGCCTATTCCTTTTTGTAATTTTTCCCAAAATAAGAGTTTATACAGCAGTTGTTTCTATTTTAGTGGTTGCTCTACAGATAATACTAATGGTAAAAATTAGAAAAAGAAATAATGAGTTAGATAACTATGAAAAACAGTATGGCTGAAAAGAATAGAACTATTACTGAAGCTGAAATTATTGAATACTTTATTAATTTTTTAAAAAAGCAGGGTTATAGGATACAGAAAGAAGTTCCCAATATGGGACAAAATGTAGATGTAGCAGCAACTAGAGGAAGATGGATAACCTTTTTTGAAGTCAAAACTAAGGATTGGAAAAGAGCTATTAAACAATGTAATGCTCATTCTCTTGTAGCAGATTATATCTATATAGTGATTGCAACTGTTAGTGTTTCTGATTTGTTCTATGGAAAAGCTAAAGACTTAGGAATTGGTATTGTACATTTTAAGAAAAAAAGAAAGAATTGCGAGTTAGTTTTAAAAGCAAGAAGAAATTATGGGGTTTGGTGTCCACAACAAAGGCATCTCCGAAAAAATATGGAGGAGATTGAATATGTCAGTTGATCATTGGATGGTATTCGGAACATTTGCTGAACAACGCTTTTTTGTATATCCTACGGTAGATACATATACAGGAGTAGTAATTAATGGTAATATGGTTGCATATGCGCCTGAAGGATTAGCTGCATTTTTATTAGAAAAAACAAAGGATATACGATACATAATTGATCCTTTAACACATGCATTTCAACATGACCCTTCGACAATTATTGATAGTGAAGGAAACATTAAAAAATCGGTTAAGAATTTAGCAGATGAATATGGAGATTTAATTAAAGATAAATTAGGTGAAGACCCATTACTTCCCGAAGATTTAAATGAAGGGAAAACGCTTAAGGATTTTGTGCAAAAATGTATGGATTTTCAGAGAGATACATTAAGTAAAAGAATGATAGAATCAGATGCAAATAAATATTTAGAAAAATCTGTGAATGATCTCAAACCCTATGCCTTAATAGCGCCATATTTTTTTATGACAGAAAGAACTATTAATGCTTGGTTGCCTAAAATGATAAAGTCTGTAAAAATAGCTATTGAGTTAAAAAAAGAACGTGAAAAAATATTTTCAGAAATTGCTATAGGCAAAGGGGTGTTAGTAAATGATAAAATAATTCAAAATATAGTTGATGAATTTTCAGGAATTGAATTAGATGGGTTTATCATCTGGGTAGATGATCTGGATGAGCATCAGGCTGGAAGCACAGAGCTTAAAGGACTTCTTAAACTTGCAAGAGGTTTAAGGAAGGAAAACACTAAAGAAGTAATAAATCTTCATGGAAGTTATTTTTCAATCATTACTGCTGAGAAATTAAACTCTTTTTCTGGCGTTGCACATGGTCCAGAATTTGGTGAACATAGACCGATACTACCGGTAGGAGGAGGAGTTCCTTTAGCAAAGTATTATATACCATTACTTCATAATAGGGTTAATTATAAAAAGGCAGTTAAATATTTTAAGAAAAAAAAGTGGTTAGAAGATACAGAAACATTCCATTTAAATGTATGTAATTGCAGAGAATGTAAAGAGACATTAAATGGTGATATAAGTAAATTTGCTTTATTTGGGAAAGATAAACGTTCAGAAAAAAATCCTAGTAAATTCTATCCAATTCGGGAAACAAAAGAACATTGTTTAAGACATTATTTGCAAAGAAAGAAAACCGAATTTGAATTTGTTTCATCATCCGATAAAATGATATTGGATGATTTGAATAAGGGAGTAGAAGAATATAAAGAATTAATAGGACTTGAAGGCGTAGATTATTTAGGGGAATGGAAAGACCTATTAATAAAAGAAGGATTAGCAGAAACTGAGTAATATATCAGTTAATTGATATAATATTGTTATTAAGAAAATAAGTTTTATTGAAACTTGATATGCAAAATATTTTCTATTTTTGATATAATATTTTTATCAGGTTTGGATTGATCTTTTTCATAACGCCGGATAGTTTCTCTATTGACATCTAACATCTTGGCTAGATCTTTCTGTTGGAGGCGATGCCTTAAGCGTAGATTTTTTATTTTTTTACCAGGAGTAGAAACAGGACAAAAATAATCATATAGATTTTTGATTTTGTTCTGATCATTTAAAGGAAGTAGTTCAATAGGGGATATTTTAAGAGATTTTGCAATTTTCTCTAAAATCCAGGGGTTAAGGTCTAGAATTTTACCTTGTTCATATTTGGCGAGGACAGATAGATTCAAACCCGAACATTTAGCCAAATTCTCTTGATTTAAGCCATTTTTGACGCGGAGAGCCTTTATCCTTGATCCTAAGGGAAGGTTCGAATCTTTAAGGTTAATGTTAGGGATACCCCCAATTTGTAAACATTTTTAAGCCTTTTTCGGTCTTTACAAAGCTATAAATAAATTCATTGGTCAGCCAGAAAATTTTATCTGTATATTTTAGGGCTATTTCGAGATCTGTCAACCAGAATGGGTTTTGTTCTGTAAGTGTCTCGGGCTCGCGAATTGAAGAGAGTTGTGTGTGTCGTGCGAGCGTCTCTCCACCCTGAGGCCGAGGGAGGAAGGGGAGAGGCCGAAGGGCGAGTCCCTCCAGGCCTGCCAATTTTTGTAGCACACCGAAAAGGTGTGCTTTTTTAAATGGAAACCAGAATCTATTTTAGGAAAAAGTGAATTGAAATCTATTGTTAATTATAGTATTTTAATGTTTTCTGTTCTTCTTTTGACTACTTCTTGCGCCCATATACCCTACAGGGGGATAAGAGGAGAATTGAAGATGATGGAAGAGATTAAAGATGTTTCTCCTTTCAATTATGCAAAGGAGGACTTTCCTGTAGAAGTTAAGCTGGTTAGAAGAAAGAAAGGCTATGTGATTAAGAAAGTCACTTTTCCTTCAGCACTACCCGCTCCTGGAGAGAATAATACGGTAAGATGCTACT
>JAUWXV010000259.1 GCA_030616165.1 bacterium | reverse complement strand
ATCAAACTCAATCTCATCACTTCTGGAAAAACCCCATTTCTCTTGATTATTTATACTTATCAATGCGTAAGAATAATCATCAAACGTCTGAGTATCTATAAATCCATTTTTAAATCCCACTATAAACCCAGTCATTCCCAAATTTTCATACTTTTTATATATTCTCTTCTCAAATTTAGGTTTTATCCATGAGATTTCACCCCTGAAATTTATTTTTTTGCCTTTATTATGTTTAATCCAATCTTCAAACTGGTCAAGGTCGTCAATAAATTCTTTATAATTTTCATTGTTCAATAATACTTCGGGCTTTCGCATAATTTTCTGCTCTTTAAAATATTGACACGAAGAGCAATTAACACCAACATAATTATATCCCTTGATGCATCTCTGCCCTTTGTTCATCAATCTGCATATTCCCTCAAAGGAAATACATCCATTCGGATAACACTTCTTAATCTTCAAGACATGATAAGCAGAAACACGATTGCCAAATCTCTTATGACTCAAATGGGTGCATTTAAAAACATCAACCCTTTTATACTGATTTATCATTGATAGTCTTTCTTAACTATAATTAATTAAATAATATTATTTTAACTTACCAACTCATTGTTTAACAAATACAAAAAATTAAATAGAACTTTTGTAAACACATTTTTAAAATAAAATAAATGTTAATTAATACTTCCAAGAATTCTAATCATTCCATTATTCAATTGATATATTAAATTTTGATTTTGAAACTAAGGCAGGTAAAAGAGAGAAATAAATAATAAAGTTCAAAGATTATGATTCTTCAGAAATATCCCTGATAATAGTATCTTCTTTAATTTGCGCATAAAACTTATCATAAAATTTAATAAGTTCATTCGAAATCCATTCACACCTCCCGTAAGAACCTTCTTTAAGGTCACCGACTTTTCTGAATATAGTAACAGCTTTTGAACTGGAAATATAATGTTTACAAGTAGTTACTTTCCCTTTACAGACATAAATCACAGGACTCTTAAATCCCGTCATTGGATATGGCCTTCCATGTTTACCATAAGGGCAGGCTTTATTTAATTTTTCTATCTCATAATAAAAATCAAAAAGATAACCAAAATTAAAATTTTTAGCAAGCGCATCAACATAAACTTTCTTTATTCCTTTATTTGTTGTCATCACATATAACTGGTCGACCGCAGCTTTGGGAAGTACAGCACCTCCAAACAGTCCAGAAATCTTCGCATTAAAAATATTTGCAGTTATTACTATACTCGCATAGTCAGAAATTTTATCATCTTTTTCTATAAAATCCTTCTTTCCTTGATTAAAATCACTACAGTATTTAATAGCTTCAACCACTTCAGAATCTAAACCTATTCCAGAAGCCATGCCAACACTATTTTTATTCCCCTCTTCATATCTAATCTTCTGCTCTTCAAAAGATTTATCATAAAACAGTTCAATCAAATTGACTCCACCTATTCCATGGAAAAGAGCAACCTGCACTCCTTTTATAATATCCTCAATATTAAATTTTTTGCCTAGTTCAAAAGCATGATGAAATATGCCTATTGCTATCAAAGCAGTATTAATTAAATGGTTATAATAAGGTGTTCTGGAATCAGGATTACACTTTTCTTCATTAAATCTTATCCTATATAAGGTAATCACCATTTCTTCTTCTTTAATCATATCATTTTTATACAATTTAACAGTATTAGCCACCTTTTCCACGAACCGCCTGAATTCATGTCTTGATTTTTTTGATTCAATAAATCTATTAAAATCACTAAATATTCTATTCTGAAGAATGTCGATTAACTTTTCCGACCTTTCAAGAGAAAATTTAAATTTCAAACTCCGATTATTTTCTTTTAATTTTATAAGTTTTTCAATTTTGTCGGCGTCAAATTCCATCCCTTTCGGATATAAAATCCCCCCTTTTTGGTTTAGCAGATTTTCAGCCAAAGTAAAACCAGATGTGACAGATTTGCTTACTTTCGGTTTATACCAGGTAAAAGAAATCAGTTCATCAAGACTTTCAATTTCTATAGACTCGGTCCCTATAATCATAATATTATTAAGTGATTAACAAATATTATTAATTAACTTTTAAAATTAATGTAATTTCAATAAAAAGTCAAGTAAAATATTTGAAAATAAATTTCTTATATTGCTTAAAATTTAACAATATTTCGTTATTTATTTGTCAGAAGTTTGATACAACCATCCGCTAATCAAATTTTCATCTTTATTTAACCGATATTTATAATGAAATTAAAAAATATGTTATTTTATAAATATAAAAATGGAAAAATAATGGTATGATATTTGCAATATTAAAATATGTTTCATAAAATATGGAGATAAGGTAATGAAAACAAAAAACAAAGTTTATAAAATCCCAAAACAAATAAAGTCTATTTTAGATTTTAAATCTAAGATTTCTAAAAAAACCGGGAGAGAAATCTCATTTTCAGAAGCATTATCTTGCTGGTTAGCACATGGTTATGGGGATCAATTTATTGAAAACCACTTCTTTAAAAAATAATCAATTTCTATTTTACATATTATAAATTATCACAACTGGTCAAATAAAAATTTTTTAAACAAATGTATCAACCTTTCCTCCTAAATTAGGATTCAGATTGGTAAAAAAATTGTTAATCAATCTTGCTCCTACTCCTAAGGGTCTGCTACCTTGAGCAATATTTGCATTCTTCTCTTCTATATTTTTAATCTGAGTTCTTTCCGTATTTCTAACACTTTCATTCAGTTCATTAATTTCTCTTTGTAAAGAAACATTTTCCCTCTCCCTTGAAATATTAGTAATATTTCTATCTGGCCTCCGAACTTCTTTAACCTCCGCTCTTAAATCTCTGATTTCATTGGAATTCACAGAATTGTTGATATTATCTTTCTCCAACTTAGGTGTCTGATTGGGAATTTTCCGAGAATCTATATTCTGCACAGAATATGTATTTTCCACATTTATTCTTCTTTGAACATTAATATTATTTCTTTGAGGTGTGTACGTCTGTATGAAATTTACCGCCATTTAATAAACTCCTTTTTGATTATTTTACGACCAACGATAAAAAAAGTTCCTTGAAAATAATTTACTCAATACCAGGATTAACAACGATCCCCTTTGGTGAGTCAAATCTAACAACATCCATTATCGAATCATCTGAAGAAACCCTAACAACTCTGTATTCTTCAGTAAACCACACTTCCCCTTCGTTGCTGTTAACAGACAAAGCAATTGGTTGACGGTAATTCCCTGGAACTATCCAGTGAAGACCAAGATTTTTGGAAACGTTGTAAATCGGTGGTTTAAAAATCTTGTCTAATTGTAATAATTTAATGACACGATTATTTCCAGTATCAGTAACCCATGCCTCTAAACTTTTCCTATTGATTCCAACACATTCTGGATTAAAAAAACCTTCAACCCCGTTAATTTCGCTTCCATCCTTTAATATTCTTACTATTCTATTGTTGCCTTTATCAGCAAACCAGCAGTTTCCATTTGAAGAATTTACAGAAATTCCAACCGGATTATCAAAATTTTTATTATTCCAAGTTGAAAATATTTTGTGTGCTTGTTCTGTTACCGATGGAGGATTGGTTATATCGTATCCATCCGGTATATCTTCCAGAAGCTTTACAATTCTGTTATTCCCTGTATCTGTAACCCACACATCACCAGTTTTTTGGTCAACACAAATTGACAGCGGATTTTCGAACCCGTGAATACTCTTAATAATAATCCCTTCAGGAGTAATCTTCACAACCTGGCTTGAATCCCCATCCTGACAGACCCAGGCTGAGCCGTCAAACGACCTTATCGAAACCATATGAGGATATACAAAACCTGAAATTTGTTTTATTATCTTTCCATCTGCCGAAATCTTAACAACTTGATTGTTTCCCCAGTCTGCTACTAACACCGTTCTATCATTTTTGTTTATATCTATCCCCTTAGGATTATTAAATCCTTCAATTACATATAAAATATCGCCAGTACTGGAAAGCATCACAACTCGATTATTAAAAGTATCACATACCCATGCACTTCCTATAGCACTGTAAACCTTTATAGTTTTAGTTAATGTTGTTTCACCTCCTTTTATATCTATGACTATTACTTTAATCATCACATTTCCCGGAGTAGGAGGAGCAATCCAAATAGCAGAATCGCCAGAAATATTTTCAAATTTCCCAATATCTCTGTCATCCCTTTTGGCACTCCAGAAATATGATAAACTATGCCCATCAGGATCAGAAGCTAAAACCCTGAGTGTAGCGGTGTTTTCAAGAAATACATTAGATGGAGTAATAGTAATATCATAAATCACAGGAGGTTGGTTCTCGATATTTATTATAACACTATCAATATCTTTCCCGCCTCTTTGATCATCAACTTCAAGAAATATTGAAGCAATACCAGATGTATCTGGTGCCATCCAGCGAGCCGAATCACCTTTTATCTCCAAAAATCTCCCATTAGATGCACTCCAGTTAGCCCTTAAACTATCACCATCAATATCGATATAAATAGCTTTTACTGTAATGGTCTCACCCAAATTTACATTATTTTTCGAAGCTATTATACTTTTAATATCTGGATCATGATTACCCGAAACTGGACTTCTACTGCAAAAGTTTAATGCAATAAGTAAACCAAAAGAAAATACTATTAAAAAAACCTTAATTTTTATTATTTCTTTTAAGACTTTCATAAATAAATTAATTATTATTTCAAACTTGAATTTTTTTAGAATAATTAAAATTTTTTCAAAAAATATAATGTGAATAAGTTAATCAAGTTCCCTGTATATTATATTATTAATTAATTTTTTCTGGACATGCTTTTTTGCTCACCCTATAAACAAAAGTCAATATTTCAGTCACAACTTTATAGAGTTCAGGAGGAACTTCTTCTCCAAGATCAAGTTTAAGTAAAATTCTCATCATCTCAGGGTCATCTTTAATAGGAATATTGTTTTGATTTGCAATCTCTAATATCTTTTCAGCAAAATGGTTTTTCTTCTTTTGATGTTGATTCCCCTCTTTCAATATTGAAGACCTCTTTTTCTGAGTATTCATAAATCCACCATTATTTGTAATTTTAATTCATTATTAAATAACTATTTATAAACTCCCGCAAAAGGAATCTTTTTATTTTCTTTCAT
>JAUWXV010000118.1 GCA_030616165.1 bacterium | reverse complement strand
TACATAACTATATATCCTTTCTTCAAAAATTCTTTTTTCTTCTTTCCACAAACATGAATAATATTTCGCCTCTTCAAATATACTTTTATAAAATGAAAATAATGACATATCACTATCAGTAAAATAAACATCTTTTAAATTGCAGTAACGAAATATGATAACAATATTAATAAAGTCACCATTACTTTTATGTTTTTCTGGGTAATTAATATTTTCAAAATATGCTTCAAAAGGATTAAAACGAATATTAGAAAATATTATTCTAATGTTTTTTTCAGGTTTTATAAATTCAGGATTTGTGAAATAAAATGTTGATTCATCGCTTAATTTTATATCAGAGAAATTTAAACTACATTTTATTATGTTTTTATCAATAATTAAATTATCAGAAAATTCGGCATATCTAAAGTCAGCACCCCCACCTAAAAATTTGGCTCTTCTGAAATTAGCAACTCCTCCAGAAAATTCGGTTCCTCTGAAATCAGAATTTCCAACAGAAAATTCTGCTCCTGAGAAATTAGCATTCCCCCCAGAAAATTCTGCTTCTGAGAAATCAGCATCTCCACCTGAAAATATGGCTTTATTAAAATTAGCAGACCCCTTAGAAAAATTGGCTCTTCCGAAATAAGCACCTCCCCCTGAAAATTCGGCTCCATAAAAATCAGAATATCCATTATCAAATATTGCTCCATTGAAAAAAGCACTGCCACCAGTAAATTTTGTTTCTATAAAATAAGCAGTCTTTCCAGAAAATATAGCTTCTTCGAAATCAGTAGTGCCACCAGAAAATTCAGCTTCTGAAAAATTTGCTAATGATTTAAAGTTTACTTTGTTAAAAATTACACATGAATTCCTATATCCACATTCTTCAAATTTTCCCTCAAATTTTGCATTTTTAAAGTTAACTTCCTTTTCAAACTCTTTTCCCTCAAAACTAATTCCTGCAGGAAAAATATACCCCTCAAAGTCATATTTCCCTTTTTCGATTTTATCAAAAATCGATGTGTTAAATTCATAATCGGAAATTCCTTTTTTATCTTTTGGCGCATGAAATACGCAATATTTATGATCGGTTAATGATATAGTATGCTCATTACATCCATAATATACACATGTACCCATAATTTCACCTTTCCTGACATATTATATAACTGATTCAAATATAATTTATTTATATTTCATTAATTTAAAAACATTCTTTCAAAAAACCGACCAATTTTTCCCACCTTTCAGCGTTCTCTTATAACAAATCCATATTATAGAGACGCACTGCCGTGCGACTCTATTTTCCTCTATTAATTTTGTCACAAACAGAGAAAATAATTTATTATTTGTAGGGGCGAACCGGTGGTTCGCCCTTTTATCTTCTCATCTTCAAATCATAACACTTGTTTGCCAATTCCACCAGTTCGGAAAATCCCCATCTTCCCCTATCAGTTAAACGACTGGTCAAATGTGAGGGAACCAACTCCAGACCGTTATAAGCACCACTGATGGCACCAGCCATCGCTGCCGTTGTATCCACATCCCCTCCCACGGCAATTGCAGTGCAGATTGTTTCCCGATAATCATCAGGCGTCCTTAAAAACGAATACAAACTCCATAAAACACTCCCCGTAACAAAAGGGGATATTCCTTCCCATTGGTCTGAATACCCGGGTTCAATACCTGCCTTGGAAATAAAATTCACCGCTTCTTCGGGTGGTAACTTCACCCAATCGTTCAATTGTTGAATGAAATCAGCAACCGAACGGTCAAACTTCTTTGTCCACTCACCAAGTCGGTCAAGAAAATTATATGTATCAATCTGTTTATTCTGAAGAGATAATGCTACAGCGCCGGCAATAGCCACAGCACCCGCGGAACAACGGCTGTCCTTATGAGTAATGCGGCCCTGGTCATGTGCCGCCAAAATAAGTTCCTGTGGGTTGTCAAAAAACATCAGTCCTATAGGACCTGCACGCATTGCACTGCCATTGCCGGCGGAACCCGGCGGCGTTCCAGCATCTTCCCAGGGGATACCTTTTGCCAGACGCATTGCTGCAAGTTCAGTTGCACGTCCGCGCCCGACAATTCTGTTCTCTGAGAAAATTGAAGCAATTCGTCGGGCATAATCACGAGGGTCAAATTTTTTACACGCAACATAACTCTGGAGTAATTCACGGGCAAGCTGGGAATCATCCGTGTACTGACCAATCAAAATCTTTTCCTCTATCTGTTCCTTATTATAAATTGCCCTTAAAATATTTTCAACATACTTACGGCAAGCCTCAGGAGAATGCCCCTCAACCGGAAATCCCAGCGCATCCCCCAAACACTGCCCAATCAAACACCCGCTAAATTGTTCCTTGCGTGGAATAATCATTTGTTCTTTAATTTCTTAGGTTCTTTCCTATTTTTTTAGATAATTATCCAATTTCATGTAAATTTCATAAAAATTCTAATAAGGATAAATTCGGCTATGCTTCGTTCACCAATTTTATTCCCTTGAATCTGCAGAATCGTTCGAGGTCTTTTATAAGGTCTCCATAGCAGGTTACCCTGTGCAGTCCACTTGACCAGCTTTTCCATAACTTCTCCGCATCACCATCCAACCTGACCGTTATTTTTGTGCGGCAGCCCCTGTCATGTTCAAGCGATACAGGAGTGTCGATAATTTCACCTGTAAAGTATAAAATCAAATCTGAGCCAACCAGTATTGCCTGTGTAACCTTCTGTCCAATCCTCATTTTAGCCTGTATGACGGCACCTTCCTGTCGTTCCATAATGGTTCGTATCTTATAGGGAGAAGCCTCTTTATCAGGTCCATCCATTTTCGTAGTACCCAAACAGTGTGCTAATATAATACTGTTTTTAGATACATCCATTGTCGGGTCATTAACAAAACCGGGTCTTCCAACTAATCCCTGAAAGATTAAATGAGTCATGGATGACCGCAGGTCGGATTCGCAAACTCCGCCTAATCCCATATTGTTCAGTCTATTAAAACCAATACAAGGAAACGCTGGCAGATTTCGATACATACTTCCGTAACAATCAACAGTTATCAGGTTTGCATCTTCTTCTTCCATCACCTTTTGAAATGCCAGGGCTAACTTGCAAGATTTAAATATTTCTTCCCTCGAAGGTTCAATAACAGCTACTGCATCACTAATTAAACTATTTGTCTCTTTTTCTGCCTTGTCATTATCAATAGAATCGTAAGCATCGAGCATCCGCTGGCGTCCGATTGCTTTTATCTCCGTACCAAACTTTTCTTTGATATTGTTGACATAGTCAGTAGATAACTTACGTGTAGTAACGTTAAGAATCTTTGCCTTTTTCAAATGGTGGATAGCTCTAAAAGGTCTCACTGCGACCGCCAATTCTTTGTAATCAGTGGTAAGCAGACATTCCATCAATGCCCCTTGTTCCTGATTTCGCATAGAACCAAATTGCGCCCAATCATGGCCAGAATATGGAACGGCAAAAACTACTGTCGGTTTCCTTACGCTTAATATTTCATTCAAAATAGGTCTAACGCTATTTGAAAGATGAATTACAAGGATTCCTTCAACGTCTCTCAATTTTTCTTTAATCTTAGCAAATTGCTCTGGGGCAGTGATTAACTCATTTACAACAAAATCTATGTCTGACAAATCATTCTTGAGTTTTGCTAACTCTACATCGTATCTTCGCACTTCTTCATCTAAATCTAAGTTCGGTTTAGGCCAAAGACCACCTGGATTTGCCATGTAAATCTTGCCGACACTAACATTTGATTTTTTGTTTATCAAGTGTACAAACCTCGAATCCATTTGATTTGAACCAAAAGTTAGAATTCTTGAACCTCCAAGACAGAATGCACTTCCTGCAGCGGCTGTCTTAAGAAATTTTCTTCGGTTAATTTCTTTCTTCATATAAACCTCCTTTAATTCTTATATTTCAAAAAAATTTAAAATTAATGAGACTGCTGAAAGTATTTTTATGAAATCCTATTTTACTATTTAACATCATTAACCACAATATCAAAAACAATCAAATCCTCCTTGTTATATTTACCCTGAACCAATAAAACACCGCTTCCATTTGCAGAGGTACTTAAACCTTCGTATGTTCTACCTTTCCAGGGTCCATGAGTAATTTCACCGACAAGATTCGGACCAATAACAGGCGCACCAATTTCAATAGATGCTTTTTGGACGGTTTTTATCAATTGGAATCCATGTTCGGGCCAGCCTTCTTTAGGATATGCCCAGCCGTATGGTATGTAAACAAAATCAGGCTTCTTTTTCGCCATTATTTCCAGATGTTCATCAACAAAACTATCTGCACATATCATCACTCCTATTCTGCCAATTGGGGTATCCACTGCTGTTATATCTTCTTTTTTGCCTGGTATATATGGCTTTTCCATAAGGTTTGAAAGAATATTTATTTTTCTATGCTTAAGCAGTATCTTTCCTGATATATCGATTAATACAGCAGAATCATAAATTTTATCCCCGACTTTTTCACATAAACCAATTCCGACTATAATATTGTATTTTTTTGCCATCTCTCCAATTACTTTAGTAAATTCACCTGGTATTGAATCAGCAAGTTTATAAGCATCCGGATTTACCCAGCCAATTAACGCAGTCTCCGGGAAAAATGCTGCTTTTGCACCCATTTTGCTCGCTTCTTCGACCTGCCTTTCTATGCGGGAAAGATTGCCATACACGTCGCTATCTATACAATTTATCTGACAGACAGCCACTTTTATTTTCTTCGCAAAAACCTGCTCAGAACTAATAATACAAACTACAAAAAATATTATTAACAATATATTCTTCATCTTCTCAACTCCCTCACTTTTTGAATAATTTTTCTTATTCGAAATTAAGATTTATCTCATCGCATTCGAGAAATTGCGAACATTTGCTTCTCTTACATTTCATAAATAATTCGACAACATCTTCAAAGTCACCTTTAACAATCCCTTTCCCCTTATAATGATAAGGGTGTCTTTCTGAGCGGTATCCTATTGATGGGGCATCTTTATCAATCTTTTCGAAGTGCTTAACATCAACAATTTCAACATCGTGAGGTGGATTAGACAAAATGGCTTTAAATTCACTTGCAAGTTTTTCATTGAAAATCTCAAAAGAAAACTTGAATTCGGCACTTTTAATCTTTTTAATATCTTTAATCCGGATGCCGATTCTAATTTTTGCCATATCAACAGCCTTTTTAAAATCATCAATGATAGAATCTTCTAAACTAATATAAACATAATCCTCAACTTCCAAAAATTCTTTCACCAGGCCTAATATGGTATCCCGCCTGATAATTCCGGTCTTTCGATGGAAAAAATACTTAGACTCGGGAGAAACTCCACAAATAAATCCCATTAAAAAACCCTTCACTAAGGTAAAGTTACCCTCAATGACTAATTCTGAAAATGTTTTTTTCATTTTAAATCCTGATTTTTTATTCTTTAAAAATTTTAAATAATTATCCTGCTCTATTCATAAACCTTTTGTCAGTCTTAAAACTTCATTATCATTCATCTCTAATCTTTTTCATAGGATTTCACGAAAATACTTTTTTAGAAATAATCAAAACATCATTAACACAAGATGTCATTCCCTCGAGTACTCGGGGGAATCCATACATTGTTTAGCCCCAAAATATTACTTGATTCCCACTTTTGTGAGTGTTGCACAACACCTCTGTATCATTTCGACCGAAGTCCCCCGAGTACTCGGGGGACGTAGTGGAGAAATCTCAAATTAGCTGGAAGTTCCTCGACTTCGTCCTTCGGGATTTACTCGGAACGATAAAAAAATAGCTCTGCAACACTCACTTTTGTGGGAATGACAATAAGGATAATTGTTTTAATATGATTCGGTAACGAGCCCAAATAATTTGTCTTGAATCTTTATTCTGAAAAAAATAACAGAAATAGAATAGAAATTTTTGATACATTACAAATTTCAATTTAGGACTATTTTTTTAAAATACAATAAATTATTTTTAAAATTTTCACTATTTTTTAATAGTTTAATTTTTAGTTGACAATAATTACTTTTTAAAATAAATTAGATATAAATTAATAAAATAAAAAACATGAAGGGAAATAATAATGGAGAAAAGTATTTATATAGCATCAATAAATCACGGCAGTGGAAAAACAGCAATATGTCTGGGATTGATTCATTCTTTTAGAAAACTGGTCAATCACATCGGATTTTTTAAACCTATAGGACAGAGATATGAGGATACTAAAAGTATCGACATAGATGTTGAACTTATGAAAGAAATTTATCAATTAAAAGAACCTCTTGAAACAATGAATCCTTTTTCTCTCAGTGGAATCAGGGATTATTTTGTCCATAATAAACAAGGCGAATTATTATTTAAAATTAAACAAAATTACGATAAAATTTCAAAAAATAATGATATTATTATTATTGAAGGGACAGATTGTGCAGGGATGGCATCCACTTTTGAGTTCGATATTAATGCCGACATCGTAAAAAGCCTTAATGCAAAAGTGATACTCGTGTGTGAGGGAAAATTTCAAGACTCAATAGATGAAATTGTTTCAGAACTACTAATGAGTGAGAATTCCTTCAAAGAAAAAGACTGTGATTACATAGGTGTAATTTTAAATAAAGTAGAAGAACACCAGAGAGCACAGATTCTAAATTACATCCCGAAGTTTCTGGAAGAAAGAAAATTAATATTTTTTGGGGCTGTTCCCGACATTCCAATTCTTCCCAAACCGACTATGGAAGAAATCACTAGGAAAACCAATGCAGAGGTTATTTATGGAAAAGACTTTTTGTTAAACATCCCAGATAACACAATTATTGCTGCTATGGAACCAAGAAATGCTCTTAAACATATACGAGAAAACACACTGATTATCACACCCGGCGACAGAGAAGATATACTTTTAGCAGCAATGTGTTCACAAATTTCATCTACCTGTCCGAATATTTCCGGAATGATTCTAACTGGCGGATTACAGCCTGATAACCTTATAAAAAAACTGATAAGCGGAGTCGGTGAATTCAGGATACCAATCCTCTCTGTAAAAGAAGATACGTTCACAACAGGCACTATCATTAACAACTTGAGCATAACTATCAGAGCAAAGGATAAAGTAAAAATATATCAGATAAATAAAGCCACGGATAAATATATAGATGTCTCATTAATACATAAGGCACTCCAAATAAAGAAAATCCGAAAAGCCACTCCTCAGGATTTTTTGGATAAGATTATCGAATCTGCAACTGAATATCACAAACATATAGTTTTGCCCGAGGGTCCCGAAGAAAGGAACCTACGGGCAGCCGAAAAAATCCTACAACAAAAAATAGCCGATATTACATTAATAGGAGATAAAGAGAGAATATACGACCATGCTAAAGAATTAGGGATTAACATATCTGACGCAAATATAATTGACCCACTCACATTTGATAAAATTCAGGAATATGGAGAGATTTACTATGAATTAAGAAAACATAAAAAAGGTGTAACCTTAGAATATGCTGTTGACCAGATGAAAGACCCCGTATATTTGGGAACGATGATGGTATATCACGGTGAGGCTGACGGATTAGTTTCTGGAGCAATACACTCTACAGGCGATACCATAAGACCAGCATTTCAGATTATAAAGACAAAACCCGGGCTTTCCGTTGTTTCCAGCATATTTTTTATTTGTCTTGAAGAGAAAGTACTTGTATATGGAGACTGCGCAGTTGTTACAGACCCAAACGCTGAAGAATTAGCGGACATCGCGATTACGAGTGCCGAAACCGCTAAAGCATTTGGAATTGAACCATACGTTGCATTTCTTTCATACGCCACAGGTAAATCAGCAGTAGGACCATCGGTTGAAAAGGTAATCAATGCTACAAAACTTTCTAAACAAAAAAGACCCGACCTGCCAATAGAGGGACCTATGCAGTATGATGCAGCATTTGTGCCTGATGTTGCAAAAATAAAATTGCCTGAAAGTAAAGTAGCAGGAAGAGCAACTGTATTTATTTTCCCAGACCTCGATTCCGGTAATATCGCATACAAAGCAGTTCAAAGGTCTGCTAATGCACTCGCAGTGGGTCCAATACTTCAAGGATTGAATAAACCAGTAAACGACCTATCAAGAGGATGCACCCCTGATGAAATTGTTTACACTGTTGCCATTACTGCATGTCAGGCTCACTACGAAGAGAAAAAGAAAATGTAAAGATTCAATTTATGTCATTTCGAGCGGAGTCGAGAAATCCCTTAATATACATTTGAAAACATTACATAATAATATCAATACAGATAAATTTATCTCATCCTCTTCCTTTTGATTAAATATTTAAAAAGCGCCTGGTCAAACTCCTTTTTAGTATCTACAAAAACATAATCGATTCTATTCTCGCGACACTCTCTTTTATAATATAATATAAATTCCCTTACCTGTTTTCTGTATTCGTTTCTTATATGCCAGGTCTGAGTATTGATCTCCTCGGAGTTTTCCATATCCCGGAAAACAGCGTCTTTTGAGAAGGAAAATTCTGCCTCAAGCGGGTCGAGTATATGAAAGAGAAGGATTTCATGCTGTCTGTGTCTGAAATGTTTCAATCCTTTTATCACCTTTTCTGGTTCATCCAGCAAATCTGATATCAAAATTATGAGCCCCCTTCTTTTTATTCTCTCTGCAATATTATGAAGAATAACACTAATATCGGTTGTCTCTCCGGATTCAGTATTTTGAAGTTCTTTCAATATTTGATAAAGATAGCCCATAACGGAACGAGGTGGTAAATATTTTCTTATTTTGTTATCAAATACCACCAGCCCCACGGCATCCCTCTGCAAAAGCATCAGGTATGTTAATGCTGCCGATAGATAGCATCCATATTCAAGTTTTGTTATCTTTTCGGAAGTATAGCCCATCGAACCACTTGCATCAAGTAAAATATAACTTTTCAAGTTTGTCTCTTCTTCATATTCCTTAACATAAAACCTATCTGTCTTTCCATAAACTTTCCAGTCAATTCTTTTTATTTCATCTCCGGGCATATATTGTCTGTGTTCAGCAAATTCCACACTGAATCCATGATATGGACTTTTATGAAGCCCCGTAATAAAACCCTCAACAACAAGGCGCGCCTTCAATTCCATATTCGCAAGGCGGGATACAACATCGGGTTTTAAATATTTTCGGTAATCTTCCATTATAAATTCAAACTCTTCTTACTCGTTATCCTTAAATTAATTCCAGTAATTTATCTACAATTTCAGCGGCTCCGACTCCTTCTGCTTCTGCGTTAAAATTTGTAACAAGCCTGTGTCTCAGCACAGGTTTTACTATTCTTTTCACATCTTCTATATCGGGAGATTCTCTCCCCTCAAGTACAGCAAGGGTTTTTGCCCCTAATATAAGGAACTGTGAAGCCCTTGGACCTGCTCCCCAACTAATCCAGTCTTTTATAAACTTGATTGTATTATTAGAATTGGGTCTTGTATTTGAAACTAATTTCACTGCAAATTCTATTACGTTGTCAGAAACCGGCACCTTCCTTACAAGGTTCTGAAAAAAGATTATATCCTCCCCTTTTAAAACTTTTTTAAGATTTGCCTCATATCCCCCTGTCGTTGATTTCACTATATCAATCTCTTCAGAATGCAGCGGATAATCAATCCATAAATTAAACATAAATCTATCCAACTGTGCTTCAGGAAGAGGGTATGTTCCCTCCTGCTCTATGGGATTCTGTGTGGCAAGAACAAAAAACGGCTCTTTCAAAGTGTAAGATTCACCTGCGACTGTAACATTGTGCTCCTGCATTGCCTCAAGCAAAGCGGCCTGTGTCTTTGGAGGAGTTCGGTTTATCTCATCAGCGAGGACTATATTGGCAAATATTGGACCCTTAACAAATTTAAAACTTTTCCGACCACTCGAAACATCCTCTTCTATTATCTCTGTCCCGGTTATATCCGAAGGCATAAGGTCAGGAGTAAATTGAATCCGGGAAAATTTAAGGTCTAAAACCTTCGCAAGTGTACTGATAAGCAGCGTTTTCGCAAGACCGGGAACACCAATTAATAGACAGTGACCTCGCGAAAGAAGCGATACCAAAAGCTGGTCTATTATTTCCCGCTGTCCTATTATCACTTTTCCAATCTCATTAACAATCTTATCACGAGCCTCTTTCAGCCTCTCTACCGATTCTATGTCGTTTCCTTTTTTCCTTTCCATCAATCCTCCTGTATTGATTTTACTTTCTTTGAAAAGAAAGTAAACAAAGAAACTTTATACTTATTTCTAATTCATCCCGAGACCTCGGGATGAATTAGAAATTGCACTTTTCATATTTTCTTGTTTTATTAAACTTAATCAAATTTTAAGTTAAAATCAATTAATTTGTTTGAGAGGTTATTTGATGGTTTTGTAATTTTTTCTAAAATATACGTTTTTTTGGGGAATATTTTCCCATATTAGTGGGAATTTTGTCTCAAAAGTTTCATTTTTCCCATTTTTGAGAACATTTAGTAATTTGTAATTTAATAAAATACAATGATATAAGCCAAAACTGATTTGAAAAAATCGGTGATTTTTTTTGAAATTTCTGATTTTTTGTATATGAGTTATTGATTTTATACTGCTTATATTCATTTGATTGGTTTTCATTGATTTTCACAATATCGTTTTCAGATTAAAAAGCGAAAATTCCAAATTATTTGCTTTATATAGGGACAACCCGAGGGTTGTTCCTACAATATTAACATAAATTTATATTCTACAATTATATTTATTTCATTAGAGACATGCCATGGCATGTCTCTACATTTTGACGTTTCATCTTACGAGTAAATAGCATAAATACTAATTTATGTTCTTCCTGTTAGTTAATATACGAAAATGCTTTGGAAAAGTCAAGGGAAAAATTATGAAATTTTTTATTTTTTTATTATAAATCTATAATCGGCTAAAAAAAAATAATTAGATTGATTATATTTTAATTATTTAGTAAATTTTTAAGAGAAGTTTGAAATAAATAAAATATTTAAATAAAATGAAATTAATAAAAAAGAACTTTAAAAGTAATATTTGAGTTTAGAAAATAGCCCCCACGGAGATCTACAGGTGCGACAACTTTTGCCAATCGTGCGATATTAAAATGTATAATTTTCTGAGCATGTTGT
>JAUWXV010000146.1 GCA_030616165.1 bacterium | reverse complement strand
CGAGGCGCATAAAAAGATAGGCACAATAACCGGGGTGCATCCTTCTTCCAGATTTGGCGAGTTGGTAATAAAAGATAATCAAGTCCTACAATTCAACGAAAAACCACAGGTTAAAGAAGGATTGATTAATGGTGGTTTTTTTGTATTTAATAAGGAATTCTTTAATTATCTAAAAGAAGACGATAATTGCTATTTAGAGAGAAAGCCATTAGAAAAATTGGCAAAAGAAGGCGAATTGATGGTTTATCCTCTGGATGGTTTTTGGCAATGCGTAGATACTTATAGGGAGCTGGAATTACTAAATAATCTATGGAGATCCCCTAACCCCCCCTGGAAAGTTTGGTAATAATATGACAAATAATTTTTGGAGAAATAAGAAGGTTCTTATTACAGGTTATGAAGGATTTTTAGGCTCGCATCTTACTGAGACTCTGATAGGTTACGGCGCAAATGTGGTTGGGCTGGATATTGTGACTCATAGAAGACATACAATCTTATCAGATGAGAATTTAGATAAAATTAAGATAATTAAAGGGAGTGTTGAAAAAATTTCACTTGTTGAGAGAATTATCAAAGAAAACAAAATAGAATTTATTTTTCATCTTGCAGCAAAAGCACTCGTTGGTGAATGTTTACAGGACCCTGTTAAAGCGTTTTCTACCAATATTAAAGGAACATGGAACATTCTTGAAGCTTCGAGGAGTAACGATACAATTAAAGCAATAGTTATTGCTTCCAGCGATAAGGCTTATGGAATTCAAAGCAGGTTACCCTATAAGGAAACTTCTCCCTTGGCAGGTTGTCATCCATACGATGTTTCCAAAAGTTGTGCAGACCTATTGGCTTATACGTATTTTCATACCTATGGTTTACCAGTGTGTATAACCCGCTGTGGGAATATTTTTGGCCCAGGAGACTTCAATTTTTCAAGAATTGTTCCTGATACTATCAGGTCCGCTATAAGAAATAAGACGTTAATTATCCGTAGCGATGGCAAGTTTACTCGCGACTATGTGTACATTGAAGATATCGTTTTAGGATATCTTGATTTGGCAAAGAAAGTCACTAAGTTAAAATTTTTCGGCGAGGCGTTCAATTTTAGTAACGAAAAGCCGATTTCTGTTTTAGAACTTGTAAAAACCATATACGGACTTATGGGCAAAAAACCTGCTTATAAAGTCCTTGGAATAGAGAAATACGAGATTAGACATCAATATCTATCTTCTAGTAAAGCAAAAAGGATACTCAATTGGAAGCCGCGTTATAGCTTAAAAGAGGGATTAAAAGAGACTATCGAATGGTATAAAGAGTACTTTCAAGATGATAAAAAATAAAAGAGTGTTAATTACCGGTTCTACAGGGTTTATTGGAGCTAACCTTACAAGAGAATTTTTAAAGCTTGGGCTTGAAGTTTACATTTTTACACGTGTTACGTCTAATAAATGGAGATTAAGTGATATCTTAAAAGATGTTAAGGAATATTGTGTAGACTTGTCGGATGGTGAAAGAGTAGAAAAAATTATTTTAAAAATAAAACCAGAGATAATACTTCATACAGCAGTTTACGGTGGTTATCCTTTTCAGAAAAACACCGATAAGATTATGCAGACTAACATTATGGGAACAGTAAACATATTAAGTGCTTGCTCAAAAGTTGGATTTGATATTTTTGTAAATACAGGTAGTTCCTCCGAATATGGTCCAAAACACAGTCCTATGAGAGAAACGGATTTACTTGAGCCAAACAATGATTATGGCGCGAGTAAGGCTTCAGCAACTTTATTCTGTCAGATGAAAGCCAAAAGCGAAAAATTACCCGTTGTAACCTTGAGGCTATTTTCACCTTATGGGTATTACGAAGAGCCTGGGCGACTAATCCCTTCAGTAATTGTGGCGTGTTTAAGAGGTGAAAATCCTAAACTTTCATCTCCCGATCCGGTAAGAGATTTCATATTTATTGAAGATGTAGTTGATGCTTATTTAAAAATCGTAGAAAATAGCGATAAAGTTAAGGGAGAAATATTTAATATTGGAAGTGGCAATCAACATTCTGTAGAAGAGATTGTTAATAAGATAATTGAACTTACTGGCAATAAAGTTAAGCCAGAATGGGGTAATGTATCTAATCCAAGAATTGAACCTAAAATATGGCAGGCAGATATTTCAAAAGCAAATGACGTTTTAAAGTGGACCCTAAAATGCGGTTTGGAGGAAGGATTATCTAAAACTGTAAAATGGTTTAAGGAAAATATGACATTATATGACAAACAATAAAAGGAAAATAAAATCAGATGAAATTGTCAGATTATGTTATTGATTTTTTGGTCACTAAAGGCATAACTCATATTTTCGAAGTCGCTGGTGGAGCCTTAGCACATTTACTTGACTCCATGTATGACAGAAAAGATATTTCAACTGTGTCTATGCATCATGAGATGGCAGCGGCAATTGCTGCAGAAGGGTACTCCCGAGTTAGCGGAAACATAGGAGTGGCTATGGCAACAAGTGGCCCCGGGGCAACAAATTTGATAACAGGTATTGGAAGTTGTTTTTTTGATTCTATTCCATGTTTATTTATAACGGGTCAGGTAAATACTTATGAATTCAAATTTGACAAACCTGTCAGACAAGTAGGCTTTCAGGAGACAGATATTGTAAACATAGTAAAACCTATTGTTAAAGATGCCATACTTGTTATGAATCCTGATAAAATAAAATATTACCTTGAAAGAGCTATGGATATAGCGAAGTCTGGACGTCCTGGCCCGGTATTGCTAGATATTCCTATGAACATACAGCGGGCAGATATTAATCCGGGATCACTTGAATCTTTCTACAAAAGTTCGACCATTGAATCAGTTAATGAATTTGACGATGCGATGGTCAAGCAGATTGTGCAATTAATAAAATCTTCTTCTCGTCCTGTCGTTTTGGCCGGTGGGGGAGTGAGATTATCAAAAGCGCAGGATGAACTTTTGAAATTTATCCATAAAACTGGAATGCCAGTCGTTGCTTCTTTGATGGGCTTGGATGCCTTCCCGCATAATGACCAATCATTTGTTGGTATGTTAGGTAGTTATGGGAACCGTTACGCTAATCTAACAATTGCAAACTCCGATTTGGTTTTGGCTCTGGGAACAAGATTGGACACGAGACAGACAGGGACAAAGCCGGAAACTTTTGCGAGAGGTGCAAAAATTGTTCATGTGGATATAGACCCATATGAATTGAATAGCAAAATCAAAGCAGATTTCCCTGTAAATTCTGATGTGAAAAAATTTTTGGCTATATTAAACAATTATATCACTAAGTATGATAAGGATAAAATACAATCTTGGAAGCAGAGAATAAAATATTATAAAGAACGATATCCATCATATAAAACCTCTGTTAATGATACTATAGAACCTAACTTTTTTATGCACAGACTATCTGAGTTTCTCCTGGAAGACACTATAGTATGTGTAGATGTTGGTCAGAATCAAATGTGGGCAGCTCAAATTTTGGAAGTAAAGAAATCTCAAAGATTTCTCACCCAAGGCGGAATGGGGTCAATGGGTTCAGCATTGCCAATGGCAATCGGTGCATCTTTTGCCAAACCGGGTAAGACTATTGTCCTTATAACTGGTGACGGCGGATTTCAATTGAATATTCAAGAACTCCAGACAATTTATTACTATAAGCTGCCTATAAAGATAATATTGTTAAATAATTGTTGCTATGGGATGGTGAGACAATTTCAGGAACAATATTTTAATAGTAGATTTCAATCGACGGTTATTGGATATAGCTGTCCAAATTTTCAGGATGTGGTTTCCGTCTATAAAATACCGGCAATGAAAATTACTCGTAGTGTAGAAATCGTCAAAGCATTTCAAAAGCTTTTTAGTAATGCGCAGCCAATGTTTCTCGAGGTAAGTATAAATCCAAATTTTAAGGCTCTCCCAAAATTGTCTGTCAGCAGACCAATAGAAGACCAAGACCCACTTTTACCACGTGATGAACTTAAATCAAATATGTTTATAGATATTTTATCGGAGGATGAAAAAAAATAATGAAAACCGAAAAGGAAATTAGAGAAGAAATTTTTAATAAAGTTAAAGAACTTTACAGATTGAGAAAGAATCGAGAAAAGTTTGTCCCCGGTAAAACAAGAATTAACTATGCAGGAAGAGTTTATAATGAAAAGGAAATGATAAACCTTGTTGATGCTTCGCTTGATTTCTGGCTTACCGCAGGAAGATTTGCAAAACAATTTGAGGGAGAACTTGCAAAGTTTTTAGGTATGAAATATTGCATGCTTGCAAATTCAGGTTCCTCAGCAAATCTTTTGGCTATTTCTGCTTTGACTTCTCTTAAATTAGGAGAAAGAAGACTTAAATCTGGTGATGAGGTAATAACTACTGCCTGTGGATTTCCCACTACATTAAACCCTATTATTCAAAACAATTTAACGCCTGTTTTTGTTGATGTTAATTTGGGAACTTACAATATTCAAGTTGATAAAATCGAAAAAGCAATCACAAAAAAAACAAAAGCAATTTTTGTTGCTCACACACTGGGTAATCCTGTTGAGATTGAAAAGATTTTAGAAGTTACGAAAAGGTATAATCTTTGGTTTTGCGAAGACAATTGCGATAGTATAGGTTCAAAATATAAAGGAAGATATACTGGAACTTTTGGGCATATTTCTACATGTAGTTTTTATCCTGCGCACCACATAACGATGGGGGAAGGAGGGGCAGTTTTGACCAGTGATCCATTGTTGAGAAGGATAATTCTCTCATTAAGAGATTGGGGTAGAGATTGCTGGTGCGAACCTGGACATGATAATACTTGTGGCAAAAGATTTGCTTGGCAACTAGGTAAATTACCCTTTGGTTATGACCATAAATATATTTATTCCCATATTGGTTATAATCTAAAAATTACCGATATGCAAGCAGCGATTGGGGTGGAACAACTTAAAAAACTCCCTAGATTTATTGAAAAAAGAAAAGTAAATTTTGGAACTCTTTACCAGGGTTTAAAAAGATATGCAAAATATTTTATTTTACCAAAGGTAACAGAAGATTCCGAACCAAGCTGGTTTGGCTTTCCTCTTGGTGTAAAAGAAGATGCTCCATTTACCAGAAGCGAAATTGTAAATTATTTAGAAGAAAACAAAATTGCTACCAGAATGCTCTTTGCTGGCAATTTAATCAAACAGCCTGCTTATGAAAATATGAAATATAGAGTTTTTGGCACCTTAGAAAATACAGATTTGGTGATGAATAACCTTTTCTGGATTGGCGTATATCAGGGGATAACAAAAGAAAAATTGGATTATGTAGTTAAGGTTATTGATAGATTTTTGGGAGATCTGGGATGATTAAGAGAGTGATTAAAAGGCATCTTCCTAAGAAAGTGTTAGATATTTTATACAAATTTAAATCGCGAATACAGAATAAAGATGATTTTGAATGGTCAGAATATAATAAAAAGTATTGCAAACAAATTTCTGAAATAGAAAAAGAAAATACCTTAATTTTACCGGAAGGGAAGTATTCCATAGTTGAAGGGAAAATAGTATTAGAGCCATCTTTATTACATCTTCACCCTAATCATAAATTATTGTATGAGACGATATACGATTTGAAGCCAGGTTCATTATTAGAGGTTGGCTGTGGATGCGGAGACCATCTTGCTAACATTCAAAAGGTACTACCCCAGACCAAAATTAGCGGTTGTGACCTTTTAGAAAAACAAATGAAATTTCTTCTATCTCGACATCCTGAATTAAAAACTACGGCAAACTTATTTGTTCATGACATAACTATTTCTGCACCAAATACAAAAGTGGATTTAGTTTATACTCAAGCAGTGATTATGCACATTCATAGAAATAATCGCCATTTAAATGCATTAAGGAATATGTTTTACGCCTCAAAAAAATACATAGTTTTAATGGAAAACTGGAGTAGACATAATTTCTATAATGGCATAAGAAAAATTTCAAGAGAACCGGGTTTTCCTTGGGGAAATATCTATTTATACGTAAATGACGATGGGAATCAAATTTTGATGGTTATTTCAAATACTGTTTTAGAAGGCTATAAAGAACTACACAACAATAAAGAACTATTGAAGTATTTGAAAAACACTTAGAAAAAGAGGGTCATTCAAATGAAAATAGCTCCGGTATTTCTTCGTTATGATTACGGCATTAAGTCTCGTGGCGACTCATTAGAATATAAAGGCTTTTATCCTGCTTTAAGGCAGATAGCAGACGAGATTTATCCTTTTTGGTACGATGAATATTTAGATAAGAAGGATGAACTACAAAAACGAGTTATTAAATTTATTGATGATGTCAATCCCGATATTGTTTTCTTTATCTTAATGAGAGATGAGTTTTCTTTTGACACATTTGACTATTTAAAAAGTAAATATATTACCATAAACTGGTTTTGTGATGACCAATGGAGATTTGAAAATTTCACAAAATATTATGCACCTCATTTTACATATTCTGTTACCACAGACAAGTTCGCACTAAGTAAATACAAAGAAATAGGTTATAAAAATGTAATTCTCAGCCAGTCGGCATCGTTTGGATGTAGCAAAAATATCGATTTTAAAACAATAAAATATAAACATAATGTTTCATTTGTGGGTGGAATTAGCGGATATAGAAAATGGATTGTTAAAGAGTTATTGAAAAGAGGGGTAAAGGTTGAATGCTTTGGAGCAGGTTGGGAGAATGGGCGTGTTTCTTTTGAACAGATGGCTGAGATTTTTAAAACATCAAAAATAAATTTGAATATCTCAAATAGTGTTTCTTATGATATTCGTTATATATTCTCGTCTATTAAGGCTCTTAAAGAGTTTATTAAGGCTAAAAAAAGGATTGAGCAAATCAAAGCGAGGAACTTTGAAATACCTGCTTTTGGCGGGTTTCAGCTAACAAACTATGTCCCGTCTTTCGAGGATTGTTTTGAAATTGGCAGGGAAGTGGCTGTGTATACAAGTATTAATGATTTAGTGCTTCAGATAAATTATTATTTAGGTAATGAAAAAGAAAGAAAAGAAATAATAATTAATAGTTATAAAAAAGCAATAAACGAACATACATATTTAAATAGACTGGAAGAAATTTTTCGGAGAATGAATGTGGATTTATGAAAGTTTTATTAGTTAGTCATTGCTTTGAAGAAAATTCAAGAGAAAATAATAGTCCAAATGACCCTTATTCTCTTGGTTTGGCGTACATCGGGTCTTTTTTGGAAACAAAAGAGCATGAAACCGCCATTTTATGTTTAAATAATTTCGATTTTTTCTATTCTCATAAATTAATTTTATCTAAGATAGATAAATTTAAACCGGAAGTATTGGGTATTCAGATATTTACAACGAATAGGGTCTCTTCATATCGGTTAATAGAATATTGTTCGGAAAATTATCCAAACTTGAGGCTCGTTATTGGCGGGATACATATTTCGATTATGGCTAATCAGATTATAAAAAAGTACAGAAATGTTATTGCTGTTATAGGAGAAGGAGAAGTTACTTTTTCAGAATTATTATCTTTTTTTGAGGGTGGCTATAGGATAGAAAATATAAAGGGCCTTGTTTACTGGGGAAATGACAAAATTGTTAGAACAGAAGAAAGAGAATTAAATTATGACTTAGATTCTTTACCGCATCCGAAACACGAAGTCTTTTTTGATTATGAACCAGAAAGAACAACAGCTCACATCATCACATCGAGAGGCTGCCCATTTAAGTGCTCCTTTTGTTGCTTACATTGTATTTCCAAACGTAAATATCGTGTAAGAAATATTGATAATGTAATTAAAGAAATAGGGGATTTGAAAACTAAATATCCCAGATTAAAAACAATACAAATTCATGATGATAATTTCACTTTAAATAATAACCGTGTAATAGATTTTTGTAAAAAAATTATTTCATTGAATTTAAACATCGATTTTATAGCATCAGGAATGATAAAACCTGTCTCAAACGAAATGTTATACTATATGGAAAAAGCTAGTTTTAAGAAGTTAATGTTTGGACTTGAGACTGGGGCGGAAAAGTTAATGGTGAATACTCACAAAGGAATAAAGAAAAAAGATGCGGAGGAGTTATTTTACAAGCTGAAAAAACATAATTTTCTTATTACCACCTTTTTAATGGTAGGATTTCCAGGAGAAAACGAAGATACTGTAAATGAAACAATCTCTTTTGTTAAAAAATTGCAAAGAATTAAATATAATTACATTACAGGTATTGGTAAATTATGGGTTTATCCCGGAACAGAGATTTACCAAATTATGAAGAGCGAAAATTGTATTTCAGATGATTACTGGTTAACGGATGGAGACGTTCCATATTTTACTGTTGAACATGGTCTCAGAACTCTAAAGAAATTTGAGAGTAAAATGCTTGACCACCTTTCTATTTTGAGAATTTTTACTTTAAATGGATCTATATATCACTTTTTGGATAGGCCATTGGCTATATTGAAATTTTTGATGCAGAATAAATATTTAATTAAATTAATAATTAGAGAAGGAATAAAAATATATTTCCCGGGTCTATATCCTAATCTGCGTAAGTTATATCGAAATATAGGAGGTAAAACTTCAAATGCATAATATTTTTTTGGTTTGCGTGAGTGATTTTTATTATAAAAACAAAATTTTTGACTTAAATAATCCTGCAAATCGTGATAATTTTTATTTTCCATATTACTTATTACGGCAAGAATTTCTTAAATCCGATGTATCTTTAAATACTTACGATTATTTTAATGAAAATTACGATGAATATTATAGTTTGATTTTTTTCGATATTCCAAAGAACGTTGATATATTATTAAAATATCATAAAAATATAGATAAATTTTTAGTTATGTTTGAATCCAAGATCATAAAACCCGACAATTGGAGTGCGGATAACCATAAGTTCTTCAAGAAAATATTTACATGGAATGACAATTGGGTAGACGGCAAAAAATATATTAAATACTACTGGCCAAATAAAATACCTAAAAATTTAGATTTCGATGTTTCTAAGAAAAACAAACTTTGCACGATGATAGTGGCGCATAAATTTAAATCACATTCATTAGAGTTGTATACAGAAAGGATAAAAGCGATTCGGTGGTTTGAGCAAAACCATCCTGAAGATTTTGATTTATATGGGATGGGTTGGGATAAGCATTATTTTAAAGGTGCTTTGTCAAGATTAAATCGATTTGAAGTTTTGACCAGACTTTTAAAACCTAAGCATCCTTCATATAAAGGTTCAGTGAAATCAAAGAGGAAAACGTTACAAGGATATAGATTTGCTATTTGTTATGAAAATGGGAGGGATATACCAGGTTATATTACCGAAAAGATTTTTGATTGCTTCTTTGCCGGTTGTGTGCCTGTTTACTGGGGTGCACCGAATGTAACCGAGCACATTCCCGCAGATATCTTTATAGATAGAAGAAATTTTGTGACCTACGATGAAC
>JAUWXV010000195.1 GCA_030616165.1 bacterium | reverse complement strand
CTGGATTTAATTGAAAAATGTGAAATGCAAAAATATTTTTCATAAATTCAATAACTTATTAAAACAAAATGCCACAAGAATTCACATACACATTTACAGATGAAGAACGTCAAGGTCTAATGCTGAGGCTTGACCTACTTGTAAAATATCTAAATCAAGATTTAACTTTGTCAGATGATAAAAGGAAAGTCCTGATTGAAACCACTCAGGATTTGAGAAAGAGGATTGAGTATGGAGGTGAGTAATAGAATAGACAATAATGTCTTCTGTTAATTAAGTGATAATAAATTGTTGAGATATAAAAAATCGGCGGCTTACACAAAAAATTTATGTGATTGGGTAGTTCAACAATATGTTGACTTGCTGCCTGATAAAATTTATAAAAATATTTCAAAGAACAAAAATAAAGAAAAAATTTATGTTGAATCTTAAATATAAAAATATTATATTTAATTTATCTAAAACATATTGTTTTTCTAAGTGGTTATCCCCTCCTATGGTCATATGATACTATTGTATAAAAACCAGTTTTTTAACATCAACAAAACTTCCCGCCCGCATTATATAAATATATATCCCACTTGCTACCTTCATTCCCTGATTATTTTTTCCATTCCATTTAACAGAATAATAACCTGCAGAATGATAGGTATTAATTAGCGTTTTGATTTCCTGTCCCATTAAATTATATATACTTAATGAAACTTCAGAAGCATTGGGCAACTGATAACGAATTTCAGTCTCCGGGTTAAATGGATTTGGATAATTCTGAAACAATCCATAAGAATCTGGTAAATTAATACCTGCTACTTTCTTCATTAATCCTTCACCCCCGTCTATAACTCGAATTGTGCCAATGCCTTCAAATGGTGTGCCATCAGTAAGTTCTCCTGTAATTGTTAGTTCAACTTCGTCTGCTGGTTCTAAGAAGTCTCCAACATCTGACATGTCGAACTTGACCATCAAATCAGGTATGCCGTCGTTATCGTGGTAGCCAATTTTCGTCGGCTGCAACTCTGCGGCGGGAATATTTATCACGGTTTCATCTACTTTCGATATCTTTACCGTTGAAACATTTATATCTGCAGCATTATAACCTGCTGGCAGTTCGATATGGCATGTTATCCACTTGCCGCTGCTTCTTAAGTTGAAAGTACCAGGTTCGATATTCACTTTAGCAAGTAGTGGAGGGACTATAATTGTATGTATAACTTCATAATTGTTTCCATCATGTATAATTGTATGCATAACTTCATAATTGTTTCCATCATGCTGCAGCCAGACAAGGTGTATGTTTCCATCTTTATCAATGTTTGGTAATTGGTTCACATCTGGTCTGTCGTTAACTGTTATTTGTTGAATGGGCTCAGAAAAACTTGTGCCATCAAATGTGGAGTACAGAATTTCAGTATCAGTGCCCCCCGGAACCTTTTGGTACCAAAAGACGTGTAGTAAGCCCTCGGAATCATATACTGCAGTAGGATTCCTGTCATGATATGTATTATCTGTCATTGCAGAATCGCCTGTGAAAATATTGCCAGTCCATAGAGAATAGTATATCTCCCAGTCATTTCCGTCGAAACGCTGCCAAATTATTATTCCATTTCCCTCATCATCAAACTTAACCCAGGGGAGTGTGTCGTCAACAAAATTGTCTGTATGCTGGACTTCGCCACCCCAAGAAGAGGAAGAGCTGTCCCAGACTTGATAATAAATCTCATAGTCATCACCACCATTTCTGTAATAGGTTACAATTGCTTCTCCAGTAGAAGAGTCAAAGTCGAGACCTCCGTCTCCAGAGCGAGTAAAATTTTCTGGATAATCGGTAGTTATTGTGTCCGTAGCACCCCAGGAAGAGCCGTCCCATATTGAATAGGCGATCGCCCTTTTATCATAATCATCATTCCAAACATTATCATCCACCCAAATGTTTAGACCATAACTTCCGTCAGGAGACCATTTAAATGTTCCTTGGTAGTCATCATCATCAACCTCGTCTGCCAAGTAGTATTCGTTTTCCCATTCTGAGCCATCCCATTTTACATAGCATATTTCATCAAAAGTAAGAAAACCTCTCGAACCAACAAACACAAGCATTGCCTCATTTGTTTCCGGTTTATAGTCAATAGACATTCTATGATGTCTCCAGCCCGCTGTTGTAAAAGGGATGGCCGAGGTCCATGAAGAGCCATTCCACAGGGAATAGTACATATACTGATTTTCTTGCCAACTATGGTGAATTGACCAAACCATCAAACCTTGTTGTCCATTATCGCTGAAAGAAATAACTGGCCAAAGTTCATTCCATTGGAGAACAGCATAAGCATCTACCAAACCCCATCCATACAAGTTATCTCTCCCAGCCTCACCAAGATCCTCGGCAATTTTTTGAAGTCTTGTACGGACTTCCTCATTTGTTAACTCCGGTTTGCCAGCCAAGACCAAAGCAGCCGTTCCAGCCACGTGCGGGCATGCCATTGATGTACCGCTGCCAATCGCGTATCCACCATTCAAGTAAGTTGAAGTAATATCCACGCCAGGAGCCGCAAGCTCCACATCAGGTCCTGTGCTCGACGATATCCACCTGTTATCATCCTGATCCGTAGCTGCTACAGCAATGACTGACTCATATTTGGCAGGATATTCTACATTGTCTCCGGTTCCTTCTTCATTACCAGAGTTGCCCGCTGCTGCTACAATGAGAACGCCAGCGTCATACGCCGCATCACACGCATCGTGCAGTGCTTGAACATCAGAACTGGTGCCCAGACTCATGGAAATAATTTGCATCCCATTGTCAACTGACCATTCGATACCGGCAATAATATCGCTTACCCAACCACTTCCTTTGTGATCCAATACCTTAACAGCATACAGAGAAGCCTCTGGTGCAACACCAATCACTCCTATAGTATTGTCCTCCGCAGCTACAATACCAGCGCAGTGGGTGCCATGGCCATTATCGTCGTCACCGCTTTTTGAGCCTTTTACTTTTACAAATGTGACATCGCCAGCAACTGTCAGATCAGGATGGTCTAAATCAATACCGGTATCGATTATACCCACCTTGACCCCAGAACCCTTGTTAGTTGGATGCACCAAATCCGCATCGATCCTATCCACACCCCAAGGCAGCGTTTGACCAATAGCATAGAATAAAACATCTGGTTCAATAGAGATCACTCTTGGATTCCGTTCCAATCCTGAAACCGCTGCTTCTGGAATTTCAATGGCAATCCATCCAGGAATTATATTATAAACGTGTGTAACTTTACCTCCAAATGCAATAACTGCCTTCTCAACATTCCCAGGAGGTCCCTCTATCTTTACAAGATATCGCACCAAAGGAGGGTCAGTTGCATAAGTTGAACCAATTAAAAAGGTCAATAATAATACCACCGATAAAATACTAATTGAAAATCTTTTCATCTTTAATTCTCCCAATTATTGAAAATAAAAAATTTGTCAAAAAAGTATTTGACATTGGTTATATATATATATAAGACAATCAGTTATTTATAATATCGGAAATTAAAAATATAAAATTTAATTTATCTAAGAATTAAGAAATCTTAATTTTATATCTGATTATAAGAAAAAATTTACAAATTAATTTTATCTAATACCCGAAATTTACGATAGAATAAAAAAAGTGCCTCTAATTTATTATATTATATAAAACTTATTAATATAAAACATAACAAAAATGGGGGCACCAATAAAGTGAAAATAAAAACTGAATTTACAGCAGATAATATAACAATTTTTGGTGGATATTTCAACATTTTTAATTTTTTTATTAAATCAAATATATTTAAAATACTTGATAAATCCGCCTCAGGCGGATAAATTCATAAGCGTTAATAAGCCTCAGGCTTATTAAAAAGAGAAAAAAGATTTATGAAAAACTTGATTATATAAAGATACTAATAACTATGTTGATATTTGGTTTTAAAAACATGAACCAGATATCTTTACTGAATAATGATAAGTTTGTTTTAAAGCTTTTAGATTTAAGGTAATTAAATATCAATATTATTTAAATTAATTTTTATTTCACCTAAAACATATTGTTTTTCTAAGTGGTTATCCCCTCCTATGGTCATATGATACTATTGTATAAAAACCAGTTTTTTAACATCAACAAAACTTCCAGCCCGCATTATATAAATATATATCCCACTTGCTACCTTCATTCCCTGATTATTTGTTCCATCCCATTTAACAGAATAAAAACCTGCAGAATGATAGGAATTAATTAGGGTTTTGATTTGCTGTCCCATCAAATTATATATAATTAATGAAACCTGGGAAGGATTGGGCAGCTGATAACGAATTTCAGTCTCCGGGTTAAATGGATTTGGATAATTCTTAAACAATCCATAGGAATCTGGTGAATTAATAACTGCTATTTTCTTCATTTTTCCTTTACCCTCGTCTATAACCTGAAAAGTGCCAGGAGCGATATTCACTTTAGCCAGCGGTGGGGCGATGATTGTACGCATAACTTCATAATCATTTCCATCATGCTGCAGCCAGACAAGGTGTATGTTTCCATCGTTATCAATGCTTGGTAATTGGTTCACATCTCGCCTGGTGTTATCTGTTATTTGAATGGTCTTAGAAAAACTTTTGTATCCTTTACCCTTGTCTCCTTTACCCTTGTATCCTTTGCCATCAAATTTTGTGTACAGAATTTCAGTATCTGTGCCCAGACCCTTTTTTCCTTTACCCTTGTCTTTTATCGTTCCATACCAAAAGATGTGCAGTAATCCCCGGGAATCGTAAACTGCAGTAGGATTCCTGTCATCATACATATTATCTGTCATTGCAGAATCGCCTGTGAAAGCGCTGCCATCCCATAGAGAATAGTATATCTCCCAGTCATTTCCGTCGTGACGCTGCCAAATTATTATTCCATTTCCCTCATCATCAAACTTAACCCAGGGGAGAGTGTCGTCAAAAAAGTTTTCTGTATCTGTAGTAAGCTGGAATTCTTCATCACCCCAAGAAGAGCCGTCCCAGACTTGATAATAAATCTCAGAGCCATAACCATCATTTCTGTAATACGTTACAATTGCTTTTTCAGAAGAAGAGTCAAAGTCGAGACCTCCGTCTCCATGGCGAGTAAAATTTTCTGGCTCATCGGTAGTTATTGTCGCCGAAGTACCCCAATTTGAGCCGTCCCATTTTGAATAGGCGATCGCTCTTTTATCGTATTCATCATTCCAAACATTATCATCCACCCAAATGTTTAGACCATAACTTCCGTCAGGAGACCATTTAAATGTGCCCTGGTAGTCATCATCATCAACCTCGTCTGCCAGATAGGATTCGCTCCCCCACGATTCCCCATCCCATTTTACATAGCATATTTCATCAAAAGTAAGAAAATCTCTCGAACCAACAAACACAAGCATTGCCTCATCTGTTTCTGTTCCCGGTTTATAGTCAATAGACATTCTATGATGTCTCCAGCCCGTTGTATCAAAAGGGATGCCGGAACTCCATGATGCTGGTTCTCCATCCCACAGGGAATAGTACATATACTGGTTTTCTTGCCAACTATGGTGAACTGACCAAACCATCAAACCTTGTCCAGATTCGCTGAAAGAAATAATGGGCCAATGTTCATTATAAGAATTATCAGTAACCTGTACTATTTTAAACTTAGTTTTGGCCGTTTTTGCGCTGCTCAGCGCATCGATGGATGCCATAGAACCTATTAACAATACCAAAACCATTATGACAAATAAAAGTAGATTTTTCATTTTTTCACCCTCCTATTTTAAAATAGAATATTTAATGTCAAATATCAAAATCCAAATGTCAAATCAAGCTCAAAATCAAAATATCAAAATAACTATAAATACACAAGTTTTGACATTTAGTCATTTGGATTTTATTTGGCATTTGTCCCGCCTTGGCGGGATGAAATTTGATCTTTTATTAGTAATACATCATAAAACTGCTTTTTTCAGGTGCGAATATTTAAAGTTAATGTATCAACAAATCGTTACACTAGATACACCTCAAATGTTTTCTGTGCTATATCGTACTAATTATAGTTCGCCAGCATAATTTCAATCTAAAGTCACTTTTTCTCCCAGGAAATGAGAAGATTTTTCAAATATTTAATCAATTCTGATGATTCAGATTTTGCTGAATTTTTTGGAAATTCTTTATTTACATGCGTATTAATAAGATTCGCGAGTTCGCTTATCTCAAAAGCAACGCTGGCGTATCCAAGTTCCTGCATTTTCTTGGCGAACATTACCTGGTGGTCACCAACTTGCTCTTTAAATTTCTTTCTACGAGGAACCAAAATCGGACGTTTTCCTAATTGAAGACAGAGCAAAGTAGTGCCAGCACCTGCATGCGCAATTACCAAGTCTGCCTCCTCTATTCTCTTGCACATTTCTCCGAATGGCAAAAACCGTTTCCACTCACAATGCACCGGTTCATACTTACATGCTCCAAGTTGTATAAACACCGGAGCATTGATTTTCTTAACTCTGGCAAGAAAATCCACTTCTTTAACCAAGCGATCAAATGGAAACTGTTCTATACCTAAAGTAACAAAAATCATAGTATCTGCCCATGATATTCGGCTTTTTTATATCGTGCTGCCAATTCGGTCCATTGAACTAAGAATTTATCCACAAAAGGATAAATTAGGAAACCTGATAAAGAAATTCGTTTAATAAAAGTAATTGACTCAATATAGATACTTTTTATTTTTAATAGTTTACCAACTAAAATAAATGGAACCGCAACACCTGCGCCTGTGGAAATTATTACATCTGGCTGTTCCCTTTTAAGTATTCGCAGAGCCAGGAATAAATTCTTAAATAAATTCCTGACATTTCTATTCGTGGGATAATTAGCCCAATAAACCTGCTCATCTTTAAGTAAGTATTGAGTATCTTGAGCAGGAAAGGATATCCAAAAATGATTTTTATTCTGCCAAACCTCTTTTAACCTAAAGAGTTGGAAAAAATGCCCTCCTGATGAACATACTATACAGATTTTCATATAAAATCCATTTTATTATTTT
>JAUWXV010000343.1 GCA_030616165.1 bacterium | reverse complement strand
GCAGATTGTCTACAGTATTTGTCTCAATCGTTACATTTAGAGAATCAGCATTTCCAACGTCTTTTATATAAAGACTTACACCTGTTAAGTTGACATCCTCTGTATATTGAAACGATTGAGCTTCCCACCAATCATGATATAATGAATGGTAATACAGTCCTGGTTGTGTCTCTTCAGTATTCTCAGCAAAAATTCGTTCAGAATAACCGGTGCCATCGTTATGGACAGTTGCTGAAATAGTGAATACTTCACCCGAGTCGGGATAATCGTTACTAAAACTAATGTCCGATTCGGAGATATATAGATCTGGTTCAGCCCAGCAACGCGGGACAGAAATGGCGAGAAATAAAAATAATAATAGATAACCTTTTATGTTTTTCATTTTTGTATCAGGATATGCCTGCTTACCGCTTGGCTTCTTGCGAAAGGCATGGAAATCCCCATATTTAAGATTACTACGAATTCCCAAAAAACGCAAGGAAAAAAACAGCAAATAAGAATGGGATGGCTTTTTTCCCTATAACAGAGGGGGCAGATGGCTTTATTGGTTCCGGTATGGTAGTTTCAAGGTTATTTGGTTATCCAAGAAAGGGAGATTAGGTTATTGGGTAAGTGAGAAATGGATATTGGAATAAATGAAGAGGACTTAAATCAATTATTAGATTTTTCTTTCGTTATCTTTTACTCTTCCATGCCTTATCTGTGAGGTTTCTTTTACTGTCTTTATTGAATCTAATCGCTTTTTAACATCCACAGACAAGTGAGGGTCTTTCAACAATTCACTTAACATCTTTCCATTCAAACTTATAACCCTCTCCCATAGCCGTTCAGGCTCAAGAACTTTCCGCACTTTATCATCATCATATTCATCCTTCTTAATAATCAATTGATATATTCTGTGATTCCCGCTACAAATTTCTCTTACACCCTTATCCTCAAAATATTTACACAAAATCTCCTTCAATTCTTTCTCTTTTACATCGAGTTCTTTATACTTTGTCTTCAATTCTCCATACTCTTCAACCACTTGCTCTATCTTCATATCAGGAAAAGCTTTAATCTTTTTCTCTTCTTCGGTCATATACTGATGTCTGTAATAGGGGCAAAACTGTGGAAATTCGCAAGGGCAATAATTACCTCTTTTAGGCTTGAATTCCTGTTTTTGAATGGCTTCAGCAACCTCTACTATATGCCTGCGCATCACTTCTATCTGTTCCCTGGAATGAGGCCCTATAGAAAAGGGCGTCTGTGAACGCAAATGATACAAAGTAAGCCTTTCCACTTCAAGTCCAAAAGCTTCCTCCATTGCCATCTGATACATTGATAATTGAGAGTCTTTTCTTAGCTGGTCCAATTCAAATAGCGCCTTACCTGATTTATAATCAACGATTTCCACCCTCTCACTGGGAAGTTTCTCGACCCTGTCAATATATCCAGTTACTGGTATTTCATCCACCTTGAAATTAAACCGTCTCTCAACAGCGAAAGGAAGGTGGTAGTCCTTTATATGTTTGTTATAAAACTCAATAAGAATCTGTTTCCCATACTCAAAATACTCCTTTTCTTGCTTCTCATTTTCGTAACCTTCTTTCTCCCAATTATCCTCATAAAACTTTAATAAATCTTCCAATGAGGGTGGGTGAAGAACTTTTACATCATAAAAAAATGCCAATGCCTTATGCAGACTGCTTCCAAAGCTAAAATAAAACTTCTCCTCAGTCTCAAGCCTATCAACATAAACCAGCTTATATCTCAGTGGACAATCCAAATACATTGCTATCGCCGAATGACTCAATGCCCTCATAGCCTCACCTCCGGAATTCCCCCTGAATTTTCCAGAATTTCACTCCTTTTGTTTATATAGACGGCAATTTCATATCACGGGAAGCGGATATGAGAAGTTGCCCGTTATTATATAAAACCATCTTAAATCTATAAAATAATCTTACTATTATAAAAATAAAATATCAGGTAAAATAATAAAATTAAGGGCAATTTGAGTGAAGCGACCAAAGGGAGCGGAACCTCATATCCGCAGTTAAGTGCAGTAAGCGCGCTCTTCTATTCTCAAGCGAAACAAGGATGTTGAGCTTGAGATTAAATAATAGTATAGTCACTATAATAACTTTTCAATAATACCAGAAATATATTTATAGTATTCTAAATTCCTATTCATAGTCTCAATTTCTTTATCAGCATATTTTCGAGGAGAAAAATCCCATCCATTATTTTCATAGTAAGAATATAATAATGATTTTAAATTACTATTTCTACAATTATTATAAATAAAACCAGTATTAGCAGGATGATGAATATTAAATATCAACTTATCTGGTTTTGAAAATTCATTAGAATTAAATGACTTTGTAGATAATAATAAAATATTATTATTCTTTTTTATACTTTTTTCTATTAAATTATTCAATAAATTGATATTTTCCTTAATATCACTACCAAGAAAAATAAATATTTTAGATTTATTTGAGTTAAGGAATCTTCTTAAAATATTTTTTAAATATCCATTATTACGGCAATCATAACTATTGTCCCACCATTTCTTTTTATACTTTGATTTTCCATTTTCATTCCAGCAACAAATAGCCTGTGTTAGATGTAATTCGTCAGGTAGAGAATAAAACATTCCTTTACTTTTTTTAAAATAATTA
>JAUWXV010000126.1 GCA_030616165.1 bacterium | reverse complement strand
CTCAAAGCCGTAGGGAGTCCTCTGGAGGGTAATTAGCCTGCTGGCAATCCCAAGTTTTCTCTCCGCTTTCACAAACTGCATAGGTAATCCAGCAGTATTAAAAGGAGCAATGTGAAGGATTTTCATATTCTAATTTAAATTATTATGAACAAACCTCAGAAAATTTTTAAAAAACAGACACCTTTTTTGAAAAAAAGGTGTCCCAAAAAACTTACTATTATTTCTAATTCTTCCCGAGAATCGGGATGAATTTGAAATGGTTAAATTTCTCCACTGTGGAAGAGAAAAACTAATTTTTATTATTAATTAAACAAACTTTTTATACCACTCTATAGTTTTAAGGATACCTTCTTCGAGGTCTATTTTTGGGCTGAATCCCAGTTCTTTTCTTGCTTTTTCGATACTCGGGATTCTTAGTTCGACATCGGTATAATTTTTGGGAATGAATTCTATTTCAGATTCAGACTTACAAATATCTATAATCAGTTTCGCAAGATGAAGGATAGTTATAGTGCCTACAGGATTTCCAATATTATAAACATTTCCAACTGATTTTTCATTTTCAATACACAGTAAAATGCCATCAATAAGGTCATCTATATAGCACCACGAGCGAATCTGGTCTCCATTTCCGTGAATCTGAATTGTTTCGTTTTTCAACGCTCTTTTTATAAATGTATGAATCGCACCTTCACCGGTCTGACAGGGTCCATATATATTAAAAGGTCGAATCGAAACTCCAGGCAGTCCAAACTCCTTGTGATAACTGTGAAGAAGGTGTTCTGCTGCAAGTTTGCTAACTGCATAAGTCCACCGGGCTTCCCCAACAATTCCCATCGTTGTAGTATGGTCTTCTTCTGATTTATACGCATAATTCCCAAAAACTTCACTTGTCGAAAGGTCTATTATTTTTTTTAGATTCTTTAATCTCTTTGCACTCTCAAAGATATTGCATGAACCAATCAAACATATCCTCATAGTTTCTGTGGGATTTTTTAGAACATTATCAACACCCGCTCTAGAAGCAAGATGAATAATAATATTTGAACCCATTACAGATTTATTTAAATGACCTGCATCAAGGACATCCCCTTCTATTATTTCAATATTCTTATGGTCTGCAATATTTTTATACTTCAGAGAATCTCTTAAAAAGTTATCGTATATTATAATTTTATTATTATCTATAAGCCTTTCAGCAATACTTGAACCAATAAATCCCGCACCACCAGTAATAAATATTGTTTTACCTTTTATCATTTTATATTCTCAGATAGTATTGATTTTTAGCAAAGTTAACTATACCAAATCCCCTTCTGAATTGATAAATCCCATAATTTATCTTCATATTAATTGAAAGAGTACCAAAATCGAGATATTTGTAATTTCTTTCATAAAGCCATTTTATCACCTCATAGATTATCAAATTTTCCGTTCTCAAAGACTGATATTTTCTGTCACTGGCAATATAAAAAATGAGTGAGATATCTTTTCTGCATAAAAATAGAATAATCCCTCCAATCATTTTTCCCTTATGGTATGCTCCGAAAAGAAGAATCCTATCCGGAAATTCATTCATTAATCTCTTTATCTCATCATAGGAATGTGTCGGTTCTGCTTTATGAAACCTTCTTAAATTCTCCGATAAAATATTATAAAATATTTCTATATCATCACTCTGTCTGAAATTTATGTTATTTCTTAAAGATTTCTTTATTCCCCTGACTGTCGAATCTTTAAAACTCTTTAATATGTCCTCTTCACTCACAAAATCAAGATATAACCCTGAAGTCAGTTCCTTTCTTTTTATGCAGAATCCATTTAAATTCAATAAAAAATCAATTTCTTCACCAAACTTGTCTTGATATGGCAGAGGAGTCAGAGTAATAAAAACGGAGCGAAAATCATTTTTTTTAATATATTCTAAAAATATGCTAATGATTTTTTCAATCTTTTTAATACTTATACCATTCCTAAACACAAACCCTCCAAACGATGCTCCAGGATGCGATATAAAGGATTTGATTTTTTGTCTTTCTTCCACTCCGGGAATAACGGCTATTATGTCTTTCCCGTCTCGGAAGATTATATTATGATTTTTGAATTTTCCCCTTGGATGATAACTTAAAAATTTTTGAAGATGAAAAATTGTTCCGTTTCCTGAATTTTCAACAAAGTTATCCCATTTGTTAACGTCAGTTCCTTTCATTATTTTTGCTTTGATATTATTTTTCATTTTTCGCTATTCTAAACATTATATTTGCAACTTTTTTGAAAAATAGTTGCACAAAAAACTTACTATTATTTCTATTCAGGTCAAGTGAAAAACGGTTATTTTTAATTAACATTTATCATCTTATTAAAGATATTCTTTAAATCATTCGTAAGACTTTTTCTTGAATACTTTTTTAATTCTTCCGGGATTTGAAAAGCAGTTTCGAAGGTTTTCTTATGTTTGTTCCTCTTCCACTCCTCATAATAAAATAATATTGTATTTTTAATTTTCTCGATATTTTTATTTTCACAAATTATTCCCCTGTTATACCTTCTGATTAAACCCGCCGCCTCACCATCGGGAATAACTGCAAGAATTGGAATATTAGCAGCGAGGTATTCAAAAAGTTTTATAGATAATACTCCTGAATTACAGAAATCGGAAAGAACAAATAAAAGTAAATCAGCATTTAAAATGAATTTTACACTATCCTTATGATTAATATACCCCTTCTCAAGAATCATATCATCAATGTCTCTCTTTTTTGCCTCACTTTTAAGGTCGAAATTAATTGAAAGTCCAATATGCAAAAACAATGCGTCTTTCCTTAACTGGTTATTCTCCTTAACCGCAAGTGTTAAACCGTCTAAAAAATTACAAGGGTCATTAATATAATTTAACGTCCCGGAATGGATTATCAAAAATTTATCATCTGTTTTTACAGGAATGCTTTTGGGAAAATCTTCCTCATCGAAACCATTCATTATAACAGAATAATTTGAATCATTCCTTTTATATGAAATTTTTAAATCATCAATTATGCCTTGAGAAACACCAACTATATGGTCTGCGTTTTTTATTATCTTTCTCCTGATAAAATCATTAGCAAACTTATGCAAAGGGGTAGGATAATTAATCATTCCATCAACGAACCAGTAGTCCCTGAAATCTGCCACCCACTTAACTTTCATTATCTTCTTTAAAAAAAGTCCAGCAATATGTGAAGAATTCGGAGGGGATGTTGTAAAAACCATACTGATATTTTCTTTTTTTATTATCTTTAAAGATTTTAATACTGCAAATGGAATCCACAATATTTTTGAATCGGGTATAAAAATCCACCTGTTAACGGTATCATATAATCTTTTTAATTTTCCACTTTTATATATTTTATTCACTATATTTTTTTTTCTTCTAAAAATCCTTTTAAAAATAAAAGTTATGCGCAGGGGATCAAGTGATTCAGTTCTTACAATCTTTATATTCGAAATATCCTTCAACAATGATTCATCATAAGAATAATATTCAACATCTTTTACAGTTATGACGATTGGCTTCCAGACTGTCAAATACTTTGTAAATTTAACAGCCCTCTGAACACCTCCCATCCCCATTGGCGGATAGTAATAGGCAAGTATTAATACCTTCTTCATATAATAAACTTTATAATTCCACAACTAATCCATCATAAGCAAGTTTTATATTTTCAGGAAGTTGTTTATTAATGGTGTTATGTTCAAGGTCGTGACTAATGTGTGTAAAAAAAGCCCTATCTGCACTGATTAATCCTGCTTCCGAGACTGCTTCAGAAAGATTGAAATGGGCAATATGCGATTTTTTACGCAAAGCATCGAGAACAAGAACATCCAACCCATATAGAAACTTTCTTGAACTTTCCGGTATCTTATTACAATCGGTTAAATATGCAAAATTTCCTATTCTAAAACCAAGAATACTTAATCCACCGTGTAAAACCTCTACCGGAATAATTTCAATATCCCCGATATGAAATTTGTTATTTATCGTGTGAAAATCAATCTTTGGAAGAAAATACTCAAACCTCTTATCATTTTTTAATATGTATGAAAACGAATTCATTATTACTTTTATTGTTTTTTCATTACCATAACAGGGTATAGAACTTTTCTGAAGATAGTTAAACCTGCGAATGTCATCGAGTCCATAGATATGGTCTGCATGTTGATGAGTGTAAAGAATAGCATTAATCCTATTAACTTTGTATTTCAAAGCTTGAATTCTCAGGTCAGGTGTAGTATCAATAAGTATTGAGATTTCTTCACTTTCCACAAGAACCGAAGGTCTGAGGCGTTTATTTTTCATATCAGTTGAAGTGCAGACTTCACAGACACATCCTATCTCAGGCACACCCAGGGAGGTTCCTGTTCCAAGAAAGGTTATCTTTAAATTCTTTTTCATATTATCATAGTAGAGTTTCGATATATCGAGTCACTGCTTACTTTCTTTTGAAAATCCACTTTCTTTGAAAAGAAAGTGGGCAAAGAAACTTTAAACTAAAAAGGTTGCTACATTTTAAGTAATACTTTAAGTGTATCCTTTTTCTTTGCGTATTTAAATGCTTTAATATATTGAGCGATAGGAAAGACTTTTGAAACCAAATAATCAACTTTGACTAATCTATTTTCTAACAGTCTTAATGCGGGCTGAAATCTCCCACATCTTGAACCAAGTATTGTAATTTCGTCAACCACAACTTTAGCGGTATCAAACTTTAAAGGCGAAACAAACGTGCTCTTTAAAATTATTTTTCCTCTTGGCTTAACAAGATTAAGTGCAGTCTCAAATCCTTTTGGATTACCCGAACATTCAACAACAAAATCGTATTTATTTTTTATATTCCCACACAAAATATCGGTATTTATATTTAATTTTTCAAGCAATTCTAATTTTTTCTTATTTTTTCCATAATCCTTAATATAACAACCGGTTAACTTAATCACCTGGGCAATAATCTGTCCCATTCTACCATCACCAACTACTGCTGTCCTGCTGTCAGGGGTGATTTTTACCTGTTCAAGAATTTCCAAAGAGGCTGCAATAGGTTCTGTAAAAACAGCCTCCAGGTCGCTCACATTATCTGGAACAGTATAAATATTAACATCTGGAAGGGTAATATATTCAGCAAATGCACCATCTCTTTTATAAATTCCCATAACACTTCTATTAATGCAGTGCCTTGATAATCCTTTTTTACAGAAATCGCAAACTCCGCATCCTATATTGATTTCTCCCACTACTCTTTTACCTTTTAGCTCGCCTTTTTCTACTATTCCCACAAACTCGTGTCCAATCACACCTTTAAAATTCATATAACCTTTCGTTATTTCAATATCTGTTTTACATATCCCAGCAAGCAAAATTTTTATCAAAGACTCGCCTTTTTTCATTAAAGGTTCAGGAATATCTCTTAATTCTAATTTTTTTTCATAAAAAATTGTTTTCATTTTAATTAATAATTTGAATATTTTTTATCGAAAAGTTGTAATAAAACTATAAGTAAAGATGTAAAAAATTAAAAAAAATTATTTAATTATCAAATAATTCTAACTTAACATAACACTTTAAATATATTGAAAATAAGTATGAAAAAAAATAAATTAAAGAATAATCAATTTTATTGGAACTTTTTTTTAAAAAAATTAGTTTTATTATATAGTTATAGAACTAATAAAAAATTAATTTTTTCACCAATAAAAATATTATGAGAAAGAGGTGATATTTAATGTTAACAAGATTAAGGCAACTAAGAAAAATTAACGACATAACTCTCGACCAAGTGGCAATGGACACAGGTTTATCCGTCGGTTATCTTAATAGAATTGAAAGAGGATACATCACAGAAATAAAGAACAACAACAAAAGAAAAAAATTAGAAAGTTATATTAGAAAACTTGAAAATAAAACAAGAAAAGAAGGCATTTTAGTATAACTATTCCCGAGCAATTTGGATACACCAACAGCCACATAATTTAAATAAATACCCCATAATACTTATGGGGTATTTTTATTTTTTGTCAAAATATATTTAAATTACATTATTTCAAAAATTTAACCATACAATATAACTTGCTCACTTCCCAATAATTTTTCCAAATTTGAAATTAGTTCAGAATTGGTAGTAACCCTATATTTTTGCGACTCAAGAATCAATTTTTCATCATTATTTGTTTTAACTTCAAAATAAACAGGGCATTCACCTTTATATTTCATCATTTCATTTTCTATCTCACCAAGTATTGATTTGTCAACTTTACAAGTTTCGAGACAAAGCACAAGATATTTTGTATATTTACTCATAGTTTCCTCAATGGGTATTACTTCCTCACAAATAATTTTTCTACTGTTCTGGTCTTTTACAGATATCTTTCCTTTAATAAAAACCATGTTATCATTATGTAAAAATTTACTATATTTCTCATAAACATCGGAAAATAAGATCATCTCAATTGAACCGGTGAGGTCTTCAAGAGTTACAAAAGCCATAGTCTGGTTTTTTCTATCACTTATTTCTTTATACTGAGTAATAATCCCCCCCAATTTGACAGATGTTCTGTTCTTTAAACTATCAATGTTATCAACAGTAATTGTAGAAAAAGTTTTAACTTCCTTTTTATATTTGAGAAGTGGATGCCCGGAAATATAAAATCCAAGCAATTCCTTTTCCTTGGAAAGAGTCTTTAATCTTGACCATTCTTCCGATACTCTTGAGAGAAAAGGCTGTTCGAAACCTCTTTCCTTTCCAGTCTTAATCATATCAAATATATTTGTTTGTTTTTTCTCTTTTTCTTCCTGATATTTCAGACCATATGAAATAGCCTGTTCAATGGAATGAAATTTTTGAGCCCTTGTTCCATCCAGAGAATCGGCAGCTCCAACCTGAATAAGACTCTCCAGTACTTTTCGGTTAACAAGTCTGAGGTCCACTCTTTTACACAAGTCAAAAATCGTGGTGAAGCTACCTTCTTCTTCTCTTGAGTTTACAATTGATTCAACGGCACTTTTCCCAACATTTTTAATTGCACCAAGCCCAAATCTTATTTTCCCATTAAATACTTTAAAATCATAATAACTTTCATTTATGTCAGGCGGAAGTATTTCAATGCCCATCCTTTTACATTCATCAATTAATATGACGACACGCTCTGTTCTGTCCATCTCACTGGAGATTGTGCAAGCGATAAATTCTGCAGGATAATAAGCCTTCAGATAGGCAGTCTGATACGCAACAAGAGCATATCCTGCTGCATGAGATTTATTGAATCCATACCCTGCAAATTTATCCATTAAATCAAATATCTCATTAGCACACCTCCCATCAATACCTTTCTGAGAAACCCCTTTAATAAATTCATCCCTCTGAGCCTTCATTATCTCTATATTTTTCTTTCCCATTGCTCTTCGGAGCTGGTCGCCTTTTCCCTTAGAAAATCCAGCCAGATCGCTGGCTATCCTTATTACCTGTTCCTGATAGACTATTACGCCATAAGTTTCTTTCAAAATTGGCTCAAGTAATGGATGAAGATATTCTATTTTTTTGATTCTATGTCTTCGATGAATAAAATCGTCTATCATCTCCATAGGTCCAGGTCTATAAAGAGCATTCATTGCAATTAAATCTTCCAAGCATTCGGATTTAAGTTTTTTCAGATAATCCCGCATCCCAGAACTCTCAAATTGAAAGATGCCTATAGTTTCACCTCTTGAAAAAATTCCATATGTCTTTTTATCGTCAAATGGGATATTATCAATGTCCAATTCAATCCCTTTCCCATTTAAAATCTTAACAACCTTATCAATAACAGTAAGTGTCCTTAATCCAAGAAAATCCATCTTCAGTAAACCTATCTCTTCAACATACTTCATAGTGAATTGAGTAGTAATTTCTCCGATGAAAATCCCGTCTGATTTTTCAATATCCTTTGATTTTCCACTTTGGGTGTGTTTATAGAGGGGCAGATAATCTGTCAAGGGTGTTGGAGCAATAACCACACCTGCTGCATGGGTTGATGCGTGACGAACAAGACCTTCAAGAATCTTCGCATATTTCATTAGTTCAGCATAAACTCCTTTTCCCTCTGATATACTTTTAAGTTCAGGAGCCATCTTAACCGCCTTATCAAGTGTGATGCCAATTGAACCGGGAATAAATTTAGCAATTCTGTCCACATCTACATAAGGAAGTCCCATAACTCTGCCAACATCTCTTATCACTGCTCTCGCATTAAGACTACCAAATGTTATTATCTGCGCCACATTATCTTTCCCATACTTGCTTATAACATAATTTATAACCTTATTTCTTCTTTCATAACAAAAATCTATATCTATATCAGGCAGAGATATTCTTTCAGGATTAAGAAATCTTTCGAAAATTAGATTAAACTTTATAGGGTCAAGGTTCGTAATTTCCAGGACATACGAGACTAAACTTCCTGCTGCCGAACCTCTGCCAGGTCCAACAGGTATTCCATTTTCTCGTGCATAATCTATAAGGTCTTTAACTATCAGAAAATAGCCCGAAAATCCCATCTTCTTAATAACAGAAAGTTCGTAATTCAGTCTCTTTTTAACTGTAGGTTTTATTTTAGTAAACCTTTTTTTAAGTCCTTCATTTGCAAGTTTCTCAAGATAATCATCAAGACTTGATTCTCCTTCTGGAAGGGGAAAATTTGGCAGGTAGTGTTTTTTGAAATCAAGCAAAAGATTGCACTTGTCAGAAATCTCGATTGTATTTGTTATGGCACCTGGAACATCTTTAAAAAGTTCTTTCATCTCCTCAGGAGATTTAAAATACAATTCATCTGTTGGAAATTTAAGCCGATTTGGGTCAGAAAGGTCTTTCCCTGATTTTATACACAATAATATTTCCTGTGCCTTTGCGTGGTCTCTTTTTATGTAATGGTCATCATTCGTTGCTATTATTGGTATATCCAACTCTCCTGCAAGTTTTATCAATACAGGTTTTACTATTAATTCTTCTTCGATTTTATGGTCCATTAATTCTATATAAAAGTCCCCATTAAAAATTTCCAGAAATTGAAGGGTCACATTTTTTGCTTCTTCATAATTATTATTTAATATAAGTTGAGGTATTTCACCTTTTAAACATCCGGATAAACCTATAAGACCGTTAGAATGTTTAATTAATTCATCTTTATCAATCCTTGGGCGGTAATAAAATCCTTCTAAATATCCAATTGACGAAAGTTTGACAAGATTTTTATATCCAGCGAGATTCTTTGCAAGAAGAACAAAATGATGGTAAGATTTTGATATTCCTTTATGGGAAGTTTTATCAAATCTGCTTCCTATTGCAATATATGCCTCCATTCCAACAATCGGCTTAATACCCCCTTTTAATGCCTTCTGGTAAAATTCTACTGCTCCAAACATATTCCCATGGTCAGTAATTGCAACCGCGGGCATCTCAAATTCCTTTGCTGCCCTGATAAGGTCATCTACCCTGCTGGCTCCATCAAGAAGACTGTAATGGGTGTGATTATGTAAATGGACAAAATCTGACATTGTTACCTTTTGATATATTTAAAAATTTGATATTTTATAAGTTGAAAATTATTATTTAACTCCAAAACACAATCATTACTGATTTATCCAATATATAAAATTTGAACATTTTGTTTCCACATAGCAAATCCAGCTTTAAATATGTAAATTTGATCTGAAAACTCAAGCCCTTTAATTTTATTAATCACATCTTTGCTGAACATGGTGCTGTTTGGATTGTAGTCAATAAGCACAATGAGGATACGCAAGTTTTTTATATCTTTATCAACCGTTGCGCTTTTAAATTTTTTGATTAATCCATAACTTGCCTCAATTAGCCCCAATTTTGATTTTTGATGAAGCAACACTTCTACTTGATTGATAAAATGACCATAATCTTTAGATATCTGCCTGTAATATTTCTCGATTTGGTGGTATATGTTTCTAATATCAGGATTAAGGGAATATTTTACTTCCGCCAGGAATGGAGCTACAACAATATTGCTTCTTATGCGTTTTTTTCTATCGCTAAAAACTCCAAACAAATCTATAAAGTATTTTATTTTTTCTCCAGCTTTAGCATAATGTCTATCCACAATAAAATATTCGCTGTTGACATTTCTTGTGTAATTGTTTGTCCTGATAAGTAATTGTTCGTATTCAATCTCAAGAGTTTGTGTGGCAGTTTTTGTTGAGATTATTTTTTCTTTGATTAACGGAAATGCTTTTTCAACAAAATATCTGCAAATGTCTTTAGTGGAGAATGCTGATGGTGGAATAGTTATCCCTTCAGTAAACTTTTTATCAATTTTGAACGAAAAATTTTCATTTAGTTTTAAAAGATTATTACCTTTGAAATAGATATTAATATATCCTTCCCTTATTTCCAAATCTAGGTCTGTATCAAGTTTTACCCTTTCAAGAAGAGGAGCAAGGTTTCCTTTTGTCAACGCTTTAATAAAATTTTTCGACAATTCTCTCATAATTTTTTCTCCATAAATATTTAAATTAAAGAACTTTGGTAAATTTTACGAAATTGCAATTTTTTGATATAAAAATTAGTCATTTAATCTCCCAATTTAAAAATTAAAAAATAATTGTCATTCCG
>JAUWXV010000073.1 GCA_030616165.1 bacterium | reverse complement strand
AGAAAGTTCTTTTACTTTCTCAATATTGTCTTCGCAAAGTTTATAGAATCGTTTTACTGCTGGCAAGTAATATTTTTCAAAGTATTCGTAAACCATCCGGTTAGTATTAAAAATCGGGCACAGGGACATCATTGAAGATTTCATTTTAGCAATCCATCCTCTCGGGAGACCATCTCTGCCGCGATCATAAAAAATTGGTATTACTTCTTTCTCTAAAAGTTCGTAAATGGCATTGGATTCTATCTCATTCTGCAAACTTTTATCATCATAGACCTCCCCCCTTCCGATTGCCCATCCTGATTGGATAGAATAAGCTTCATCCCACCATCCATCAAGTATGCTCATATTAATAACACCATTTGCTGCAGCTTTCATCCCACTTGTTCCGCTTGCCTCTTGAAGTCTAAGTGGAGTGTTTAACCAAACATCAACTCCTTGAACCAGGTATCTTGAAACGACTATATCATAATCCTCAATAAAAATGATATTTCTTCTGAACCGTTCTTGACGAGCAAACTGGATAATTTTCTGTATGAGTTCCTTTCCCGGATTATCTCTTGGATGGGCTTTTCCCGTAAATATAATCTGAACCGGTTTTTCTTTATTGTTAATAATTTTAGCCAATCTTTCTAAATTATGGAATATTAGTGTGGCTCTTTTGTAAGTAGCGAACCTCCTTGCAAATCCGATTGTCAGTGCCTCCGGATTTAAGACCTCATCTGCAAAAGCAATTTCCGATGGCATAGCTCCTCTTCTTTTGAGTTGTTGAGATAGTCTTCTCCTTGCAAAAGCAACCATCCTTTCCCTCCTGCGCTCATGGGTTCTCCATAATTCTTCTGCGGGGATTTGCTCAATTCTCTCCCAGATGGTCTGGTCTTCTGGATTTTTTAACCAGCGCGGCCCGAGGTATCTTATATATAAGTCCGCCATATCATGTGAAATCCAAGACCTATAATGAATTCCGTTTGTATCATGAGATATTGGAACTTCATCTTCAGGGAGTTGGGGCCAGACACTGCTCCACATTCTGCGGGAAACTTTTCCATGAAGTTTGCTTACACCATTTGCAAAATCTGATAATTTTAAAGCCAGAATCGCCATTGAAAATGGTTCATTCGAATCTGAACTATTCACTCTTCCAAGGGATAAAAACTCATCCCATGAGATTTTTAGTAATGGGTAGAAATTATTAAAATATTTGTCCATTAATTCAGGAGAAAAAACATCAATTCCTGCAGGCACAGGGGTGTGTGTTGTGAATATGTTGCCTGATTTAGTTAATTCGAAAGCCTCCCAGAAGGTTAGATTATTTTCTTCCATAGCAACCCGAATTCTCTCTAAGGCAAGAAATGCTGAATGCCCTTCGTTCATATGAAATACGGAGGGCTTAAATCCTAATTTTTTTAAAGCCCTCACACCTCCGATTCCAAGCAAGATCTCCTGCTGTATCCTGGTTTCTATGTCTCCTCCATAAAGTTCACCTGTTAAATTTCTGTCTTCAGGTCTGTTCTCAAGAATATTGGTATCCATGGTATAAAGAGAGAGCCTTCCCACTCTAATCTGCCATATTTGTGCAAAAACTTTCCTCCCCGGTAAATCGATGTCCACAGTCAATACAGAACCATCTTTATTCCTGACAAGAGAAATTGGCATATTATAGAAATCATTTTTGGGATAAAGTTCACCCTGCCATCCAGCGGCATTCAGATATTGCCTAAAATACCCTTCCTGATACATAAGACCTATACCAATAAGTGGTATCCCGAGTTCACTTGCAGATTTTAGGTGGTCACCTGCAAGGATTCCAAGCCCTCCAGAATAGATAGGAATACATTCAGTGATTCCAAATTCAGCAGAAAAATATGCAATACATAATTTATCTTTAGAATGCCCGGTCTTATCAAACCAGGTTTTTTCCTTGATATATTCCTGTAATCTTTGTTCAACCCGCTCCATCTGAGCGAGAAAACCTTCGTCCTCGGAAAGATATTCCAATATTTCCTGTTTTACATTTCCTAATATTAAAACTGGATTATGGTCTTTTTCTTCCCAAAGGTCTCTATCAATTCGGCGAAGTAGGTCAATAGCCTCATGGTCCCAGCACCACCATAAATTATAAACTATATCTTTTAACTTTGTTAGTTTTTTGGGCAGTGATGGAACTATCGTAAAAGTATATATTGGACGCATCAAACAAACTCCCCACTTTGTGATATATTTAATATTTAACTTGAAATTTAAATAAAATTTATTTATATAAAATAATATTATTTTTTGAAATATCAAAAGAAAATTAAAAAATTTTTATAAATTTTTGCCGTTCCATTTTAAAAAAACTTGTAAAATTAAAAAATTTTTATTAATTTTATAAATAGATTCATGCAATTATAAAAATAACTATATATTTACCCACAGATAGGCAGATCTTTTATAGAAGTATTCGGTTACACCAGTACAACAAAGAGAAGAAGTCTTTCACACTCACATCGTATTTATAATACAGGAACTGCTCTAAAAGGTTAAACAATATATCAAAATAGTACTAAAGAATAACATAAGAGGAGAAGTGTTATGAAAGAAAAGAAAAAATCTAACAAACAGAAGAGTATGAAGATTTCCCGACGTAGTTTTTTGGGTAGTGCGGCAGCGGCTGCTGCTTTTACAATTGTTCCACGGCACGTTTTGGGAGGTCAAGGTCGGACCCCGCCGAGCGACAAGCTCAATATTGCCAGTGTCGGTGCAGGCGGCAGGGCATCAGCGAGTATTAATGCCTGCGCCGCGACTGAAAACATTGTAGCACTGAGTGAAGTGGATACTGAACGAGGAGCTGCCACGATTGAGAAGTTTCCCAATGCTAAGTTATATTCTGATTACCGCGAGATGTTAGAGAAACAGAAAGACATTGAAGCAGTGATAATTGCCACACCAGACCATATGCACGCCCCGCCCGCCATGATGGCGATGAAGATGGGCAAGCATGTTTACGTCGAAAAGCCATTGACGCATACGGTCTATGAGGCACGCAAACTCGCCGAGACAGCACGGGAAACCAAAGTTGCCACTCAAATGGGCAACCAGGGACATACGGGCGAATCAGTTCCCTTAGTATGTAAAATAATCGAGGATGGGGCGATTGGTCCGGTGAGAGAAGTTTTAACCTGGACCAACAGACCCATTTGGCCTCAGGGTATCTATCGACCCAGGGAAACACCGCGAGTACCACGTATGATGAACTGGGATTTATGGCTTGGACCCGCACCATATCGACCTTATCATCCGGTTTATGCGCCGTTCAACTGGCGTGGCTGGTGGGATTTCGGCTGTGGGGCGTTAGGTGATATGGCATGCCATGTACTTGACCATGTCTATTCGGGGCTTAAACTGGGCCATCCGACCAGCGTGGAAGCCTGTGTCCCCACTGCTTACGAAGAAGGTAGTTATTTGCAAAAGAACACTATTGAAGAATCTTGTCCTGCGGCATCTATCGTTGTTTATCGGTTTCCTGCCCGTGGGAATATGCCGCCGGTTAAGGTAAGCTGGTACGACGGCGGATTGTTACCACCCTGGCCGGAAGAACTGGACCCGGACGAGTTATTGCCCGGTCGGGCATTTGGCGGCAGAGGTGGAGGGGCACCTGCCATGCAGCAACAAATGCGGCGCCGGTCAATGCCTAACACAATCTTTATAGGTGAAAAAGGCACATTGATGGCTGGCCAATACGGCACCAATTTACAATTGCTTCCCAAGGAATTAATGGAAAAATACGTAAAGCCCAAGAGTGGTGCGCAGCGGGAGGGTCCTGGCGGAGAGAATCATCAACAAAATTGGATTCGGGCATGCAAGGGAGGTGAACCAGCAACTTCGAATTTCGATTATTCGGGCCCATTTACTGAAGTTGTTTTACTGGGCAATCTTGCCATTCGTTCGGGCAGGAAGTTGTATTGGGATGGGGAGAACTTGAAGGTTACTAATGAACCTGATGCAAATAAATACGTCAGCAAAGAGTATCGAGAGGGATTTGGATTATAGTCAGTGAGGACTTCTGAGCAGATGCGGTTTTTTCAAAACCGTAATAAAAATAGGGGATAGGGATTATTTGTAAGCAAATGTGCTTGTTAATTCCTATCCCTTTTTATTTAGGATTGCTCTAATAATACGACAATAGCTTATAAACTCTTAAAGAATGAAATAATAATATAAATTGATATACCGAGAACCATCCTTTTTTAATATTATCCCTATATTATTACCAGAATTTTTATAAAAATATAAAAGCCCTGTAATCTATTGTTAGTCAATAAATTATGGACTTATAGAATTTTGTTGAGTTGAAGGAGCATTATTCAAAGTGTAAAATATGAACATATAACAATAACATTTTCTTTAATATTAAATATTTTTTTCATTAACAGTTAGAATAATAAAATAATATTAAAAAAAAACTTGCAAAATTATAAAACTTTTATTAATTTGAAAAAAGATTCATACAATTGCAAAAATAACCATACATTTACCCACAGATAGACAGACCTTTTATAGAAGTTCCTGGTTATAGGAAAACAATAAGGAGGAGAAACCTTTCAAACTCACCACGTAATTATAATACAGGAACTGCTCTTAAAGGTTAAGCAATAAATAATAACAAAACACAATATACAAGGAGAATTATTATGAAAGACGAGAAAAAATCTAACAAAAAGAAGGGCATGAAGATTTCTCGGCGTGGTTTTATGGGCAGTGCGGCTGCTGTAGCTGCGTTTACAATTGTTCCCCGACATGTACTTGGAGGTCCTGGTCAGGTCCCGCCGAGCGACAAGCTCAATATAGCCAGCGTCGGTGCAGGTGGTATGGCGGCATCGAACATCAATGCTTGCGCGACTGAAAACATTGTCGCACTTGCCGAAGTGGACAGAGAAAGGGCAGCACGGACATTCGAGAAATTCCCCAATGCTAAGATATATACTGATTACCGCGAGATGCTGGATAAACAGAAAGACATCGAAGCAGTGATAATAGCCACACCAGACCATATGCACGCCCCACCCGCTATGATGGCGATGAAGATGGGCAAGCATGTATATGTCCAAAAGCCATTGACACATACAGTCTATGAGGCTCGCATACTTGCCGAGACGGCACGGAAAGAAAAAGTTGCTACTCAAATGGGCAACCAGGGACATTCGGGTGATGGAGTTCGCATAATAGGTAAAATGATCGAGGACGGGGCGATCGGTCCGGTGAGAGAGGTAGTAGCCTGGACTAACAGGCCCATTTGGCCTCAAGGTATCTATCGGCCCAGGGAAACAATGCGGGCACCGCGCACGATGAATTGGGATTTATGGCTTGGACCCGCACCATATCGACCTTATCATTCGTGTTATGCACCGTTCAACTGGCGCGGCTGGTGGGATTTCGGATGCGGGGCGTTAGGTGATATGGCATGCCATTTACTTGACCCGGTCAATTCGGCGCTTAAACTGGGCTATCCGACCAGCGTGGAAGCCTGTGTCCCCATTGCTTTTGCAGAAGGTAGTTATTTGCGAAAGAACACTATTGATGAAACCGCGCCTGCAGCATCTATTGTTTATTATGAGTTTCCTGCCCGTGGGAATATGCCGCCGGTTAAGTTGTCCTGGTACGACGGCGGATTGAGGCCCCGAATGCCGGAACTGGAACAGAGCCAGGGAGTGCAGGGCCGACGACAGCGAATGCCCAGTGTAATCTTTAAAGGCGACAAAGGCACATTGATGTGCGGCGAGTACGGCGACAACGTACAGACGTTACCCCCAGAAATAATGGAAAAATACAAACAGCCGCAAAGAGGCGCGCCAAGAGGGGTTCATGAACAAAACTGGATTCTGGCATGCAAGGGCGGTGAACCGGCGTGTTCGAATTTCGATTACTCGGGACCATTTACTGAAATTGTTGTACTGGGCAATCTTGCAATTCGTGTGGGCAGGAAGTTGGAATGGGATGGGCCGAATATGAAGGTTACCAACGAGCCTGATGCAAATAAATATGTCAGCAAAGAATATCGAGAGGGATTTGGATTGTAGTTAGTAAGGGCTTCGGAGCAGATGCGGCGTCTTCAGAACCGAGATAAAAATAGGGGATGGGGATTACTTGTAAGTAAATGTGCTTGTTAATTCCTATCCCTTTTTAATTTATCATTGCTCTAATAATACAATGATAGCTTATTAGCTCTTAAAGAGTACATTGGATTATACATTTCTTAAATATGTTGTTCAAACTTAAATAAAGGAAATGATCGATGTCAGAGAGTGCGGTTTTGCTGCTAATCTTTGTTTTTATTGTGGTATTTATAATAGTATTTACATCAAAGATTAAACTTCATCCATTTATAGTTCTTTTGATTTCTTCAATGTTGTGTGGAATTTTTGCAGGCCTGCCAATTACAAAAACATTGCAGATTATTTCAGAAGGATTCGGTTCAATCCTAAAGAATATTGGGATAGTTATAGCATTTGGTTCAATTATAGGTTATATACTTTCTAAGAGCGGTGGTGCTTTGAGGATGGCGGAGACAGTTTTAAGAATTGTCGGGCAGAAAAGGTCGGCCCTTGCAATGAGTTTGACCGGGTTTTTAGTATCTATTCCAGTTTTTTGTGATTCGGGATTTATAATTCTTTCTTCTCTGAATCGTGCACTCTCAAGAAAATCAAAAATATCCCTCTCGGTATTTGCGATTGCACTGAGCACTGGTCTTTATGCAAGTCATGTATTTGTCCCTCCCACTCCAGGACCATTAGCAGCAGCTTCTAATCTGAATGCCGATATTGGTCTTGTGATTATACTTGGGATTATAGTATCCATTCCAGCAGTAGCAGCAGGTTATTTCTGGGCGGTTAAATACACTGCAAGATTTAAAATTACTGTCAAAGAAGATGATTCTGAGGATATGAATCCTGATAATGTTAAACTTCCAGGAAGATTTAAATCTTTTTTGCCAATACTTTTTCCATTAGTTCTGATTGCTTTGAAATCTGTTGCTGATTTTCCTTCCCATCCTTTTGGTTCGGGAATCCTACTTACATTATTTGATTTTATAGGTAATCCTATAACTGCTTTGATGATAGGAATATTTCTTTCTTTCCTTCTTGTCCCCAGATTAAATAAAGAGGTTATTCACGATTGGGTTGGAAATGGACTAAGGAATGCGGGCGTTATAATATTGATAACAGGTGCGGGAGGTTCACTTGGTGCAATATTAAAAGAGACCGAAATTGGAGTTGTTTTTGGTGATTTTTTAAGTAGGTTTCATCTTGGAATTTTTCTTCCGTTTTTAATAGCGGCAGCATTAAAGACGGCACAGGGCTCATCAACAGTGGCTATAATTACTACATCGGCATTGATGGTACCTATGCTTTCTAATATGGGATTTGATTCAAGTTTGGGAAGAGCACTTATTGTTCTTTCTATAGGCGCAGGCTCAATGACTGTATCACATGCTAATGACAGCTATTTCTGGGTAGTTTCGCAGTTTTCAGATATGGATGTTTCAACCGCATACAAATGCCAGACGCTTGGATCTCTTATAATTGGTCTGGCGGGAATTGCTGGAGTTGCCCTTATTTCTTTCATATTGTTATAATTTTCGAGATTTTTAAATGAAGCAAGTTCAGATTTTTATATTTATCCTTCTCCCTCTTTCTAAAAAATTGTTTTTTTTGGGCTTGAAGCGCAATTTTTCAATATTTTTAATGAATCTATTTCTGTTTTTCATCCTGATGTTTTTAGTATTATTAAGAAGCGCTTTAATAAAGTTTTGATATTTTGGAGTTATTTTCACTTTATCTCCTTATTAAAATATCCCTCTATTTTTATATCGGCACAAAATTCAAAAATTTTACAAGGAAGTTGTTAAAATTATTTATATTGATTTTTGTTTATAATTTAATTAAAATTTAATAGGATTTCATTTACATACTTTTTTAATTAATTAAATTTTCTATTTTATTATACAATCTATTGATATTATTATAATTACTAAAGAATTACCTTTAAAATAAGTTTCCCATTACTATTGTCATTCCGAACTTATTTATTGTCATCCTGAATCCTGTGCTGAACTTGATTCAGTATTGTTTCAGGAACTAAAAGATGCCTTAATAAGTTAGGCATGAAATCTGAAATAAATAGATGCTGAAATAAATTCAGCATGACAAAAGTAATCATATTCTATTGATAAATCAGGTTAGTAAAAATAGATTATAAAACAAAAAATTTGGATAAATTTTTTATTAATAATTGTTCTTTAATATAGTGACTTGAATACAAATTTTTTATTCATTTTAGGAGAAAAAAATAAGGAGCGGACATAATTATGGAGAAAAGGAAAGTTTTTTTGATAATAATGGACGGTTTTGGAATAAAAGAAGAAAAAGAATATAATGCAGTGAAATTTGCTAAAACACCGAATATTGATAGATTCCGTGAGATTGGTCTTTATACTACGCTAGGAGCCTCTGGATTGGATGTAGGCTTGCCTGAAGGGATTATGGGGAATTCTGAGGTAGGGCATCTGAATATCGGTGCTGGCAGGATTGTTTATCAGGATATTGTTAGAATTGACAAAAAGATCGATGATGGAAGTTTTTTTAAAATCAAGGTTCTTATAGATTTGATGAGTAATGCAAGAAATATTAATACATCTTTGCATCTAATCGGTCTTGTGTCTAATGGATGTGTCCACAGTTCACTTGAGCATCTTGCTGCTATTTTAAGAATGGCAAAAAAGGAAGGGATAAATAATGTTTATCTTCATGCTCTAACTGATGGAAGGGATACTTCTCCAAAAAGCGGGATTGGTTTTATAAGGGATGTAGAAAAGGACATGAAAAAGATTGGTGTTGGTAAGATAGCAACAGTAATAGGGAGATATTACGCGATGGATAGAGATAACAGATGGGATAGGATTGAGAAGGCATATTATGCTTTAGTTGAAGGTAAGGGAAAATTATTTTCATCAGCCGAAGAGGCGGTGAAAGATTCATACGAAAATAATATTACAGATGAGTTTATAATTCCATCCGTAATAGTTGAAGATGGAAGACCTATTGGTATAATAAATAATGGCGATTCTGTTCTATTTTTCAATTTTAGGGCAGATAGGGCTCGTCAAATGACAAAAGCTATTAATGATAAAAACTTTGATGAGTTTCAGAGAGTAAAGAAAAAAGTTTTATATACTACTATGACTCTATATGGTGAATCATTTAACCTTCCTATTGTATTCCCACCTGAACATCTGACCAACATATTGGGAGGAATATTATCAGAAATGGGTATTCAACAGTTAAGGATATCAGAGACCGAAAAGTATGCTCATGTTACCTACTTTTTTAATGGGGGTGAAGAGGAGCCGTTTAAATTGGAAGATAGAATACTTATTCCTTCTCCAAAGGTTGCAACTTACGACCTCAAGCCTGAGATGAGTGCTTATGAATTGACCGAGACAGTTTTAAAAGATATAAAGGAAGATAATCATATTTTTACAGTATTGAATTTTCCTAACTGTGATATGATCGGACATACCGGAGTTTGGAAAGCTGTTATCAAATCTGTGGAGACAGTAGATGAATGTGTTGGTAGGTTAGTTAAAGCAAATATGGAAAGAAATGCAGTAATTATAATTACTGCAGACCATGGCAATGCAGAAAAGATGTGGGATTTTGAAAATAATCTACCTCATACTGCGCATACAACAAGTCCGGTTCCATTTATTGTTCTTAATTTTAATGGAAATGCAAAGATTAGGGAGCATGGAATATTGGCAGATATTGCTCCCACAGTCCTGGATATATTAGGTCTCCCCCAACCTAAGGAAATGACAGGAAAAAGTCTTTTATATTAACAGTAACAATTTTGAGAATTTGTCTCATTTTGTCTCATTTTGTCTCAGTTAGTCTCAGTTAGTCTCAGTTTGTCTCAATTTGTATCATTTCTGGGGTGATTTTGAGACAGGGGAGACAATTATGTATTTAATTATCAGTTATTTAGATTATTTGTCTCTCTTTTTTTACTTGCACGAATAATATTAATTACATCGTCCGGGGTCAGATTTTTTAAAGGGTCTTCATCTGTGTCATCATATTTTTCGAGAATCATTTTTATTGCCCTGAAGTCTCCCTGCAGTGCCATCTTCAGAAGTGTCCGGAGGAGTTCGGGGATGTTTTCATGCAATTCATTATCTACATCTTTCTGCATGGTTTTGAAGAGTTTTTGATTTTTAAGCCACCTGTAATATGTAGCCCTGCTTATTTCAAGTTGATTTATGATATCTTTAACTTCCAAGTTAATGATTTCTTTTTTGTTAATGAGTTCGATAAATTTTCGTTTTTTTGCGGATAATGTTCTGTAATTCATAATTATGTTATGTTATTTTATTATATATTTATATATTATTAGTAATAATAATAACATTTATAATATAATATATTTTTTGAGGGAAGTCAAGAGAAATTATTTGAAATGAAAAATGCAAAATGCAAAGTGAAAAATTAAATTAAGAATGGAAGTTTAGATTGGGTATTATTTGGGGAGAAGGAAATGACAGAGTTTTTTATTTTTGGGGTGTATGGCGAAGGTGAAGAAGGACTTCGACAGCAGTATATAAATATGAGGGGTCGTAAATTAAATTTGGAATTGTGGTTGGTTTTTTAGATAATTTCAAAACCTTATAGTGTTAATCTTTTGGGGCAGAGGCCCCATAATGTCACGCCCTGGGTAATGAAACCCAGGGCGATCGATACATTTTTCGAGGGAAGTCTGGGGAAAAATGATTTCGAAGATAGAATTTTAACCACAAAGGACACAAAGAAGGCACAAAGGTCACAAAGAAAGATTAAATTTCTGGAAAATTTGAGGAATGAAATAATTAATAAACAATAGATCCTGAAACAATACTGAATCAAGTAGATCCTGAAACAAGTTCAGGACAGGGTTCAGGATGACAGGAGAGGGGGGCGTAATGACAGGAGTGGGATATCAGGATGACAGGTTTGGGATTTTTATAGAAGAGATGACTATTATGAATTTGCCAAAGATTTGGAAGAATAAAGTAGTTAAGCATAGATCCCGAAGGAGCGAGATAAGTGCCCAAAAGTTGTGGTTTAGAAAGGTTTTGACATTTGGGCTTAACATTCTAATTTTTCTGTTAGTCGTTGGTAAGTCGTAAATTGTGTTATATCTCATAATTCCCTGCAAACCAATAAATTATACAAAATAAAAAACTTACATTTCCCCTTGACATTCATCAATTTTTACATTATATTTTTAAAAGAAAATAATTTTTTAAAATTTAAGAAACCGGATTGCTGAATATTACAGGGGTGCAAATATTCTTAATTCGGTTTTTCTGTTTTTATAGAAGATATTTAAAATAATCAATCCATTGATAGGTTAAACATCATATGTAGTTTTTAATTAAATATAATTAATAAAACGAACTTAAAGGAGTAATATCATGGCTCTATACTACGTAAATAAACAAGAACAAGATAATGGTGATCATGAAGTGCACAAGTCAGATTGTTCTTATATGCCATCCGAAGAGAACCGCTTATATCTTGGATCATTCAACAATTGTCAGGATGCAGTACGAGAAGCAAAGAAACACTATTCGCAATCAAATGGTTGCTACTGGTGCTCTAAAGAGTGTCATACAACTTAAGTCATATTTGGATACTTGAATTATAATTGTGACTTAAAATTTCAAAAGACAAAATCAATAAAAATCTTGAAGAAATTGTCGGAATATTTACAAAACCTTTAATAGTTTATCCTTGAGACTGGGATATTATTTTTAATGTTTCAAACTGGAGTAACTTTAATGTTTATTATCTTCGAATATTATGTTTCTAATATATTAATAAAATTTTTATTTAAGAAACCGGATTGCTGAATATTATAGGAGTGGAAATATTCTTAATTCGGTTTTTTTGTTTTTATTAACTTAAAATAGAATTTTTAAATTCAAATATTTAATATCATTAAGCAGATTATTGACTTAAAATATTTTTTTGAATGTTAACCGTAAAATTTTTAAGTTAGTTAATATATAAGCGGGCGCTCGGCCCTCGTTTACCAAAGCTGTGAATTAACATCCGGCTGATAGCCGCCGCGCCGCGCCGACTATCCATGCGGCTGAAGCTGTCAATCGAGTCGTCACGTAAGCGTGCCATCCCGATTGCAGCTTATCCGCAGTTCCGTTAGGAGGTGATGTAAGAACATGATTCAACTTGAAGAAAATAAGAACGTTGCTATTAAAACAATCGTAACTGTAACTTTGTTGGTTTGGTCGTTAGTGCTTATTTTTACAGGCCTCAGTCTGAATGAATTGAGACCTGCTTTCGGGTATCTTTTTTCCGTTACAATGCTAGTTGGTTTAGTTTCGTATTGCGTGCGCACTTGGCTGTGGCGTTTGCCACCCTTATCTTGGTTTTTTCAAATTCCCGATATATCTGGGAGGTGGGAAGGCTGGTATCAACCTGATCTAACCAAAGAATGGCGGCCAACAGCTCACGAAATAAGCCAATATAGCCTTGATATTTCCGCAGTTGCCTTTGGCCCAAAGAACTGCTCCCAGGGGATCTGTTCCTCAATTGTAGTTGATCGACATGGTGTCTTTCATAAACTTGTCTGGACTTATAAGACAGGACCGATGCCTGCCTCCCAAGGATCATCGGAAGTAGGTCCAGGTGATTCTCACACTGGAACTCATTTTATGCACTTTTCATCAAAGGACAATTCAAAACGTCTTCGTGGAGAGTACTTTAACAACCGTAAAAGGAAAGATGGTACTTTGGGTGCAGTTGGTTTCATTGAACTGACATGGGTCTCACGCAAATGTGTAGGAGATCTAGCCTATGATGAGCAAAACTGGGGGATGGGAAAGCCTAGCAATGAGAAGACTGATCCCCTTGAAGCTAAAAGCTGATCATGGATTGAAAACAATAGGCCATAGAGGAATCTCCTACCAAGGCAAATGCAGTAGACATTCCTTCCACTATGCCCCATTCGGGCGGCTGATTTGTAATGTTATACCAGCATAAAACAAATTAATAAAATGGCAGATTTATTACCTAAAAAGTTTAATTTTAGTCATTATTTCGCTTTTTTCTTACATGATATTTTAGTTCGTATTATTGTACAAGGTGAAAAAGATAAAACCTTTCATGTTGAATTTAAATTTAAATCAAAATATGAGGCTAAAAAATTTGAGAAACTAAAATTAAGTGGCGATAAATTATGGTCTTGGTTAAATATAAATAATTATAAATGGATTACAATTGAATTAGCGCGTAAACAATGTTCAATTGCCTTACTATCTGATTTTTGTCATTAAATATACGAAAGTTTGTCTTGTTCCAGAAAAGGAAAATTAGTAGCTTATACTTTTATTTCGGGGACACAATACTAATTATTGACAACATACGCAGAAATTCGGGGACATAATACTTAATTCTTGAAATATGGTTTAAAAAATATACATTGTGCATTTTCAAAACACATCAGAACGATTTCGGGGGAAATACCGTATTGAAACCGCACGTTTAAAAAATTGGGATTACGGTTCAAGTGGATATTATTTTGTCACAGTTTGCGTTAAAAACCGTGAATGCGTTTTTGGAAATGTGGATGATAACAAAATGATATTATCAGAAATCGGCAAAATCGCAGAAAAATTCTGGCTGGAAATCCCTGCCCATTTTCCATTCGTAAAATTGGATGAATTTATCATAATGCCAAATCATATTCATGGAATAATTATAATTGATAATCATAGAGGCGTTGGCAGAGACGTTGACAGAGGAAGAGACGTTGCATGCAACGTCTCTACGGCATCAAATAATAAAATAATGTCAATAATATCGCCAAAACGGGGTTCATTATCAACCGTAATACGTTCATATAAATCAAATTGCACAAAAACAATAAACAAAACGCACAATAATATTTATTTTCAATGGCAATTGAGATTCTATGACCATATAATAAGGGATGTAAAATCTTTAAATAACATCCGGAATTATATAATAAATAATCCATTAAACTGGGATAAAGACGAAGAAAATCAGGCAAGAAAAATAAATTGAAATAATTGAATATTTTTATATTGCAATATTCAAGCAGAGACGTTGCATGCAACGTCTCTGCATATTTCTTGACAGTATATTTAAAAATATACATTTTTGTATGGAATGGTTGGCAAGAGTTATCGCTCCCGGTTATCCTCATCTTTTAAAAGCCAACTATATTTGAAAATAATTGAAACATGGATTGAAGATATACAACCCCCTAAGATCCCCCTTTGCTAAGGGGGAATTTCTCTAAGATCCCCCTTTGCTAAGGGGGAATTTCTAAAATCATAAATCCTTTTTTCTGCGTTTCAGCGGTTC
>JAUWXV010000149.1 GCA_030616165.1 bacterium | reverse complement strand
ACGGAAAATATCAGGGAAATTTATAAAAAGATTTTCAATAAATTACTATCAGAGAAGGATTAGATTGCTAATATGAAAAAAATCGGAATGAATGTTTTGTATGATGAATCGAAGATAGGGGGATTTAATTATAAAAAGTTTTCTCCGGAAGATAGAATAAGAATAAGGGAACTGCGGATGAAAATAAGAGAATTGTGGCTGCCTGAAAGGAGAAATGAGATTAAAGAATGGAGAAGAAGAGTTGGAATTAACGCTGTCGGAGAACTTGCTTACTTTTCAAGTCTATCCAGAAAACAAAAGCAGGAATTCTTTAATCAGGCTTATAAATTTATTGATGAAATAAAGTCTGAAACAAGGGAAAAATTCAAAAATGTTTATAATTCGTTTAAAAAAACAAGGGAGTATTGCTGCCAGATTCTTGGAGTAAAAGAAGACTCGAAACTAAAAGAAATTAAAAAGAGTTATCGAATGCTTGTATTGATTCACCATCCCGACCATGGTGGTAACCCGGAAACATTTATCAGAATTCACGAAGCATATAAGTTTTTAACAGAATAACAGTCGTAAGGGCAATCCGGTGGGTCGCCCTTACAAGATTTAAATTTCGACAAACCGAACCCCTGCAAAATATAATTAACTCATTATAATAATTGTAGGGGCTTGATTTATCAAGCCCTTTCTAAAAATCTGTTAAACTTATATTACCTGCTCTATTCATAAATGCCGAATTGCATAATATAATAGAGTGTCATTTCGAGCGGAGTCGAGAAATCTCGAAAAAAAACAGATATGTCTTCCCGAGTATTCGGGACTCGACATTACAATTTCAGATATACTTCAATGCATGTAAGGATACGGTTTATTCACAATAAATGTAAATTTTATGAATAATACAGAATTAATAAAAATATTCTCCAGGTTACTCCAATTTGCATTCTACTTCTTCTCAGAACCTGTGTCCCACAGAAACGTACAATCTGTCTTCTCCATCGGATATGTGCCCGTAAGAAACCTCAATTGGAATAAATGGAATGTCGATTGCTAATCCACCACCAATTCCATGTCGGAAATCCTTAAAGACAAATTTTTCGATATTTTCTAAAATTCCCCCCAGGTCGTATCTTGCATTTATATAAGTATTAAAAAACTTTGGTATAGGCACTTTCATTCTATATTCTATGCTTCCGCTGATTTGGGTTCTGCCGTGCAGTTCATTTTCTTTGACTCCAAAAAGTGACTTGTCCCCACCAAGCCTGAATCGCTCAGAAAATGGAAGCGTTTCATCGGCTATCCCCAGTACAAAACTCGGATGTAGAGTATATTTATCCTTTATAGTTTGATAAGATTCAAAAGAGAAGAAAATCTTGGTATAGGATATCTTTCCGCCCAAAATCTTTGCTGCACTTTGGTAATATAAATGATATAAACTTCCTTTATCTGGAAATGGATATTTATCCTGAGTATCCACAATTGATCTTAATGTAAAAATCCTTAAATCGAGAGATTCATTATACTGTGGATTTGGATAGGTTATTATATCAAGATTCTCCATTCTAAATTCAAATGTCACAGTTCCGAATTTTTCCATCTGCTTGCCAATAGAAAACATACTCCCTCTTCTTGTATCAGTGTATGTTCCGTGGATTCCTGAGTTGAAGCGAAGAAAATTTTCATTACTTTTATAATAAAAACTAAAATCATAGGTCCAATAAGTTCTAAAGATTCGGTCTGCTCTCAATTTTAATAATATTAACTGGTCGTGCGGTCCATACTTCAACTGCATTATAGTTTTTGCCCCTATACCAAAGGTATTGTCATATTTAAATTCTAATAAACCCCTGGTGCTTTTTTCCAGGTTATACCTTGCACCGATTCTTGTGATTGAATATTTTCTTTCAATAAGGTTTATTATTACTTTATGATGTGGATTCCCTTGTGCAACATTTATAAACACTCTTTCAAATAAACCGGTGCTGAAGATATTTGTAATCCCTTGAGTTGCTTTCTTGAAATCAAATATCTCTCCTTCCTTTAGTGGAAATTCTCTTAATATAACATGACTTTTTGTTTTATGATTTCCATTTGTTTCAATAGCGCTAATAATTCCTTCATCTATTTTGATGGTTAATGTCCCACTTGACTTGTCAAACTCAACAGAATCGATATTTGCAAGAGAAAAATCGTTTTCCCTGTAAAGTTTTATTAAATTGTGATAATCATTTTTCCAAAAAATTGAATTGAAAATACTGCCTTCTTTGTTTTTAAAAACAGAGAGTATCTTTTCATCCGAAATGGCATTGTTACCATCGATGATTATTTTTTTAATTATCGGATTCTCTTCGAGAACGAATGTAACTTCCGCAATGTCTAATGAAGATGATATTAATGCTTTAACGTCTGAAAAACAACCAGAATTATAAATTTCTTTAAGATTTTCTATTATTTTATTTTCTGAAATAATCTCCCCCTTCTCTATTTTAATCAGGGATTGGACAGTTTTTAAACTCCTGTGTTGTAAACCTTTAATATTAATATTTTTTAAAACGATTTTATCATTACTTCCTTTTTTTGAACTCTTTGACAGAAAACTTTTTATTTCGTCTATTTGGGATAAAGTAGCTTGATATCCGGCATTGATAACTTTATCAATATTATTAAAATTTGTTGCCAGCATATAGCCAAGATCAGGCTGAATTACTATATCTGAAATTTTTAAAGATGACTCATTAATCGGTCTCTGCATTATGCCGATGACTTGGTCTGCCTGTTCCCAGGGCAGAAATAATTCCTCACTTTTTCTTAAAGGGGAAACGGTATTCACAGTGATAATTATTTCACTTCCCATATCTTTTATTACATCACTCGGAATATTGTTGACAAGTCCACCTTCTACAAGCAGTTTTCCATCTATTTCCACTGGTGAGAACAAAAGAGGAATTGCAACACTGGCAAGCATAGCCTGGCTTAAATCTCCTTTATCGATTATCTCTTTTTCACCGGTCATAAAGTTCGTTGCAACGGATTTGAATGGGATTTTAAATTTATTAAAGTCTGTATAAAGGTTGTAACAAGAATTTATTACAAGGTCATTTAAAATACTTGATAACCTTTGCCCTGCTGATATTGCTTTTGGAATGTAAAGTTTGAATCCATCAAATCTTATATGGAATAGGGATGATGTAATGTCCTGCTTCTGTCCCAAAAAGAGGTCTCTTCTTTTAGGTTGGTCGAAATAGAGTCTGTTCCACTCTGTTTTTTTAGCGAATCCTTCAAGTTCCGAAGGTGTATATCCAACGGCATAAAGCCCTCCAATTACACTCCCTATGCTTGTTCCTGCAATATAGTCAATATGAATCTCAGAGTCTTCAAATGCTTTTAAAACTCCAATATGTGCAAACCCGCGTGCGCCTCCGCCACTTAAAGCAAGCCCAACTTTTGGTGTTGATACCCTTTTTATAGGAAGATTTTCAATTTGAAAATTATTTGTATTTTCATAAGAAAGTGTTAGAACCTTTGTCTCTTCACCATAAATTGGAACTGCCACTAAAAGAAATATTAAAATAAATAACATTATTGTATATATAATTTTTCCATTGTAAATCAATAAATCAGAAATGATTAAATTCTATATATAATTTTAATAAATATTTTCATATTTGTCAATTATTTTATATTTAATTTATAAATTTACGCATACGGATAGAATTTGTTTTTTGATATTGCAATTTTATATAATTATGAATATATTAAAAAAATAATTTTTAGATAATTTTTTTTAAAGATTTGACCATTTCTCATTCATCCTGAATAATCAGGATGAATGAGAAATAAGTTGAAAGTTTTTTGAGCAACTTTTTTTCAAAAAAGTTGCAAATATAATTAAAATATTAAAAAAATTAAATGGATAAAAATTTCAGGTTATTTTTTATATCTGATGCACATTTTGGCTATGAATCTGAAGAGAAAGAAGAAGCAAAGATAGAAAGGTTTAAAAACTTTCTGGATTCTAATTTAAAGGAAAATGACTATTTGTTTATTGTCGGTGACCTTTTTGATTTTTGGTTTGAATACCGATACCTTATTCCCAAAGAATGTTTTCAGGTACTGAATATTCTTTACAATCTTGTTAAAAAGGGGGTAAAGATTATTTATATTGGTGGAAACCATGATTTCTGGGAGAATGGATTTTTGAAGAAAGAAATGGACATCGAATTCCACAGCGAACATTTAACGAAAGATTTAATGTCGAAAAGATTTTATCTTCACCATGGAGATGGATTTATCAAAAAGGATAAAGGATACAGATTGTTGAGGAATATTTTAAGAAACAGAGCCAATATCTGGCTGTACAAACTTATTCATCCCGATTTGGGTCTATTTTTAGCAAAATATTTTTCAAACTTCAGCAGGGTTAATTCGGCAGAAAAGCATTATTCATCTTTTGAAGAATATTTCCAATTCGCCAAGGAAAAATTTGAGGAAGGAGTGGACTTCGTTATTATGGGACACACTCACATCCCTGTTATAAAAGAGTTTGGAAATAAATTTTTCGTGAATATTGGAGATTGGATGGAAAATTTTACTTATGGCATTTATGATGGTAAAGAATTTAAACTTGAGAAATGGAAATAAATATGCCCTCCTATTATTGATGACACTGCAAAAAGTCCAAAAATTTTGTTTTTAAATCTTTTTTCTGAAATAAGTTTAACTTTAATATATTGATTTACTTTAATTTCCACAACCGTGTAGGGACAATCCTAGGGTTGTACATACTGAATTTTCATTTTTTGCCGCTTCATCTTTATTAACTCTCGTCTTTTTTTAATATCTAATTATTGAATCTTATGTATGAAATTATCAAGAAAAATTATGCCTTTCCGACCTTTTATGATAATTACCTGAAAATTGATAAGACATAAAGAAAAAAATGTCAGGTATTTGATTTCGTTAAAAATCTGACCTACCATTCTATATTTTTATATCGGAGGGATAGAATAGTGCCTGCACGCTGTGTTCTGTCCCTATATCAAATCTAATATTATTTAATGCATTATAATTAGTTTCAAACTTCTAATAATAAAAAATATCAACATATGTCATTTATTTTTAAAATTCATGTCATTACAAAATTCCAGAAAGAATACATGCAAGTAAAAGGGAATATAAAAAAGGGGTCTCATAATAAAATATGAGACCCAAATACTTGTATAAAATATTTGAAGCAGTCCATAAGCCGAATTCTGTTTTAGGCAATCATTTATCTTGGATTCCGATTGCTCGGAACCTCAATCGACCTACCCGAGAGTCAAACGAAGCGGGCAACTTCTCCTCTCCTATTTGGTCTTTCTCTAAACGGGGTTTGCCTTGCCATCCCTGTCACCAGAGATGCGGTGAGCTCTTGCCTCGCCTTTTCACCCTTACCCCGAGTTAATCGGGGCGGTATATTTTCTGTGGCACTTTCCTTCTTCTCACGAAGACTGGGCATTACCCAGCGTCCTGCCCTGTAGAGTTCGGACTTTCCTCATCCCGCCAACGGCGGAACGCGACTGCCTGGGCTGCTTCAAATCTATGTTATACTGCCATTGTCTCTCCAGACAAGTATTCTACCACATACTTCACAGGCAATCACCTTGTCCATCTTTCTTATTTCCACAAGTTTCTGCGGTGGAATCGTATTGTAACATCCTCCACAAGCATTTCTGGAGACCGGTACTACAGCAAGTCCGTTTTTATGATACTTGTGAATCCGTATGTAGTTTTTAAGCAAACGTTTATTTACTCTGACAATAATATTCTCTCTTTCATTAAGTAACCGATTCTCCTTCTCTTGATTCATTTTTATAAGTTTTTTAAGTTCTGAATCCTTTTCTTTAAGTTCTTTTTTCAATTTGGCAAGTTCTTTCTTTTTAGTCTCGATTTCTTTGGCGGTATCATCTTCAAATGAGTACAGTTCCAGTATCTTATTTTCATTATCTTCAATATTATTTTTTTCGGTTTCGATTTCTGTTGTTAAAGCATCATATTCTCTATTAGTAGTTACGTCATAAAGTTGGTTTTGTAATTTTTTTAATTTTTCACTGGAAAGATTAACAAGTCCATCAACATTTCTGCGCTCTAACTGGGCATTTTTAAGTGCTTTCCCCTTTTCTGAGATATATTTTTCCAGAGAATTAACCTCTTCAGTTAGTTTATTAACAGTCTCAGGTAAATCTCCTTTGGCTATTTCAATGTCGTGCATTTGAGAATCCACTATTTGCAATTGAACAAGACTTTTTAAATTTTCTTTCACATTACCTCCTATTAAAAAAAAAGTGCACTCGGAAAAGTGCACTTTTAAATTATTAAAAATTTGTAAATGTAAAACAGGATCGGACGCTTTTGGGTATTAACAACCTTCTCATATTTTATTATAACTTTTTAAATTTGATAAAACAAAAATAAACATGAAAATTATATTTTTAGAATTAGTATTCATAATTAAAAACTGTATATTTATTTTAGCATAACAATATAACTATTTTTTATTCATTTTTCAAGTAAAAAATCATTTTATTATTATATTATTATTTTATTTGTCATAACATATTAAAATATTATAACTTAAAATTACTAAAAATTTTGACATCACTATAAATACAGAAATACTTAATAACCTGAAAATTGCAATACAAGAATAATAATTTCGAAAAAAACCGGATGTTTTACTAAAATTTAAAAAATAAAATGTCATTGCGACCCCGAGAACTCGGGGCGAGTACTCGGGGGACCACGTGGTTTCTTAATCCCGAGACCTCGGGGCAATCTAATTTTTTAGTCAGAATTATTTCGTGAGATTGCCACCTCCCGAGTACTCGGGACTCGCAATAACAAAAAGGTTGATTCTTTTTAGCACTTATTTGATTCAAATAATTATCTGTTTTCTTTAATATTAAATAACCTATTGCAATTTTAGGGTAATAATATGAATGTTCTCTTAAACCGTTTATCCTTAAAATATCAATCTATGTGAAGCCTTTCAGAAATCCGAAATGGTATTTTTTTAAAGCTCCCATCCTTTTCTGTATTCGCGATATAAATATTGATTCGCTTCAGGCCTGTTTGTGATTTTCATGCTCTTGGCGTCATACACTATCTTTCTCCTGGCTCTTAACGCAACAGCAGCCAGACAGATGGTTTCCGTTACGGCTCCTGCATTTAAAAAACTTCCGGGAGACTGCGTCCCACTCTTGAAAGCATCTATCCAATTACCTGCACTGCGGTCAACCACATTTTCAGAAACCTGTCTTGAACCAAGATACTGACGCATCTTTCTCTCTGGAATGATTTGTGGATTCTCACACCGGAAACCAGCGAGAATCTTTCCGCTGTCGCCGACAAACATCATTCCCTCCCTTGACAACTCTCCGTTATCAGCTTCCAATTCTTCAGGTACAGGAGGCTTCATTCCTCCGTCATACCAATATAAATCAATCGAGGGCATTTTCCCTCGTGCCGGAAATTTAAAATGAAATGCACAGGAATATGGGAAAGCAACATCATTCCTGTGACTACTGCTCACGTGATTTGTTATTGCACAGGTTGTAGTCCCGTATGCTTCAACAATTGTCGGCGGAGCATCTATATCAAATGTCATAAATAGTGGCCAAAGACTATAAGTACCCATATCTGCTACACTGCCACCTCCAAAGTCATACCAACCGCGAAATACAGCATGTGTATAATTCAGATGATAGGGACGGTCAGGCACAGGCCCCAGCCATAAATCCCAATCAAAGCCTCTCGGGATCGGCGGGGATTCAGTCGGATTAGACGTCCATTGAGGCCATACTGGTCTGTTTGACCAGTTATGAACTTCCCGAAGAGTCCCAATTGCACCATCCCTTATCCAATCTCGTGCTAAACCATATCCACTTCTTCTGCTCCAGGCTAACAAGTGTGTACTAACTCCCGTTTTACGAGCAGTTTCGATGGTTAATCTGGCTTCATATACCCTGTTAGCTATGGGCTTATGAATAACTACATGCTTGCCCTTCTTCATTGCTGCAATAGATACAGTCGCATGAAGATGGTCCGGTGTCATTATCTTGACTGCATCTATATCTTTTTCCTTTTCCAGCAACTCTCGAAAATCAGCATAGGAAGAACATCCATTATAACTTCCTGAACCCCTGTTTTTTGCATAGTAGGTTTCTACAACTTCTTTTCCTATTTCTCGACCTCCCGGAATACCGTCAATACCCTCTCCCCATGAAGAATTCTCTAATACCCTTCGTATGCCATTCCGAATCCCATTCAAAGACCAGTCCACATAATCTGTGCTGTTTCTATTGGGATCACACACAGAAGTAATTTGTATCTCCGGATTAGTAATCAACGACACCATTTCTCTTAATCCCTGAGTGCCGCAACCGATATAACCTATGTTGACTTTATCGCTCGGTGCGACATATTTAGCCCCACCTAACACATGTCTTGGAACAACAGTAAACGCAAAAGTCGCGGCTGCAGTGCCCAGGAATTTACGACGGTTAATGTTTTTTTTAAGTTTCATATTTTACCTCCTGAAATAATTTAGGTATTATATGTTAATTAAGAGATTCTATTTGTAGCAGTAAAATTTTCTTTCTTTTTACTATCCACAGAAAAATTTTGACTTACCACCTTTATTAACCTGAATAATTCACAAATGTTTGTTAAATTAAATTTATTTCTAATAAAAACTATTTCTTAGGTTCTACTGAAAAAAGAAATTATATACATATTAAATACCTTTTCTCACAAATTATCAATGCCAAATCCGTAGGGGCGGGTTTACCCGCCTCTGGCGGGCTTGTCCGCCTCTGGCTGGTTTACCCGCCCTTCTTTTTGAATAATTAATTAATACGGTCTAAAGCAGTGACTATTGAAGTGATTTCTTGACCCTTTAACTAATAATTCTTCTATATTAGTAGAAAATAGAATATTTAATGTCAAAATCCAAATGTCAAATCAAGCTCTCCTCCAAAGGCTGATTAGGAAAAAAATCTAAATATCAAAATAACTATAAATACACAAGTTTTGACATTTAGTCATTTGGATTTTATTTGGCATTTGATCTTTATAATTTGAGCTTTTATTAGTAATACATCATAAAACTGCTTTTTAAGGTACGAATATTTAAAATTAATGTACTAACAAATTGTTACACTATATCTTATATCATTAAGTCTACTGAAAAAAGAAATTATATATATTAAATACCTTTTCGTACAAATTATCAATGCCAAATCCGTAGGGGCGGGCTTG
>JAUWXV010000253.1 GCA_030616165.1 bacterium | reverse complement strand
CCTTCTTTTATTATAAAAACCTTATTGACAATAATTTACATTTAGTTAATATAATTAAATTTATATGTAAAAGCAAATTTTAAAATCTCCTTTTTGTTTTTTTATATAATCTGAATAATTCATAAAATTAATTATTTTAATTGATAATCTATTGATATTATTAAAAATGCTGCGTTGACTCATAATAAAAAGGTTTATGAATATATATACACCAATAAATGTAATTTTCCAAGAATATTCAATGGGAATCTAATTGACGGCACAATATACGTTAAAATTATCGAATTTAAAATTTGATATGATTTATGTATTTCCTTGAGTACCCGGGGGAATGACATCGACATCTATTTATGGCAGAGATTGGAATTATGGATAAGTCAGGATAATAAAAAAAGGCAGATAGTTCTCTGCCTTTTATTATAAATTAAATTATATTTGAAAAAATAGTAATTATAAAAACATAACTTTACTTAAAAGTTTTCACCTGTATTTGATTCTAATATTTCTATATTTCCATTGGTTGTTTTAATGTAAATTAATGGACCTCCATTATTTATTTTTCCGGTAATATGACTTTTACTAATTTCACCTTTAACCAAAATTGGAAACTCGGAATATATTTTACCGTTTGAAGTTCTTGCATCAAAATCTGCATCTATACCTTTCGGCAGATTTATACTAACACTCCCATTAGTAGTCCTGAGATTCATCTCTTTTACTGCATCTATTTTAATAATTTGCGAATAAATACTTCCATTTGTGGATTTGGCACTGACATTTCCAATAATCTCTTTTAAATCAACTTTTCCGTTAGTTGTTTCTGCTTTTATATCTCCTCTAACACCGGATGCTGAAATTCTCCCATTTGTCGTTTTTAACTCAGTGTTACCGTTTACCTTTTCAATATTAATAGAACCATTTGTCGATTTTGAACCGACCTTTCCTTCTATATCATAGATTTCAATCTTTCCGTTTGTGGAGTTCATATCGAGGTTTGACCTTTTTGGAACCTTGAGCCAAAATGAAACACTAACACCGGGTCTCCCCCATCCAAAAATCAAATTCCAAAAGCCTCCTCCTTCTATTTTAGGGTAATCAACCTCGATGTCAATTTTATCAAATGATTCATCAATATTAATTTCGACCTCGTTTAAAAAATCCTCAGCATCATCCATGTTCCCTGCTTTCACTTTGATATTTGCTACAATCTCTACTTCTTCCCTTTCCCAGGATTTTACCTCAATACTTCCATTAACATTCTTAAGATAAATTTCACCCCCTTCTCTGAAATCTATAACCTTTTTAAATTCTTTTTCTGCCGTGGCCGCAAAAACCTGAGTAAATGAAAATAAAAGTATCAAAACCACAAAAATACTTTTATATTTTATCATTATTATTCTCCCTAATTTTTAAATATCAATTATTTTTAATATAATTCAAAAACGGATACATAATCGTTTTGGTAATTATGTTCTATCGGCTTCAAATAATTCGTTTAACTCAGGTGTTTTCCTTCTAATTGTATTTTATTATTGAAAATATTCCAAAAGATTGGTCATAAGAAAATATTTTTTTACTTTATTATTAATATTGATAATCCGTAAATCTTTCCCTCTCTTAGTGAAACCATTTTTTCTTTTAACTAATAAACCCACTGCAGGACTATTAATCCATTTAATATTAGTAAAGTCAACTACACACTCCCTGATGGAATTATTTTCAATTTTTAACAATATTTTATTAAAAGCCTCTGACTCGCTCCCTCCCATCAGCGTACCGTGAGGTGTGACGAAAGCCACACCATTCTTTATTTCTTTACATACTTTCATTTTTATTACTTCATTTTAATTTAAAAAATTGACCTTTATATATATATAGACGGATAAACTGGTAATTTGGTTGCATATTTTTTTGATTATTTTTATTAAAGTTCTTTTTTTACTTCATTTTCATTATTCTCTTTTTCTTTCTCAAACATTTTATAAAAAATAATCAAAGCAACGCCGATAAAAAGTGGAACCAGACCCCAGAAATCTCCGCCTTCAATCCTGGATACTCTACCAATCGCAATATTCCTGATCATATCTATAATATTAAGAATAAAAACTCCTCCACCAAAAGCACTGAATATAAATCCCCAGTAAAGTTTTCTTTTACCGTATTTCCTTGTTATCTCTATAGGTAATTCTTTTCCTGATTTAATCAGTTCAAGTCTTTCTTCGTGTTTATTTCTCATAGAGCGAAATAAAATGTAAAAAAGACCGATAAAAAATATCGCTGCAAATGAAAAAGATGATATTATTGCAATTATGGGAATTAATTCTCCTACATCCATATCTCACTCCTTTTTAGATTATTAAAAAATTGATTTTATTTTCACTTAATAAGACATAACAAACTCAAAAAATCTTTCAAAAAATTTAAAATTCTTTTGATTTTTCAGATTTTTTTTTAAATTATAGTAAAATGAAAGAAAATTCAATTGCTGTTAGTCTAATATATGTGAAGAAATAGATGTCAGAAAAACTGACTGAAAGTGATTTTTTAAAGATATATGAAAAATATAAAGACCGAATATATAATCAGGCATACAGGATACTCGGAAATAAAGAAGATGCAGAAGAGGCAACTCAAGATATTTTTTTAAGGATTTACAAATTTTATGAGGGTTTCAGGGGAGAAGCAAAGCTATCATCGTGGATTTACAGAATCTCTGTTAATGTTTGTATCTCCAGAGCAATATCAAAAAGAAAAGATATTGATTATTTGGAAGAAACTGAAAAAATAATACATAAAAATATTTCTGAAAAAACAAAAAATCCTGAAGAATTATTTCAGAGCAAGGAATTCAGAAATATAATTCTGAACCTGATTTCAAAACTTCAGCCGAAGTATGGTTCGATATTGACATTATATTACTTTGAAGAGATGAGTTACAGAGAAATCTCGGAAATACTTAAGATATCTGAAGGAACAATTGCTACTCACCTTTTCAGAGCAAAAACTTTATTAAAAGATTTATTTATAAAAGAGATAAATTTATTTGGTTAGAAAAATATGGACTGCATCGATATAAAAGATTTATTATTTCCATTATTTGAAGGAAATTTAGAAGAAGAAAAGAAAATATTGGCAGAAAAACATCTTTCAGAATGTAAAAGGTGTTCTCTTGAGTATGAACTAATTGTCTCAATCGAAAATACTTTAAAAACAGCAGAAAAGGTCGAGGCGCCTGATTATCTTAAAGATAGGATTTTATCAAAAATTTATCCTGCATTTGAATATAAAAAAGAAAAACTCGAATTAGGCATTTTATCAATTGCCTGGGCTGTAGTCTCAATGATTATAGCATTGATTTATATCCCTTATGAAAGATTAGGTCCAATGATGACCGGGGTGTTTTCAAGCTTCCAGAATGATATTGTAAACTTCGAAGCAAAAATAAAAGAGGCGTTTACAATAATCTCTTCAGCAGATTTTTCTTATCTGGTTGGATTCGTTGTTCTTTTCATGGTCTCATCTATAATTATCTTTTCAATAGAATTTATTATATATCAAAGAAGTTGAAAATCCAACAATTTTTTCAAAATATAGCATAGAATTATTAAACTAAGAAATACATTTATCCGATAATTAGGATGGAATCTCTTAAGTCTTTAAAATCTTCAGATTCTTCCGTGAAAAAAACCGGCAGATGCGGGTCTGCCGGTTTTTCTTTTTAAAATACCGATGAAATCATAAAGTTTTATAATATAATCTCTTTGTGCCTGTGAGAGTGGCAGTCAATATTTACTGCAACCGGAAGGGATGCAATATGGCAGGGGAAAGCTTCAACATGCACCGCAATAGCAGTAATGGTTCCTCCGAATCCCTGAGGTCCGACTCCAGTCTTATTTATTCGCTCCAGTAAATCCTCTTCCATTTCAGCATAAAATGGATTTGGATTTTTTTCATTTATACCTCTCATAAGTGCTTTTTTGGCGAGATATGCGCATTTCTCAAAATCTCCTCCAACTCCAACACCAACAAAAACCGGCGGGCAGGGATTAGCATGTGCATTTTCGACCGTATCTACAACGAATTGTTTAACGCCTTCAAGCCCAGCGGCTGGTGCAAGTACCTTGAGTAGGCTCATATTTTCGCAGCCGCCGCCCTTTGTCATATAAACAAGTTTCATTTTGTCTCCCGTAACTATTTCAGTAACAATCATAGCCGGTGTATTATTTTTTGTATTTACCCTGTCAAATGGGTCGCGAACTATAGATTTTCTCAAGTATCCCTCAACATAAGATTCTGAGACCCCTTTATTAATTGCGCTCACAAGTATGCTCTCTCCATTTCCATTTTCCTTAAAAACAATTTCTTCTCCCACATAAGCAAATATAACAGATGCACCAGTATCCTGACATAAAGGATAAACGCCATCTTTCGCTATTTCTGCATTTTCTATTATCTGCTCGAGTATTCTTTTACCAGTTTCAGATTTCTCTTTCTCTATAGATTCTTTGAATTTTTTTATTAATGCATCATCAAGTTTATAATTTGCTTCTATTACGAGTTTCTTTATAGCATCGGTAATTTGCTTGCCTGTAATTTCTCTCAATTTTTTCCTCCTTTCTAAGTTAGCATATTTAATTTTAAGTACATTCTGAATTAAAAGACTTAACAAGAAAAGATAACTGCATTTTAATATTATCTTATAAGAATTACTTTAGGTCCATCTTTTGTAATTATTACCCTCATTTTTTTAACAAAAGTTCCTCCCGCTTTAAGGTCATCTGGAATTTTTGCCTTTATTCTTACAACTGGCTTCATACTGATAGATAAAGATTTCTGGACTTTTTTTCTGGAAATTCTTGGAACATTATTATAAACTGACAAAATATTTGCTGATTTTTGTATTATCATAACTGATAATATATTTATGTTATTTTTTTAATCAATTCCCTATTTTAAAAAAAATAAGAAAGTCCTTTCAAAAACTCAAGGATTTTTTTTCTATTTTTCCATTCTCAATTTTCCAAAAAATAAAAAAGTCCTTTCGCAAACTCAAGGACTTTTTTATTTTCGTACCCCAGACAGGACTTGAACCTGTGACCTACGGTTTAGGAAACCGAAACAAGAGTATTTCGAAACAATTTTTAACTTTAAGAAAAACAATATAAATGCGTATGGCTGCTGGATTTACATATATTAAAGTAACGTGCCACCAAAGTCACGAAAGGCACCATTTAACACCAAAAGT
>JAUWXV010000003.1 GCA_030616165.1 bacterium | reverse complement strand
ACTTTCTTTACAAGATGACACGGCAAAAAATAGAGACATGCCATGGCATGTCTCTACAATATTAACCTAATTCCATATTTTACAATTGAAGTTATCTCAGGAGAAATATTAAAAAGCAAGTTTTTTAGCATTTTTGCCGTCCTATCTTACAAAGAAAGTAGATTACTTATTTAAGATAGCCACTGTCTTCAGCACTGATGAACCGGCACCATCAATTTTTACTATATAGATACCGGTCGGACATACATATCCATTTCCGTCTTTACCATCCCAGAATACAACCTGGTCGCCGTCATTAAAGGATTCACTGTCTACGAGTCTCTTGACAAATCTACCACTCGGGGAAAAAATAGTTATTGTAACATTCGATGGCTCACCAAGCACAAATGAAATACCTGTTTGACTGGGTAGATTTATTCCACCAGAACCCAAAGGCGAAAAAACTCTCGGTGAAAAATTCACCCTTGATATTCCTTGTGGAAGCCATCCCTCCCTTTCATCCTCAAATAAACCAAATAGCCCAAGTTTTGGTATGGGAGCAACAATCTCACCATCAGCTATGTTCACTGTCCCACCGAACGGCACATCATAGAAAAATACATCTGGATTGGAAGTACTCGCTCCAAATATTTTTAACTTACTCTCATCTATCCCGGGTGGAAATATATTTTTATCGTATCCTATTGTCAGAATAGCAGGTTTTTTTAAAGTGACACTGTTTTCGGGTCCAATTAAAAACGCTATTCCAGTAAATGTCACTCCTTCAGGCGGTTCAACGGTTATTGGTTCATAACTACTTATCGGAACCTCCTCATCGGCTCCCAAAGCATTAGGTGGAAAATAAATTTGAACATTTCCGAGTTTATTTTTTATAAGACCGCCTGCACTTGCGAGAACGGTTTCGGCAGTCTTAAATTTCCACGTAATATCAGCCCCCATTAAATTCCCAAAAATGTCCTTAACCTTACCGGTGATACGGGCTTCATACTGTGAATTCCCATTAAGTTTATCTTTAGGTATGAAGATACCTTCTTTTGTATCAATATTATAATCAACGGTACCATCTACCATCGTTCCGTTATAATAAAGCCTGAAACATTTCTCCGAAACAAATTGTTCTTTATTAATACCCTCATTGAACATTGCTCTCAAAGTTGTACTGACAGAAACACCTATCTCTCCCTGCTCTGGATACTTTGCAACCACATCTGTTTTAATTAAATCAATCATAAATGACTGACCGCCGACCCATTCAGATTCCTTTAATCCATTATCAATTGATTTCACACTCCAATAATATAAACCACTTTCAAGATTTATGATTTTCACCGACCTTGCAAATCCCAGTTTTCCGAATCCAGGTTCAAATTTAGCGGATGTTATTTCACTTCCTCCCGGGGTGGTTCCCATTTTATAAACATAAGTTAAAGCAAGCGAATCAGTCCCGTTATCTTCAAGGTCTGTTCCCCTGTTCCAGCTTAATACAACCTGGTCTTCATTAAGTTCATACTTTAATCTGGATGGTGGTTGAGGAGCTTCGTTTGGATTGACGACCGATTCATTATTATCGTAAACTGTAGAAAATGAAGTAAGGCCGATACCACCTGCACCAATAGTAACAAGGTCAAGGTCTCCATCGTTTTCAATATCAATCAATGATATAGAACTGAATTGAACCCCAGAAAATATCTGATAATAATCGAGATTAAAAGTATTGTACCTGTTTTCATAAGCCTCTAAGATAGGTTGATTATTTTCATCGTTTCCGGAAATAACTAAATCAGCATCACCATCATTATCATAATCTCCCCAGCATATAGAACCTCCCCTAACCCCTTTTAACTTCGAAGATAAAGCGGACTCTACTGTTAATTTCCCGACCGGGTCATTAATCAGAACCTTTATTTCAATATCATCCGTAATGAGAGACCACCCGGTAACAACAACATCCAAATCACCATCACTATCAAAATCACACCATGCCATATCACTTGAAAAGACCGCGGGGAGATTAGAAGCAGTATCTTCAGTGAGGTTTCCAGAACCATCATTTATATAAATCCTTCCGGAATCATAATCAAGATTATCTCCAATAACTGTCAGGTCAAGGTCACCGTCATTATCATAATCTATCCATTTTACCTTACCATTTGCATAGCCCGAAAGATTTTGATTTGTGTCCTCTTTTAAAGTACCATTGGAATTTTGATATATTTTGGTAATGTAGTTTCCACTGCCATCCACTCCGATCAGAACAAGGTCAACATCACCGTCATTATCATAATCACCCCAATCCATTGAAGATTGATCGACATTTTCAATCGTATATGAATTTATTTCATCTGACACCAAAGTGCCCGTGGGATTGTTTTTTAAAATAAGAGAAATTATCCCCATTTCTAAACTTCCAGATAAAGCAAGGTCTAAGTCACCGTCATTATCATAATCTCCCCAAGCGAAAGAGCCGTTCTTAAAGTATGGAAGTATGATTTCAGTATTTTCCTTCAATACACCATTTTCATTGTCAAACAGAACAGTTCTGCTTTTACCGTTAATATCCTCACCAGAGACTACAAGGTCTGGAGATTCATCGTTATTATAATCACCCCATGCAAGGGCAGACTGCTGTAAATCTGTTATGCTCTGGTTAGAGTTTACAAATCTTCTCACCAGAAAACTTTTTTCAGGATAATATTCTTCAGAAACCTGATACTGAGCATCCACCGTTCTAACCGACCAGTAGTAGGTTGTTCTTGAGAGAGGGATATTTAATTTAAAACTCAATTTATTTCCAACATTTCCGTTTCCAACAGGAATCTCACTTGAATATATATCATTTCCCCCGGGTGTCTGACCAACTCTAAGGTTATATGTAAGAATCCTGCTGTCTGTATAATCAACATCGTCGCCTTCACCCCAGGAAAACGTTACATCATTATTGGTAACAAAAACAGGTTTGAGTTCATTTGGGGGGAAAGGTTTCGAAGCAACTTTTGTCTCGTCATTTTGGTAAATTATAGTTTTTCTGTTACCATATTCATCCTCTCCTCCAGCAATCAGGTCAAGTTTTCCGTCGTCATTATAATCGAACCATTTCAGAAATCCGTTTTTCAGCCCTGTAAATTCGGTCTGCTGATTATCTATTTCAAATTTTCCTTTACTATTTTTCAGAACGAAAGCAAGAACTTGAGAAAATTCATTTGTTCCCATCATCGCAATATCAAAATCACCGTCGTTGTCATAATCACCCCATGCAACAGGACCGACCATCAATAGTTCCGGATTATAATATGTCAATTCATTTAAAATATCATCGCCAAGATTTCCGCCCAATTTATTTTCAAGGAGAGAAACATGTGCCCACCATACATCATTCCATCCCGACTGTAAAAGGTCGGGGTCTCCATCATTGTCGGCGTCTCCCCACTCTAAATAGCAACTCGATAATTTGAAAATGACCTCAGAATTATCTTTATCATCTCTTAAAATTCCAACCGGGTCATTCTTAAATATTTTTGCGGCTCTTCTTCCCAGAGTATTAAATCCGCACACACTCAGGTCAAGATCGCCGTCATTATCATAATCCACCCACCTTATCTGTCCCTTATTTACATTAAGGAGAACCTGAGAAACATCTTCTTCCAAAATATAAGTCAATCCGCCTCGATTTTTAAAAACCATCGTGCTTGCTTCGCCAAAATAACTCATCCCGCAGACTGCTAAATCTAATAATCCGTCTTTATTATAATCGCCCCAATCAAGTGAACTGTATCGAAGTTGGTATTTTAAAGATAATATTTCTGACTGCTGATTATCAAGGTCAAATTTTATTTTACCTCCTTTAGAAGAAATATTTTTATAAACTTCAAGCACATTATTATCTTCCGAATCTATTCCCGAAACAGCCAGATCCAGATACCCATTATTATCATAATCCCCCAGTGCAACTGAACCAAAATAGAGACCTGTAATAGTATTTTCATCTTCAATAAATCCACTCCCGGTATTCTGATATACTTTTGCTATTCTTATCAAATTTCCGTTTATTTTTGTCTCACCAATAATAACAAGGTCAGGAAGACCGTCCTTATTCAAGTCCCCACAAGCAACCGCTCCAGCGTAGACTCCGGGTAATTCTATACTAAGATTCTTCCTTAAAATCCCTCCATATAGAACGGCAGGTAAACAAAAAAGTATAATTATTACAAATACAAAAATTTGCAAATGTAAATTTTTTCTCATATAGCAGATGAAAAATTTAAGCATCCCGAATATCAGGGATAATTTTAAGTTTTTTTTCTGCCTCAGTCAGACTGCAGCAGAACCTACTCTCTTTTTTAAAAGAAAGTAGAAGATTTAATGAAAATAAAAATTTACTAAAGTTCAAATAAATTATACCAAAACTTTATATTTAAATTTAGATAAAGATATACTTTAATATAAAAATTATTTTTTTTAATAACAATTATTATTTAATGAACGACATTTTTTTTGGCTTTTAAGAATTTGCCTTCTTTTTTTGGATAATGGAAAATCTTTTTGGAATTACACATTATAAGCCCAAAAATAAAGTTATCTTACATAAAATTTAAGGTTTTAATAAATAATTACTGTGATATATATCACAATATAAAAAAAATTTATTTTTGTTTGATGTAAGAATTTCCAATTAAAGATACATCAATTCAAAAATAAATCATTTAAAAAAATTAATTTATTTTTTTATTTTAATAAGACTGTTGAAAAAGTCAAATATACAGTTAATTTAAGATGAGATTGCCACGTCCCGAGTACTCGGGACTCGCAATGACAATAAACTTACATGTCATCACGAGTAGTGCAACAACATGGTAATCTACTTTTTCAGTAGTATCTTAATATATGAAATATTTAAAAATATTCTAAAAAAAATCAATGTGCTTCAAGCCAATTCTTTCCTATACTTATATCCACTTTTATCGGGACTGATAATTTTAAAGCATTCTCCATCTCGCTCTTTATTATTGATTTAGCCAGTTCTATTTCCGATTCTGGAAGTTCAAATACCAGTTCATCGTGTATCTGAATGATCATTTTCGTCTTTATTTTATTTTGTTTTATCTTTCTGTAAATATTAATCATAGCGAGTTTTATCATATCAGCAGCAGTGCCCTGAATCGGTGTATTAATCGCAATATTTTCTGCACTCTTTCTTATCCTCTGGTTATCATTATTAATATCAGGAAGATATCTCGTCCTTCCTAAAAGTGTAGAGACATAACCATTATTTCGTGCTAAGAATATTTGACTTATAATATACTTATTCACATTAGGATAATTTATAAAGTATGCATCAATAAACTCCCGGGCTTCTTCAGGGGTTATATCGAGTTCCTTAGCAAGTCCATAGGCACCCATTCCATAAATTATACCAAAATTAATGGACTTTGCCTTATATCTCATCTCTTCTGTGACATCCCCAGAGGAAATATGAAATACAAGTGCTGCTGTTTCTCTATGAATATCATCACCCTTTATAAACAATTCAGCAAGTTTTTCATCACCTGAAAGATGAGCCATAAGGCGCAGTTCAATCTGTGAATAATCGGCGGAAAGGATAAACCAATCAGGATGTTCAGGTATAAATGCTCTTCTTATTTCTCTACCTAATTCACTTCTAATTGGAATATTCTGAAGATTCGGGTTGCTTGAAGAAAGTCTTCCAGTAGCGGTTACGGTCTGATTATACGAAGTATGAATCCTTCCAGTTGTAAGATTAATCAGTTTTGGAAGAGAATCAACGTAGGTCGATTTCAATTTTTTTAACTGTCGATATTCGAGTAATTTATTAATAAGAGGATGACGAATATATCTTTCAAGTTGACTCACATCTGTTGAGTATCCGATTTTTGTCTTTTTAGGTCTCTTTAATCCTAATTCCTTGTGGATTTCAAGTTTATCAAAGAGAACCTTACCGAGTTGCTGAGGGGAATTGATATTAAATTCTTCACCCACTATGTTATATATTTCTTCTTCCAATCCCTTCAATTGTTTTTCTATTTTTATAGACATCTCTTTAAGTAATGATACATCAAGTGAAACTCCATTCCTCTCCATTTCAATAAGTACCTCGATTAGCGGGATTTCAACATTCCTAAATAGGTCCCACAATCTTTGATTTTTTAATTCATTCCCGAGATAATTTTTTAACCTTAATGTTATATCAGCATCTTCGCAGGCATATTCTGAAATCTTTTCCAGTGGAACTTTATCCATACTAATCTTATTTTTACCACTTCCAATTAGTTGAGAAGTTGGGATTTTCCTGTAATTTAAGAATCTCTCACTTAATGCATCCAGATTGTGCTGACGGAGGCTGGGATTAATAAGATATGATGCGACCATAGTATCAAAATCTATCCCCTTAACGGTTATCCCATACCTTTCGAGAATATGAACGTCATATTTTACATTCTGACCGCATTTCCCATAAGTGGAGTCCTCTAATAATGGTTTTAATTTCTCTATTATTTCTTCAAGGGTGATAGTATTAGTTTCATTCATCTCCGGATGCACAACAGGAACATAATATGCTTCATTCTCTTTAAAAGAAATCGATATGCCTACAAGTTCGGCAGTAAATGGATATTCACTGGTGGTTTCAGTATCGAATGAAAAATATTTTGCCTGAGATTTAATATTATCTATTAGTCTTGATAATTCTTCTGATGAAGTTATTGTATGATATCTTCGTTTCCTTTTTACTTCTTCCGACACATAGCGTTCAAATATTTTATCATAAAGAGAGTTAAGCTCAAGTTCTTTGAAAAGTTCTGCAAGTTTCTGGCTGTAAATTTTATGATATTTTAAGGATTCAACATCGATGTCAAGCGGAACTTTAGTATCAATAGTAACCAGTTCACGTGATAAAAATGCCTGTTCTGAAAATTCTTTTATTTTATTTCTTATATTCTCTTTTTTAATATTTTCTTTATTTTTTACAATATTTTCAATACTGCCGAACTCTTTTAATAACTGTAATGCAGTTTTCGGACCAATTCCGGGAACACCCGGCACATTATCCGAACTATCCCCCATAAGCCCGAGGAAATCTGTCACCTGCTCCGGTTTGATGCCTATTTTTTGCTCAATATTAATTTTATCAACTATCTCCGTTTCCTCACCCCCTTTTTTAGGGTTGTACATTTTAATATTATCCTCAATAAGTTGCAGAAAATCTTTATCACCGGTAACAAGAAAAGTCTCTAATCCTTTGTCTTTTACAGATTTTGCTATAGTGCCCATAATATCGTCTGCTTCATATCCATCGAGTTCTATCACCGGTATCCCGAAAGCTTCAACAATCTCCTTTATTTTTGGAATTTGCGGTTGCATTTCATCGGGCATTTTCTGTCTGGTTGCCTTATAATCCGGAAATTTCTTATGCCTGAATGTAGGTGCAGGTGTATCAAATACAACCGCTATATAATCAGGATTCTCCTCTCTTAATATTTTATAAAGCGAATTAGAAAATCCAAACATTGCACTTGTATTTTCGCCTTTTGAATTTATTAAGGGATTTTTTATAAATGCAAAATAAGACCGATACGCCAATGCATACCCATCAATTAAAAATAGTCTTTTTTTCATATCATTCCATTTTATATGGGGAAAAAAATAATATTATCCTTTTAAAATATTTTCTCTCTTCTTCTCTGCGCCTCTGCGGTTAATTTTTCATCTTTTCAACAATTTCATGAACTGCCGAGATTATACGTTCTTCCACATCGTATGCCCAACGTGTAGGCAAGGTATAATAAATCGCCGAACCGTCAGCCTCATATCCTCCCTCATAGAGGATTCGTGCCGAACCAATGTATCCACATACATCATTAGCAAAAGCAATTGTCCATAAATTTTCTGTTGCAAGTTCTCTTTTGAGTCGCAAGGCATAGTCAACCACGACCTCACCACCAAGGGAGACAACTGTCAAATCATCACCAAATCGCCAAACCTGTACAGGATAAGCATACGTGTTGGGAATTGCTTCCCCCTTTTCCAATATATCTAAAAAGTGACGTGCATGCCGGCGCTCAGTGGAGTTTTTAGAATTAAGCCGCTTCCGAAACTCACCGGCAGAGGGTATTTCTGCAAATGCTAAATCCACAAGTTTATAGTCACATTTAATGGACCCAATGATGGGTTTCATTTCATGCCTGAGAACATCCGCCACTGCCCCCGCAATAGTCATCCCGTTAAGCCGGGCATCTTTTAAAGTTCCTCGTGGATACGGGTTAGCATCCGCACCACATCCCGGAACATAGAGGCTGGTTGAGCCAAATCCAGATACTCCTGAGTAAATCCCATATAGTCACCGCAAATCCGGTAATGCCTTCCTGTTAAAGTGGTTCCATGACATGCATACCCAAATAAGACCGCTTTTAGATTACCTTCTGTATCAAAAGCAGCCAATACAGGTACTTCAGGGTCAGTCGGTCCAGCCGGATTATTGCCGATATTAACCCTACCTTTTACAGAAATCCTTCGGTTCCTGGCAATGTTTGCCTCTTCCTTGCCGAACGAGAGAGAACACGGAGATAAGTCAAGTATAGAATTTTGTATGACCTTAAATAATGCACGCTTGAGAAACCCGGTATAGTCGGCAATTGTTTTCCATTCTTTTTCCGATAGGTCGAACATTTGCAAATTCGATGCATACAAAATCGGCCCGGTATGTGTATGACTTGAGGTGAGCATCAATCGTGCTCGCGGTATACCAAGTTCATCTCTGACACGGCTGGCAATTTCCTCTGTAAGTTCACGATGAAGACCAATCAAATCCGTGGTAACTATAACGGCTTTTGAGCCGCTTTCGTCCTCGAAAGCTATCGCTTTTGCATGAAGCGGATGTATAACTCCTTCCGATGGCTTATTTCTGTTTCCATACCCTGCAAGCCAGATTTTTTCCTCAGGAGTTATATCAACAGTCGCCACTCCAATCTTTATCATGTCCCCTGCAATCACATTTGTTGATATAAGAATAACAAACAACAACACCAATATGAGCGTTTCATTAATATGATTCATTTTAATGCCTCAATTTAATATAATGTTCTGTTCAATTTTAACACAAAAAATGGAAACCTAAACACAATAATAAATCCTAAATCCTAATATCTAAATAAATCCTAAATCCTAATATCTAAATAAATCTGTTTAATTTATTAAGAGATTACTTATAAATGTAAAATATGAGCTATGCGCCGATGCATACCCATCAATTAAAAAGATTCGTTTTTCATATCATTCCATTTTTTCCACAAATATAACCTCAAAATTTTATATGTCTTACTGAACTTTGGTAAATTTATTTAATGTAGTTCAAATTAAAGTAAGAGAATTCAGTCATGCTGAACTTGTTTCAGCATCTAAACTATAATTAAACAATAGATTCCGAAACAATACTGAATCAAGTTCAGCACAGGTTTCGGAATGACAAGGTAGCAGGTTTTATCTAAAAGCCATATGCAAATTTTGTGAAAAATATTGAATTTTATAAAAATTACCAAAGTTCAGATACCGTAAAATAAAAACTATTTATATTTTTTAAAATATAGTAAATAATAAATAATGTCAAGAAAAAGTTAGGAAATATTTACTTGACATAAAATTAATCTTTTACTATATTCAAATTGGATTTTCGAACAATAAATCCGACAGATTTATGGGTCGGAGTTTTTTATGTCAAAAAAATAAACAATATAGGTAGAAAAATGTCAGTTGTAATCGTAGTAGGAGCACAATGGGGGGATGAAGGAAAGGGAAAAGTAGTTGATTTATTAAGCGGGGAATCCGATATCGTAGCCCGATATCAAGGTGGGGCAAATGCAGGACATACCATAAACCTCAAGGGAGAACAATTTATCTTTCATCATATTCCTTCCGGAATTTTATCACCAAATACTGTTTGTGTTATAGGAAATGGTGTCGTTATTGACCCATATGGTCTTATGGAAGAAATTGAATTACTTAATAAAAAGGGAATAGATGTTACGGGGAGACTATATATAAGTCATAAGGCACATCTGATAATGCCGTATCACAAACTTCTTGATAAAGTCTTGGAAGAAGACCAAGGCGATGGAAAAATTGGGACTACTTTGAGAGGGATAGGACCTGCTTACGCGGATAAATACAGCAGAATAGGAATAAGAATCGTTGACCTTTTGGACAGAGATTCATTTCGAGAAAAACTTAGAAAAAATATTAAAGAAAAAAATAGACTTCTTAAAACTATTTATAATGCTGAGGAACTCGATGAAGATAAAATTATTAACGAATATGTGGAGTTTGATAAGAAAATTGATGAATTCGTAAAAGATACATCTGTATTTTTAAACAGCGCTATAAAAGAGGGCAAAAATTTACTTCTTGAAGGGGCACAGGGGACATTACTTGACATTGATTATGGAACATATCCATTTGTAACCTCTTCAAACCCAATTTCTGGAGGGGCATGTACTGGACTGGGTATAGGACCGACTAAAATAACTTCTGTCATAGGAGTTATGAAAGCATATACCACAAGAGTTGGTCGGGGACCATTCCCTACGGAATTTATAGGAGAGTTTGCTGATAATTTCCGGGAACTTGGGAGTGAATATGGGTCAACAACAGGAAGACCAAGAAGATGCGGATGGTTCGATGCAGTGATTGCCAATTATTCTATCCGTGTCAACGGAATAGACGGCATCGCCATCACAAAGTTGGATGTCCTCGATACACTTGATGAAATTAAAATTTGCACTTGCTATCAATATAATAATAAAAATATTATTCACTTCCCCAGCGATCCTAAGATACTTCAAAAGTGTGAACCAATATACGAAACTCATCCCGGCTGGAAACAATTGACCAAAAATGTTAGAAAATTTGAAGACCTACCTGAAAAAGCCAAAAAATATTTATCCAGGATAAGCGAACTTACTGAAACAAAAATTAAAATTGTGGGAGTTGGATCAGAGAGAAATGAATCTATAAGATGTTAAAATTTTTTATTTGACATTAAAATATCTAATTTTTAAATTTAGGGTTTTTAAAAACGGGGTTGTAGCTCAGTTAGGTAGAGCACCGGCCTTTTAAGCCGTTGGTCGAAGGTTCGATTCCTTCCAGCCTCACTCATGCTTAAAAAAGTTGCGCCAATAGTTGAATTGGTCAGAGCAACTGACTCTTAATCATATAAAGTATGTTTGCAACATACTTTAAAAAAACACGCGCCAATAGCTCAACTAGGCAGAGCAACTGACTCTTAATCAGTAGGTTCGGGGTTCGATTCCCTGTTGGCGTACTAATAATAACAAGAGTTTACAAGATTTTTTGGCAAGAAAATCAGTTGCTCCTTTCATTGATAGAAAATTTATGAACAATTCTCCTCACACTTTTTTACAAACACTTTCCTTTTCATTCCTTGACCAATTACAGTTAAAAAATCTTTAATCTTGAATGGCTTTATTATGTATAAAATATTATTTTTTTCGAAAAATTCCTTAGTCTCATCTGATATATCACCTGTTGCAAAAATAATTCTTTTTGCCAATTCCTCATCTTTTAATTTTATCTGTTCGTATATCCCCTCTCCATCCATATTACCTGGCATTTTCATATCACATATAATTATATCATAATTATTCTTCTTAACTAAATCAAAACCTTTTTTACCAGTATCAACAATATCTACATAACAACCCTTAGATTCCAATAGATTTTTTTGTAAACTTAATATTTCTGGTTCATCGTCAATCACTAAGATATTTGCTTTATATGGAAGTTCCATAGCTTTTTCTTTGATAACTTTTTCTTTTATTGATTCTAATATAGGAATCTTAACAACAAACTTTGCACCCTGATTATAGGTTTTATCTAAATATAATTGCCCTCTGTGTTCCTGAATAATTCCAGCACAAAGACTTAAGCCTAAACCAGTTCCTTTCCCAACTTTTTTTGTTGTAAAGAAAGGTTTAAATATTTTACATTGAATCTCTTCGGGAATTCCTGGACCATCATCGATAAACTCAATAACTATGTTATTATTTTCCTGATATGTTTTTATTATCAATTTACCTTTTTTATTTGCACTGTACATTACATCGTAAGCATTATTAATAAGATTTAAGAATACAGAATTTAATTGATTTGAATCACCGACTGTCATTAGTAATAACTCAGAAAAGTTCTTCTCTATTATAATGTTGTTAACTTTAAATTGATTTTTACTTATACTTACAACATCATATAATATATTATTTATATTTATATTTGCTTTTTCCGTCTCATGTTTTCGTGAGAACTTGAGTAAATTTTTTACAATAGTCGAACATTTTTCAGCTGCCTGAACCACTTTATCAAGTATTTTTTGTTCTTCATCTCCAATATTTGGAAAAGATTTCATTAATTCACAGTATCCAGATATGATTCCCAATGGATTATTTAGTTCATGTGCAATTCCTGACATAAATTGTCCAACTAAAGAAAGTTTTTCCGATTGGAGGAGTTGTTCCTTTAAACATTTATGCTCAGTGGTGTTCAATTTAATCTGTACCATACCTACGACATTGTCACTTATATCTAAAACTGGATAACCTCGTACAAACCAGACTGTTCCATCTGGGTAAGTTATTTCTCCTTCTTGTACTTTACCATTCTCAAGGGTTTTCAAAACCGGACACTCTACACAATGTTTAGTACGGTGCTGCCATATTTCATAACAATGACGTCCTACCAATTCTTTTAAAGGCAAACCTGCTGATTCACATGCAGCTTTGTTTGCCCATATTATTTTCATTTCTTTGTCTTTATATTCCACAAGTTCTGTAATACTGTTAAGAATGGTGGCTTTTTCCTGCTCAACTCGCTTAAGTTTCTCTTCTATTATCTTTTGTGCTGTGATGTCACTGGCAATACCTTGAGTTCCCATAAAATTCTCTGTTTTGGGTCTATCTGAAGTATAAAATCCTTCTGCAGATATAAGAAAAATTGGTTCTTTTTCGATAACTCTTGATTTGATTTGAAATGGAACAGCAGTATGATCTTTTTTCAATAGTCGTACCTCTAAACATTTTGTACTCCTATCCCCAGTTCTTCTTTCATTGATTCTAAACCATGCTTTTTTTCTGTCCTCAGGATGAATTAATTCTAAGAAATCAGTACCGATTAACTCTTCGGGAAAATATCCATATTTTCTCACTGCATCACCTATGAAAGTTATAATTCCGTTGACATCTAACCTATAGACAATATCAGGAATGGTTTTTAGAATTGAACTAAGTCTTTTATCAGATTCTCTAAAAATTTTTTCTATATTTTTATACTCGATTGCTTTCTCGATAGTCACTGGTAGGAGTTTAAAATAATAACGTTCAGAATCTTTTATCAGGTAATCGGAAGAACCGACTTGCATGGCTTTGGATATTATTTCTTTATTATACACTTCAGTTGTAATAATAATCGGAACATCTTTGACTAAATCAAAGATATCAAATGCTGTGCCATCCCCAAGAAGATAATCAGCTACAATAATATCGAATTTTTTAGCATCTAAAATCTTTTTAGTTTCCGAAACAGAATCGGCTATAGTACAGTCGTATGAAAGATTTTCATCTTTAACCAAACGCTTAAAAGCCATCTGGTCAACTTTATTATCTTCAATTAATAAAACTCTAGTTCTTGTATTTGACATGCTTTCCCCTAAAAATTTTTTGGATTCATCCGGTAAATTAATCCTTTTAACATCATACGCTGAATATCCATATTGTTATACTTCTCCTTTAAATTAATTTTTATTATATCTTCTTCATTCTTCTTGCTTTCAATTTCAGTATCTCCAACCCTTATTTTATTTTAAATATAAACTTCATATTATATATTCAATTTTTCACTATAGCAATTTTCAGGTAATTAATTTTTCTTATCCTTCTTTTTCTCTAATTTTATTAATCGCTTCCACTTCGTCTTTCGCAGGATAAGCATTATTCCTTGAGTCATAACAGCAGTTTTTAACAGGTCTAAAATTTCTTCTTTGTAATCAGTAATTAATAAATTAACAGATTTTTCATTTATTTATTCACTCTGAGCTAATTTTATAACTTGCGGTTGAATTTTATCATTTAACTGAATCAACCCAATTCGCTCATCTCCGGCTTTGAGCGGAACTAAAGCAACTGATTCATATCCCAATGAATTGTAGTAGTTTCTTGTCCTGCTCTGACGTTCCTCATCACTCGTTAAAGCTAATAAGTCAGATGTATTATTTAAACAAAAACTGCCATTTTTTTGTAAAGAAAGGTAGAGAGGAATCAAATCCACCCCGAATGATATTCCTGCACATACATTCCAACAAACAACCTTTCCCATCGGGTAAAAGTATTATATTTCCATTCTCATCTTTTGCACATAAGCTATTTTTTCTATGAATGACTCAGGAAGACCACTATAAACATAGTAGGAATAATCCCCATCATCATGGAGCCGAATACTCACTTCCTCACAATCCGCTAATATCTTGATGTAATTTATAAAAGCGACCAAAGCATATTTCAAATCTATAAAATTATTAAGTTCAGCATATATTATTTTAACATTTCTTTCCTATTTTATTATACATTCTAATTCATTTATAGAGTTTCCCATAATATCACTACATTAAGTATAATTTCTTATAACTGTTCTGTATCAAATTATTTATATTTTTTTGAACATAGATTAAACCTACAAAGATAAATTGGAATCTGAATTTTTCTTAAGTTTTTTTAATGGAACTGGTTTCTGCACACTGCGCCACTATTTTTTTGTTTATTGACTGTATCTTATGAACAATTTTTGCCACTCTATTAGCACTTGACAGTATTGAATCAATATGCTTTGCTATTTCAGGATTTTTGCCAACTAACATATTGAGAAGTTCACATCGACCAATCAGTATCGTTAATGGCTGTGCAAGTTCATGGGATGCTGCTCTTGCCATTTCCAGAGTGGCTTTGAAAAGGTCTTCTCTTTTTGACATAGGTCGATCGCTCTCCACAAGCACAGGCTGATTGTCCTGCATCACCTCCTCAAATTTGACTTCCAGTTCACTTAACATCTCTTTGAATGAATTGTAAGTTTTATCGAGTTCGGATTTGAGCCTGTTAATTTCTATGTTCAGTTCGCGGATGCCTTTCTTTTTATTATTCATAATCATTCTTCTCTCCGGCAATAATTTTATAACAAAGTTGCTTTTTGAAGGTTAACATGTTAATAAATTGATAAGTATAGTAACTGTAAACCTTTTAATCCAGGAATCTTTATATATCGCACAAATCTCAATGTTTGGAGATGACCTCACTGAATACAATCAGCGTATAATCAGAGTATCGGTTGACTCTATACAATTCTATAACATTCAATCATTGGGTGTGTTGTATAACCAGGTAATACCTGTTCTTGCAACAAACATAACTAAATACATGAATAAACTATTAAATCAACACAGCCGAAACCGGTATTAACCAGTTTTTTGCTGGAAAGTCGCATCATCACGAGTGCTGTTTCTGCATCACCTGCATTGTGCAAAGTATGTATCAATTCAGCAACTCGTTTCATAAAGTTTTTAGTATTGCCCAAATTTTCTATCTATGATTTTGCTTCTATTGTTAAATTTTATATCCCACCCATTTATTCGATATTATTTTTGTGAAGTTATATACAAGAATAGTGCCGAAGAAAATTACGAAGTAAAAATATTATGCAACTATCTATTTTTACTTAAAGAATGAAATTTTATAACACCAAAAAAAAATATAACAGATATGTATTAATAACTACATTTGTAGTTATCTGTGCCCAGATAACTACAACACTAAAAAAGATGGAAAGTTTATATTTAGTATAATTCAAAGTTATAACGATAGTTTAAAAAAGATGACTTAGTGAAGGCTGGATGATGAAGTGCAAGTTTTATTTGCCACTTTTAAAGTTTTTTCATGTAAGTATATAAAGTGCTGCGGGATATACCAAGAAACTTTGCAGTTTCTGTTCTGTTCTCATGATTTTTTGCGAGGGCTTTTTTTACTATTTCTAATGTAAATTTATTAAGGTCTAAACCTTTCTCTGGTAAAGTAAAAATCACTGATTGAAAACTCTTAAATGATCCATTTTCCCGATTAATAAGAGGATAATTTCGAATGATGTAATCCAGATGTCTGGGTTTTACTTCTATATCATCTGAGAACAAAGCAAGGCGTTCCATTGAATTCTTTAGTTCCCTGATATTCCCAGGCCAATTATATTCCTCTAACATTTTACAAGCACCAACACTGATTTTATTGAAGTGGGTCTTTTTTTGTTTGCGCAATTGTGAGATAAACATTCGTGCTAATGGAACTATTTCCTCACGCCGTTCACGCAAAGGCGGTATTTTAATATAACCTACATTTAATCGATAATAAAGATCCTCGCGAAATGAGCCTTCAGATACAATTTTTTTAATATCTTTGTTTGTTGAAGTAATAAACCGTACATTCGTGGAATATTTTCTCAATCCTCCCACACGATAATATTCACGTTCTTGAATAACCCGGAGTAATTTCGCCTGATGGTCGTATGCCAAATCACCAATCTCATCGAGAAATATACTTCCTCCCTCAGCTAATTCAAGTTTTCCTTTTTCCCCTTTTGGTTTTCCGCCAGTGAAAGCCCCGGCTTCATAACCAAACATTTCGCTCTCAAATAGAGTAGGACTGATAGCAGAACAGTTTAATCCCACAAATGGAGAAGTAACATCTCCTTCTCCGTGGTGAATGAAACGAGCAATAATCTCCTTACCGGTCCCGGTCTCACCTTCAATAAGCACTGGGATATCATGATTGCCATGAAGACGTCTTGCCATTATGAATACCTGCCGAAGTTTGTCTGAAAAAATTCCAATATCCGCCGTTCCAACTTCGCGAGCATAAGCTTTTTTAAGGTCATTCAACTCCTTTTTAATATCTTTAGTGGCTTCTTTCAACTGCCGATCAAAGTTTTCTGTAAGCTGTAAGTTTTCTTGTTTGAGTATAATGTACTCGGCGATTTTTTCTGTAATGACAGACAATTCCTCCAGATTTATGGGTTTCAGTAAATAATCATAAGCTCCATCTCGCAAGGCACTTACAGCACCCTTTACATCGCCATATCCAGTGATTAAAATAACTATCACATCCTTATAAAGTGGAGATTTTTTAATTCGTCTTAAAAATTCGTGCCCGTCCATATAAGGCATCCTTATATCTGACAAAACCAAATGAATTATTTCTTTATTCAATATATTCAGTGCATCTTGCCCATTATTACATTCAATAACTTTATGCCCATGCCACTCTAAAAATTTCGCGAGGCTCAGCCTACAGTCAATGTCATCCTCAACCAACAGAATTTTCATAAATCCACCTCCTTTTTACTTGAAGCCACGAGTATATAAATAGTAAAATATGCGCCTCCCTCTCCCTGTCCTGAAATAAAGTAAATGTTTTGGTTTAATTCTTCTTTCGAAGTTTCATAACCACGTTTTTTTCAGTATAACATTCCATCTGTTGTTACTTTCAAGGCATTGAGGGGCTGATTAATTTCATGACTATCCCAGCTTCTATAGTTTTATAAAGACTACTTAGCTTTATATTATTCTCTACAATTATAATTTTACAATCTTTCATATGTGTTTTTCTCTGTAAAACTTTTTCGTAAAAAAAATTATTTACTAAGCCGGTTATTTACTTTCTTTCCATGTTAATTATCAACATTAACCTTCTATTACTTTAAAAACTGTATCTTTGAGTTCCTTTATCTTAAAAGGCTTTCTTATAAAATCACTAAATCCAAGGTCAAGCAATGACTTTTCTTCTGAAGGATCAATTATACCTGAGATTCCTATAACTTTTATTCCATTTAATTCTGGTTCTTCTTTAATATGTTGAAAAAATTCTCTACCATCAATATCACCTAAGATTATATCAAGTATTATTATATCAGGCTTAAATTCTGTTATTTTTACACCAGCTTTAAATCCTGAATTTGCTATATCAATTTCTAAATTTCTTTCTTTTTCCAAAACTTTTGAAATTAAAGAAGTTATATTTTCGTCATCATCCACTATGAGAATTTTTATTTTATTAGTCTTTAACAAATACGTAGGAATATTATTGGATAGCATAAAATTTATAAGTTCTTTTTTTGTAACTCTCCAGTTAGAATTAGGGGTAGGTCTATAACCTTTTAAATCGCCTTTGTTAAGCCATCGGTCTACTGTAACCCGGGAAGTTCCACAAATTTTAGCTACCTGTGTTGTTGTAAAAACATCTTTCATCTGTTTGTTCCTCTTATTACTATATTATAAATAAATAAAAAACAAAGTAATCATTAATTATATTAACTGAACTAAAAGTAATATTTGAACCAATTAAGCTATATGAACTACAATAATAAATTTCATTGAAATTGTCAAGAATTTTTTTCAAATTTTTAAATTATTTCATATAAACCAAATAGCTAAATATTTTTGAAAGGTATAAATAATACTTTACAGACAGTTAATTATACGGAGGTTTAGTCAGATTAAGTTTTGTCCATTACACATAATGCAAGTCAGGCTATTCTTCAAGACTCAGGATTTTTGTCAGTCCCGTATCATCAATCAGCCGCATTTTGACAGCACCTTTGCTTTTTAGTCCGAATGCATTTAAAGTTTTTTCATCATCAGTAGGCAGAAGAACTGTAAGTTCACCGTCTGAAAGTTTCACCTTAAGTGCGTAGCCTCCATCGATTTGCTCAATATTTACATCTTTCGGAAGTTTATATTCAACACGATGTGGACGGTAAAGAGTTATGAATTCCATTCTTTCACTTTTCTTTGATGTGGTTGCAGTAAGATGCCATTCACGCAGTTTGACACGAGGACGTGGGTTTGGATCATACTGGTCAGTTTGAGTAAAAGTTAATCCTTCCGGTCTGAGGAAGTCAATATCACAGACAACGTCATCATTTATTACCTGAATATTGTGCTGGTCTTCAACATTGATTTCGTTAACAGCGTGGAGCCAGTATTCGTATGTCGATAGTTCTTCCGGTTCGAGGCGGTCATAGATTACTATCAGTTCTGGTTTTACAAAAATTACCGAACGGACGAAGTTTTCAGTTTCGCCAACCACAATATCCATAGAGGGTGTAGTTTTGAATGCGGTGATTTTCGCCTTTGCAGCCGCAGAGCGTTTCGGCTGGTCTTTACCGTTAATCCTGATGCAGTTGACTGAACGTGTACTCCACATCCAGTTTTTGTGGTGTTCACTGCCGTAAATATCACGTCTACCCGTTCGGATTAATAAGCGTTTACCATATCCCCATAACAGGAAAGAATTGTTTGCCTCGTAGCCGTGAGACTGTGTTCCAAACGGGCTGGACTTGAAGACAACCTGAACGCTGTTTGCTGCATCAGTCAGACTGCTGTTTAGATAAGCCTGTCCTGTGCCCCAAAGGACGCGTGAAAGAGGCAAGTCGTCCGGTTTTTCTGCCTTAACTTTGGGAAGGGCTCCTCTTATGAAACCGATGTATCCTTCAGCAGGTCTTGGGCCTCCGTTTTGTTCAACCCACCACTGCCAATGCTGATTGCGTGCCTGAGAAGCTAAAGTTGTCATCAAAGGTACAAATCTTTTTGATGTGAAATTAGCCGTCAAATCACCAAGCCCTCCGCCTATCTTGCCCGGCGGCATAAGATACATTACGTAGTATCCTGCTTTTGAGTAATATGGTTTTTCATAAGCGTTAATTCCCATAGCTTCACGCATTACATCTGACCACCACGTAAATCTGCCCTGGTAACTCTGCCAGTAATTAGAACCCTCATGCCAGCCACCATCGTCGTCGCTCCAGACAGGATAAACATTGAAGAATACATTCATTGCAAACCAGACCCAGTCATCTGCACCTTCGATTTCGCTTAGAAAAGCAACACCGACTTCTCCCAAAAAATGCCAGGCACGGTTGGAGTGGCTGGAGTAAGGTCTCCACAAATGCCGTGGATAGAGGTGATTGTACATCTCATCGCCGCGGATTTTCATCACATGACGGCAAAAATTCTTTTCCTCCTCTGTCAAAAGGTCGTTTACAAAAGTGTATGTCCTGGAGAAGTAATAGGCATAAGGCATTCCTGCCTCGTCATTATAACGGTATCCGGTACTGCCTTTTGGGTCCCATTTGGCGCATGCTAAAAGAATTCGTTTTGCTTCCAAACCGTATTTCTCCTGACCTCCGAGAAGGCGTGTGAAGGCGAGTGCAGCTGCGCCGTTGAGGGCAGTAATAGTCCGCTCACGGTTGCCCCACCAGATTTCTCTCCAGACCTCGCTCAGGGATTCAGTTCCCTCCGGATACTTCGGCGGTTCTTCGAGATTGGGTGGATTTGCCAGAATCTCTTCGCACTTCTTAACCAATTCGTCATATTTGCCCTTCAATTCACCGCGAGCAAGTTCACGCAGATTCTCAAGATTTTCAGGACGTAAAAACAAACGCGGGTGGGTTTTCGGAATTCTTTTTAAGAGTTCTTCACGCATTGGGAGAGGCATATAAGAAGCGTCTTGCGCGATTGTGAAGGTCCGCTTCCTGCTCCAGTTTGTGTTATTTCCGTTTTTATTCTTCCCGCGGTATCTCCAGGTATAACTACCCGGCAGGAATGTGCGGTGAGGACAATGGACATTGAATTCAACTTTTTCTGCACTATACTCAATATTATTGAATTCTTCGTCCCGGGCACATTGAATTTCCCATGTTATGTTTTCCATCGGTCTCCACGAAAAACTCGGCGGATTTACCTGCGACACGGAGCCCTCGGCAGGACAATAGCCCCATTCGCCGTCCCCAGCAGGCATTTCGTCAAGTTGAATTGTCTGTGACATGGAAAGGGCAGGTAAGAGTAAAAATGATATCAGGGAAATAAAGATTATTTTCGAAATACGCATTATTATTTCTCCTTTTTAAACGGGTTGATAATTAAAAAAAGATGGTATTATTTTTTATTGTAATTTGGGAATATTTCCCATTTTCATAGGTATTTTTGGGGGAATTGTGTCAGAAATTCCCAAAATTCCCATTTTTCAATTTTTGAGGTATTATTTTTATTTAACTTATATTATTTCATACTCTAAAAATGTAAAATATTTTTTAAAATAATAAAATTAAGCATTTTTTAAGTTATTATATAAAATAACATATTTTAAATATAATAAAAAATATTCGTATTGTCAAGAACTTTTTAATTAAAGTTTGAAATACTGCTCAGGCGTGCGGCTGCGATTATGTGCCGCGCCAAGCGGTAAGATGCTGCCGACCGCCAAGTCGCAGTTGAAAACAGCACCTCAGATAAATCCCATGAAACTAACGTCCCATCGCTCTCAGCATTCAGAGGACTGGCAGGGACCGGGCGCTATAAGACCAAAACAGGCCTTCCTTCATCTCAGGTAGACAACTCCTGCTCAGGAAACGAACATGGTTAACCCTGCACGATTTCTTCTTCGCAGAAGTCATCTGCCGATGACCGATACTTCGTCAACTTGTAATTGAGATTAGGATTGAGTTGCTTAACCATTGTGTCCAAAACCCTGAGAGCACTGGCACGGCACTCAGCCTCAATGGTTTCGGCATCCAGCCCTACCTCTTGGGCTGCCTCGTAACTGGGGCACCTGCCGCACTTGATCACAACCTTTTGAGGGCTTTCCTCTATCACCTCCAATATGTTACCAAGGCCTTCAGCCATGTTTATGACCTGCAGTGCCGCTGATTTGGCGTCAAATTCCTCAACGCCAGACTGCTCTTTAATCATCTTGCCCGTCTTAGCGCCCATTGACTCAGCCATCTTGGTAACCAGGGCGAGGGCACGTTCCATGCCTATTTCCTCCGCAACCGCGTTGAAGTATGCATAGAAGAAGGTTTGTGCGTTCTTGGCACCGTTAAAGGTATCTTCAATTGCCATCTTTATTACTCCTTTTTATAAATGTTTTTGTTCACTACCCCACCCTGCCACAGGCCATTATGCCCATTAATTGGCAGTGGGTAGTAGTTGATTACTTCTCTCAAAATATCTTCTGAGAAATTACATTGCCTTTTTTATTGTCCGACATCACCTCCTTTAAGCACTGAAAATTGCTGTGTGCTCCCTAACGATCTGATAATCACCAGCCCGCCGTTGGATTTCATCGAAACTTGAAAAAGCGGTATAAATGTTCGGCAAAAATATAGCTGTCAAAATTACACCATAGCGAGGCGGGTCAGGTGCGAGGTATCTGACTTAGCTTATATTAGTTTTCTTCACACTTGTTCACTGAGTGCCCTGATGTCCAAAGGTTCACCCTTGGCTGGATCTCTCTTTAAACTGATAGCCTCTATGGGACACTTTGACTCACATACTCCACAGCCCATGCACTTTTCGTAATTTACCAGTGCTCGATCATTGACGCTGATTGCTCCAAACTGGCAATACTCAGCACATTCTCCGCAGCCATCACAGTCTTCGCTTATCTCGCTGACATAGCCCGAGGAAGCGATCATGGGAATATTTCTAAAAAAGGCACGCATCGCTCCACAACAACATTTACAGCAATTGCAGATAGCATAGAACCTGTCTCCCGCAGCATCCTTGAACCAAGCGGTATGTATATGTCCCCTATCGTCCTCAGCCTTTAAAATTTCAACAGCTTCTCCCTGACTAATTTTTCGAGGATTATTCGTATTATGCTCCAGTATGAAACTTACAAAGGGTTCGCCTACAAACAAGCAAACATCCAAAGGTTCGCATGGATTTTCTTTCGTCATCCTGCAACAACAGTCAAGTACAGCGATATTTTCCGGGTTTTTTAAGATGATGTCCCGGGCGTGTTTATAGGGGATAATGGTCTCCAGGTCAGTCAGCGAGATCTCTTTATTAATAGTCACCAGGTTCTTGGCATCATCTAATTTGACAACCTTGCTATGATAAGTGCTTGTTTCGGCACTAAGGAGAGTGGGGAGTGTTTTTGCAGCAGCCATCTGTGCCAACTCATCTGCATCAGGAGTTGCTATCTCTTTGGGATAGCGGAGAGTCACTTCCGGATCGGGGGCGAAAGTAGTTCCAATCTTTCGCATATGATAAATGTACAAGTTTAACCATTTAAAATAGGTATAGCCTTCTACCATTTTACCCAATGCTTCTTTATCCTCGCCGAACATCTTACAAAATTCTTCGGTTGATTTTTTCATCTTTAAATTCCTCCTGCAAATAGTTTCTGGTGAATGTTGGGGTAATTTCGAAAAAAACTCAAGCCTTCGGAGGAATATTAATAATTCCTCTTAAGGCTTTATTTGAGAAATTTCAGGTAACCCACTTTCATTTTGATTTCTTCCTGTTGGTAAAATAACAGATTAAAAGATAGTTTCACTCAGCACATTTAATTAAGACTTTTAATTTGTCAGAGAAAAAGTGAAACAAACATACTTTCCATATGTTACACTATTTCTAAAAGTGCAACATTCCGATTGTATTATAACGACCGCTATTCAGCCGCCGTCCAAGTGGACTTAAATTTGAAAACAAGTAACGAATTAAAACACCTCTTTGATAGTATATGACCTATGCTGCTGTAACCAATTTTGAAGGGTAAGCCACCTTTGTTGACAACACCACACACAATAAAGATCAAGATTGGGCGGTCGACTGAAATAACATTTTTAGGCGCACTGGCTCATAGTTACAATCGAATGGCTATGTAACTTCGCCTCTCACCATGTCAGGATAATCCGGCTTTGACCTGGCTCAACAACCACTCTTATAACTCGTGAATGTTGCTGCTCAGGCGTGCGGCTGCGATTATGTGCCGCGCCGAGCGGTAAGATGCTGCCGACCGCCAAGTCGCAGTTGAAAACAGCACCTCAGATAAATCCCATGAAAGCAATGTCCCATCGCTTTCGGCATTCAGAGGACTGGCAGAGACCGGGCGCTATCAGAGCAAAACAGGACTTCCTTCAGTTCAGGTAGACAAGTCCTACTCAGGAAACGAACATGGCTAACCCAGTATGATTTCTTCTTCACAGAAGTCATCTGCCGATGACCGATACTTCCTCAACCGGTGATTGAGATTAGGATTGAGTTGCTTAACCATTGTTTCAATAAATCTGAGAGCACCAGCACGGCACAGAGCCTCTATGTTTTCGGAATCCAGCCCCAGCACTATGGATGCCTCGTAAAGGGGACACCTGCCGCCGACACTTACAAAAAAGAACTTGAAAATTGCGCGTGAGCGAGGCGGGCAGGTGCAACCGCTGGTTATCCTTCCAAAACCCATCTGGGATCACAGAAGTCATGCCCCTGCATCAAAGTCTTGTTTTTAATCAATCTCATTTTAGGGTTAAAGGCACGAACAAAAGCATAATCTTGATGGCAGATGGAAGCATATCCGATATCTGAAGCATCAGCCTCGCGGAAAGTCTTAGCATTAAGGCACTCGGTAACTTTCGTTTCAAAAGCCTTGTCCGTTTCTTCAACAATTTCATATGTCAAAATATGTTTATAGAGTTCATTTTCTTTCATAAAAGAAGCAAAGGCAGCGATATCATTTTTTTGAAGACTTGTAGCTAAATTTTTCCCTATTTGTACAGCAAACTCAGAACTGGCTTTTTTTAACATCTCGATAAATTTGTCTTTTCCAATATCTTTCTTAAGATTATTTGCAATAGGAATATAAAATTCTTTAAAAGCGAAATTAAAAACTTCTTCAAAACTCATTCCTGAATTTTCCAGGAACTTGTGCTGTCCGGTTGAAACTATAGATTTTTCCTCTGACTGATCACAAGCCAGCAACTTGCTGCATCCAAAACAGAATATTGCCCCCGCTGGCAGAAATTTTGTAAAGAACTGCCTGCGGCTTTGACCTAAAGATGAAGTTTTTGTGTTCATATTAACCTCCCATATTATTAGTTATAAAATTAGAAATTTGGGGACACCATACATATTTTTTCTATTTTTTATTTTTCTTCCCCGTTTTTTTTGTGAAAGCATGAGTTCAATAAACCGTTGGAGATGTGCCACAACTCTCGACAATCGTTCCATACGAAAATGTGTAATTTTCTAACAATATTGTCAAGAAATAAGGATTGTGTTTCCGAATTTATTCGTATGTTGTCTATATTTAGTATTGTGTCCCCGAAATACATTCAAATCCTACTCAGGAAACGAACATGGCTAACCCAGCACGATTGTTTCTTCGCAGAAGTCATCTGCAGCTGACCGATACTTCCTCAACTGGTGACTGAGATTGGGGTTGAGTTGTTTAACCATTGTGTCCATAGCTCTGAGACCACCAGCACGGCACAGAGTCTCGATGGTTTCGGCATCCATCCCCACCACTTGGGCTGCCTCGTAAAGGGGGCACCTTCCGAACTTGATAACAACCTTTTGAGGGCTTTCCTCTATCACTTCCAAGCTACCGCCAGTGCCTTCTGAAAGGTTTTTTATCAGCAGAGCCGCTGCTTTGGCGTCTAATTCCTCAACGCCAGCCTGCTCTTTAATCATCTTGCCCCGCGCATCGCCCCCTGCCTCAAACACCTTTGTATACAGGGCGAGGGCTTGTTCCATGCCTATTTCCTGCGCAACCGCGTTGAAGTATGCATAGAAAGTGGTGAATGCGTTCTTGGCACCGTTAAAGGCATCTTCACTTGCCATCTTGGTTACTCCTTTTTCAATTTCTAATTCTTTACCACAACCAGCTAATGCTAATAATCCAGCTGTGGATAACCCCAAAAATACTCTTCTATTATGTTCTTTCATAATATTACTCCTTTTTATAAATGTTTTTGTTCACTACCACACCCAGCCATAAATACTACTAAGACCGCAAAGGTAATGACAGTGATTAAAAAAATGAAATTTTTTCTTATTTTACTAATCTTATATCCCCTTTTTAAAATAATAATTTAGAGGTTATTCTGACACTTCCTTTAAAGATTCTCTTATTTGACTGGATTATTCACTAGTAAGATGCTTTGAAAGCCGCTTACCAAGACCAATAATTGTAGCTACTGGTGGCAATCCCCAAGCTTCAGGAATAACTGAACAGTCACATACGTATAAGTTTTCATATTTAGTTTTGAGATTTGAATCTACAAGTTCACCAACCTTAACAGTACCACCAGGATGACCGGCAAAATACCAAGTCTTAAAAATGCTTTTTGCACCAGCATTTTTCAGAATTTTCTTTGCTCTTTCAAATCCCCTCATCAGTTTTTGTTTGTCATCTCTTTTAAGGTTTTTTCTAACTCCACCATTATCTGTAAGTTTCCCATATAGGGCGTCCTTGGCTTTAATCATTATCTGGAGTGTTTTTCGACGTGACAGCATTTTATCAAACCTAAAAACCTGAAAAGCAGATATGGCAGTTATTGCAGCCGGAAATGCCATGTCGGTCATAATATAACCCTCATCTTCCATGTGTATACCAGCGGCCATAGGAATCTCATGAGATGGGACATCAATGTCTTTTACTATACCACGAACTACAATAACAGGATCAAAAAAGAAATTATAACCGGCCTCTTTGATACCGCTTGCTCTGAGTATCACTGGAGAACCGATTCCACCTGCGGAAATAATAATCTTTGGTGCGAAAACCTTGAGTTTCTTTCCGTCTTTTTTATATTCAACTCCAATTGCAGTCTTTTTTTCTATTATTACTTTCTTAACTTTTGCTCCGTTTATAAGTGATGCTTCATTAGCTATAGCTTCCTCGACGTACATTCTTGCACTCCACTTTACACCATGAGGATCACCGTAATGACTAAATTTGTATTCAGGTTTCCATTTGTCCTGGTACATACATTTGTCCAGTTTTTGCCAGTTATAACCAAGATCCTGAGCACTTTCCATGATCCTTTTTGACATGGGACCAATCATTTCATCTTTAAGAGGTGCGATTGGGAGTTCTTTTTTTTGCTCTTCCACTTCTGCAGTAATATCTATACCATAAGATTTAAGCATCTCAAAAGGTACAGGAAAAAATGTTGCACAGGAAAAGACCGTACTTCCACCAGTATCTATTCCTCTGAGTAAACCAAGCATCTGATTTGTAAATAGTAATCCTCTGCCAGGGAATAAAAGTGATTTAAAACAATGCTTGAAGCTTCCTGTTAATGGTACATAATCTCCCCATTCAAGCATAAGCACTTTCTTTTTTTTCCGAGATAATTCTCTTGCTACAGTTGCGCCACCTGCCCCAGTTCCAACGACTATCACATCGAATTTTTGTTCATTAGTATTCATGACAAAATCTCCTTATTAAAGGATTAATAATTTGACATAAATATAAATATCAACAATGTTAAAACGTTCAATATACGTAATTCTTATATTTTTCCTTCTTTTGTCAGGTCGATAAATCTGTTCATCACAAAATTTAAAAAAACACCACATTTTGTTTGACCAATTTTATCATTTTTATATCTTTTTCTGTCTTCCGGTTTGGACCAATCAATGCCGATTAGCGTCTGGCAATGCGTGCTGCCGAATTCTTTTAAAAAGTCCTCATACAACAGACCTACAGCTCGAATGGCTCTGGTTCTTTCGTCCTTAAATTTCCCTGGAATACCATCTTTGCCCTGACCATAGCGAAAGCCAATAGCTATACTACTGCCAATCAAAAGACCGCACGTCGTTTGCCCTGATCCAATAGCCCCACCATATCCCGCAGTAGCCCAGGAGTACCATTTTTTTGGTAAGTCCCACATTTCTTGCAAACCTTGCAAGCTTGCTTCAGCTCAAGTATAACCAACCATCCTTTCATAAGCCGTTTTCAGAATCTCATCGTAAAATTCTTGCCCCTTTATTTCGTCTAATCCTTTAGGTGGTAAAGCAGCATGAGAAGTCTTCGAAGTTTTCAATTGATAAATTATTGGGGGAATAAAAACGGTACACTTCACAAGTTTTTTCAAAAACCTACGTCTGTTTTGCTTATCATTTTTATGTATTTCTTTGTAATCTTTAATATTCATGTAAACCTCCTTGTTGAGGTAAGTGTAAAATAAAATCACCGAACTATTTTATTAATATTATAAAACTTACATGTATTAAATATTAATATATTTTTTCTACTAACTTTTGTACACGACTAACTTTTAACTAACATAAAAATTTGACGGTTAACATTAAAAATTAAAATAGTATTAATTCAATAATAACATTTACATATAGTTTTTAAAGTCAAGTAACTTATTTTTACTTTAACAAATAGAAAAATACCTGGATTTAATATTAAGTTTTACAAATTTATTAAACGCCGGCGTCATACCTTCCTATTATTCGAGATAATTATGTTGTAGAGCCTGGTCTAAAAATATCGGGACAAGATGACAGGGAAAATTTACCTGGTCGTTAAGAAGTGTACGAAATGATAACAGTTGTAAGAACTAAAATTATATTATAATATAATTTTATAAGAAATAAAAGTAAAGTATTATTTTTTATTTCTCAATGTGCAAATAATTATTAGAAAATACAGGCTATGTTCATTCTGGAATATATCATTTAATTCTTTTACCAATATTATTAAATGAAACCGCCGTAATTTTTAAATACTTGACTTATAACACTTTACTTATTAAATTAAAAAAAATTTTATTTGTTAAAAGTTGCTATAAAATTACCGATTTAATATAAATTGAAATTTACTTGACTTTTTTGTGCAAATAAAAAGTCCGAAGAAGCTTATTTTTGAACATTAAATCAAATTTAATTAGGAAAATAAAAGATGAAAACTTTAAAAATTATTTTGTCTGCATTATCTCGTTTGAAGAGTAGTAATTTATTTAAACAGAATATGAGAAAAGCAGCACAAGATTCGGTTAAATGTATAACATGTTTATTATTTATATGCACATTGCTGATGGCGACTGCACACTCAACTCAGGCACAGACGGAAAGTCCAGATTCATTAACTCTTGTTCAGTTGTATAATGCCCTTGGCGGGTCAAATTGGAGTAATAATACTAACTGGTTGAGTGATGAACCTGTAGGAACATGGAACGGGGTACAAGTGGATACTAATGGATATGTAATAAGTATTGACTTGAATAATAATAATTTATCGGGAGAAATACCCAAAGAAATTGGGAATCTTGCTAATCTGAAAAGTCTACGTCTTAATGATAATCAACTTACGGGCAGTATCCCTACTGAGATAGGCAATTTGATTAATTTATATTATTTATATCTTCATAAAAATCAGTTTACCGATTTACCTGTTCTATCTTCTTTAGAATCGTTAGATAGTTTAAAGGTGGACGATAATCAATTAACTTTTGAAGATATTGAGCCCAATATCGGCCATTTTGAAGGATTTATATATTCACCGCAGGACGTGGTTGGTGAGGAGAAAGTCCATTCTGCTGCTCCCGGGACAAGTATTACATTGTCTGTATCAGTTGGTGGAACAGCCAATCAGTATCAATGGTTCAGGAACGGTACACCTATTTCTGACGCAAACAGCAGTACTTATACGATTGCATCTTCAACTGCAGCATCTTCTGGAATATATACCTGTCAGATAACCAATACTATTGCCACCGAGTTAACTCTTTACAGCAGACCTATGATTGTAGCAATTGAACTTTACCCTATTATAACCGGTATTTCACCTATAAGAGGATTTTCTAATGAGGATATAGAGGTACGGATTTCCGGTAAAAATTTTCAACCTGGGCTTAAGATAACGATTGGTACAGCACCTTTTAATGTGGTAAAGGTTGAGTTTACTGTGATAGTTTTGCCTATAAAGATTATTATTCCTGCAGGTTCTTTACCTGTCGGGACATACGACGTACAGGTAATGAATCCTGATGGAAAAGTTCACATTTCAAAGATATATAGATTTACTATAATACTTCCCGGAACGGATATTATGCCGCCTGTTTATGTTTTAAGGCCTCGTGATGTGAGCGTTACGAAGGATGCAGCCACTATTGGATGGACGACGAATGAATTGACAAGAGGCATAGTTTATTACGGCACGACAACTGCGTATACGGATTCCGTTCAGGATACTACCTTAACGAAATTGCATAGTGTTACTCTTGATAGTTTAATACCCGAAACTGAGTATAATTACAGGGTATCGATTATTGATTCTGCAGGTAACGGACCTGTTTACAGCAGGAATTTGACATTTATAACAGCAGCAGAGAAAGATACTATTCCGCCAGTGATTGTAGAGGGACCTTTTGCTGCAGGTATCAGGATGAATAGCGCTGCTGTAATATGGCATACGGATGAACCGGCTACAAGCGATTTAGGTTACCGGGTGTCAGGAAGCGATGAACCTTATAAGGAGATTAATTTAGAAATATTAACATTGAAGCATATTGTACCACTGTTTAATTTATCATACGATACAGGATATGAATATAGAATTTATTCGATAGATGCATTCGGGAATACAAGTGATACATTGTGGGGCGGTTTTCGTACAAAAGCAGTAAAAGACACAATTGCACCTATATTAGTTAACCCACCTGTTGCAGGCGGTATTACTGATATAAGCGCAAGGATTATATGGGTAACGAATGAGATATCGGACAGTTATGTGGAATTTGGCTTAACAACTGATTATGAACACCCTGTTTACGATTCCACGTTAGTAAGATATCATTCAATCTTTTTGCCAGACTTAGAGCCGAAAACTGAATATCATTACCGCATTCGTTCAACAGACCGCAGTGATAATGCACTAATTGGAATAGACCGTACCTTTACTACAAAAGCCGAGAAAGACACGATACCACCTTTTGTAACCGAGGGTCCTGCTGCCGTTGAAATTACCCAGAACAGTGCAAAGATAGTGTGGAAGACCGATGAACTATCTGACAGTTATGTACAACTAACAATGATAACTGCGGCTTCTGTATTGGCTGCGGCTGACACGCAGAAGTTTATTTTCAGCAATCCCGAACTCGTGTTAGAGCATGCCGTTCCGGTTACAGGACTTTTTGCCGGAAGGCGATATATGTATAATATAGGGTCCAAAGATGCTGATGGTAACAAGACAATTTTAAGGAGATTTTCATTTAAGACATTAGTAGAGGCTGATGTTACACCGCCAAGACTTGTTTCAAGTTCTGTTCTTTCCGGGAAAGGTCATGATTATGCAGTAATTGAATGGAAGACTGATGAAAATTCCACGAGTGAGGTATATTATGCAATTGACAGCGCAAAGGTAAAAGAATCGGAACCTGTTGTTTTGACGGAGCGTGTTAAGTTACATTATGTAAAATTAACAGGACTTCAAACCGAGACATTTTATTACTATATGATTCGTTCAGTTGATGTCAACGGCAATGTACTTTGGGGACCACTGCGTCGGTTCCGTACAAAATCAGCACCAGATATAACTCCCCCTGTCATCATAGAAGGTCCAGTTGTTACCGGGATTACTGTAAATAGTGCTGTTATCCTCTGGAAGACAGATGAACTGGCAACCAGTGTAGTCTCATTTAATATTGAAAGTGATACAGTGATAACGACCATCAGCAGTGGAGACCTTGTCAAGAATCATTATGTTATGCTGACAGGGCTTGTAAGTGATACAAAGTACGTTTACAGAATTAAGTCTGAGGATGGGTCTAATAATATATCGAGTGAAGTGACAGGCACATTTAAGACCAAGTTGAAGGTTATTGTTATCAAACCGATTATTACGAACGGACCTATTGTTGTCAGCCGTACTCATAATTCTGCAACAATTAAATGGATAACCAATAAATTGTCTAACAGCATTGTTGAATATGACACTACTTTGGAGATTGGACAAATCGAGGTAGATGTTTCCAATGTAAAGGAACACAACATTACTCTGACTAACCTGTCCTCTTTAACCACATACTTTTACAGGGTTCTATCAATAGACCAAAGCAGGGATACAGTATCAAGTGAGATAAAGGAATTCATAACAAGGGCTGCGCCGGATACACTTCCCCCGGTTGTGTTGACGGGGCCGATTGTTATTGGCAGGACAAAGACACAGGCAACAATAAAGTGGAAGACTGATGAACCCTCTGACAGTCGCGTGGAATATGGGACGACTGAAACTTATGATATGGTTGAGGAAAAGTCTGAACATAAATTAACCCATCTCGTTCGATTAACAAACTTGATTCCGGGAACCGAATATCACTACAGTTTTTCCTCTACAGACCTATCCGGGAATACGTTTATCAGTGGTGATTTTACTTTTATGACAAGGATTGATGTAGATGAGAAGCCCCCGATAATTCTTGCCCGGGCTATTGTAGCAGCGAAAACACACAATTCTGCGACAATTGAATGGGTAACTGATGAACCGAGTGACAGTTATGTTAAATTCGGGCTGGATACAACACTTCAGGAGTCAGAAGAAGATGCATCAGATGTCAAAGAACATAAGATAATTCTTACCAATCTCACTGCGGATACTTTGTATTATTTCAGAGTCAGGAGCACGGATGCCAGCGGAAACACAGTTGAAAGCAGATTATGGGGATTTAAGACATTAACGTCACCTGATACTGTTGCACCTATAATTGCTGCGGGTCCGGAAGAGATTGGAAAAACGGATGTAAAGGTTGCAATTCGCTGGAAAACAGACGAATTAGCAGACGGGTATGTGGAGTTTGGGGAAACGGAAGCCTATGGGGACATCACGGGTACGGAAAAATATTCAAAGGAGCACATAATACCTTTGACAAACCTTACTCCGGACACTGAATATCACTATAAGATAATCTCCACGGATATTACCGGAAATAAGTATCAAAGCGAAGATTTTTCATTCAAAACAAAAAAAGAAGAAGATAAAAAACCGCCGGTTATCTTAAATGGACCTATAGTCAAAAACCGCACTTACAACACAGCAACTATTGTATGGGTTACGGATGAAGTGAGTGATGGTTTTGTATATTTTGGCACAGATACATCTTCAACAGAGTTAGTTGGGCATGAGGAAGACATCACGTTTCATTCCATATCTCTGACAAATCTTTCATCCAGTACGATTTATTATTACAAAGTAAAGTCTGAGGACCCAAGCGGCAATTATAAATTCAGTTACTTTTTCAAGTTAAAAACAAAAGCCGAACCGGATACAATTAAACCTCGATGGACAAGGAGACCCAATGCCGTTAACCGGACTCATAATACAGTAACAATTGTATGGGAGACCGATGAACTTTCGGATAGTTATATCGAGTTTGGTACCGATTCAACGAATCTTGACCAGACAGTAGAAGATGCGGAAAAAGTTACTATACATTCGCTCTTACTGACAAATCTTTCAAGTTCAACCCGTTATTGGTATCGAGCCCGTTCAATTGATTTAAATGGCAATTCTTTTACCGGCGCAATACAGCAATTTATTACCCGTGCAGCACCTGACACTATACCCCCTGTTATTCTCAAAGGTCCTATTGCAATGAATGTTACACACAACAGCGCTACTATAGTATGGGAAACGGATGAAAGGACATCAAGTTTTGTGGAGTTTGGCACTGATTCAACAAGTTTAGGAAACAAGACCGGAAGTGCAGACCTTATAAAAGTGGGAAGGGTGAGCCTGACAAATCTCGAGCCGAATACACTCTATTATGTGTCAGTAATGTCCCAAGATATAAGCAGGAATGAAGTCAATACAAGGGACAGATTATATGCATTTTATACCAAGGCAGTTCCCGATACATTGCCGCCGGATATAATTGAGGGACCGATTGTGGTGCATACTACTGAGAATTCGGCATTGATTAAATGGAAAACCAATAAACAATCAAACACTATTGTTGAATTTGGGACCGACACGACATACAATGAGGGACCAGTTTCGAATGAAGAAAATGTCAGAAATCACAAATTCATACTTACTAATCTCTTGCCGGCAACTGAATATTTTGCATACGTTCGTTCCATTGACCTTAACGGCAATGTCATAGAAACAAGGGATACACCGATAAGTTTCCGCACGAAAAAGGAAAAAGACAGGAAAAAACCCAAGGTTATCAGGGGACCTATAGTAACAAACCTTATTTCATCTGAGAGTTCGTTGGGAAAGATATTATCTTCCGTTACAATCGAATGGACTACCGATGAGCCATCTGATGGATTTGTAGTATACAGATTTAGAAAAGATAGTATGACTTATAGTGAAGGTAATTCAGAGCTCACTATTGATCACTCTGTGAATCTGACCAACTTAATACCGGGTGAGAAATACTATTATGTGGTGAATTCTACAGATATCGACGGAAATAAAAATGAAAAAACAAGAATAATAAACAAACTCCTAACTCCTGTTGCCGCGGATACAACAAAACCGTTTATAGTGGAAGGTCCAATAGTTTTTACAACAGAGAGGTCGGCATCATTTGAATGGGTAACTGACGAACCCTCAAATAGTTTCATCTACTATGGAATTGCCGATTCTATTGAAGCCGGTGCCCGTTATGAAAAGTACGGCAGCGCCGATTTGTCGAGGAAACACAACATTGTAATAACAAACCTTCAACCGGGAGAGGAATATATCTTCATTATAACATCATCCGACAGAAGCAATAATGTGATTACATTCCCGACCAAGTATGTGGGCTCGCTATACAGAACATTAGAAGAAGCACGTACTGCTCAGCCTCCAGGTGGTACCGGAAGATTCACAACAAGCAGCATCCGGGACGATGTAGCACCTATAATAATTTCTGGGCCCACTGTTACTAACAAGAGTGCTACCAATGTTACCATAGAATGGTTTACTGATGAGCAGAGTAATTCAATTGTTGAATATGGAATATCTGAGGATTATACACTATCAAAGCAATCGGCAAGCAATGTAGTAGAACATAGTGTAACTCTGACGAACCTGGAACCTTCAACTACCTATAATTATCAAGTGAGTTCAACGGATATCAATCAATATGGTCCTTCATTAAGTCTAAATTCTACCGTGACGACTGATGCTGAAACCGATATTATCCCACCCCAGATAATTGCCGGTCCTGTAGTTACATCTATCACTGACGATCAGGCAACTATTCTCTGGGAAACCGATGAACCGAGTGACACCTATATTGAATTTACTTTAGATTCGACATTCGGCATATTGGATACCATCTCAGGTCCCCCCGAAATCCGAATTCTTGCTGAGGACGTGACTTTTCATCAGATAACACTCACGAATTTACTGCCGGACACAATTTACTATTTTCGTGTAGCATCCGTTGACCTTGAGGATAATGGTCCAACATTCAGCGCCGATAAATATTTTCGGACCTATGCAATAAAGGATTTAATCCCGCCTCAAATTATAGATGGTCCAAGGGTAGTCTCAATAACTAACCATACTGCCACTATCCAATGGATAACAGACGAATTATCCGACAGTTTTGTGATGTTCAGTGACAGCGCTTCATTCCAAAAACGAAATGCTCTAAGGAAAGTTACGAACTATTATGAAAATGAATGGGAGAATAATGTCGGGAGTGCAAAAGATGTTACCGAACATGAAATTACCTTAACCAACCTTGAACCTGATGTTACTTATATATATACAGCAGGGTCTGTTGATAAGAGCGATAATGTAACCTATGCACCAGATACTTACTTGTTTAAAACCTCTGCATCACCTGACACAACTCCTCCTGAAGTGCCGGAAATTTCATTTGCTGTCGGCGGAAATAATGAGGTATATATTCAATGGGCAGAAGTTCCGAATGCGGCGGGAGATTTGAACGGTTATAATATTTACAGAAGTAAGGGATTAGAAGAAGACTATATATCCATTGCCACTCAAATCAAGGATACATACTATTATGATAGGAGCGTAAAGAATGATACTTCCTATGCTTATTATATATCTTCTATGGATAATGTTTATCCTCCTAATGAAAGTGGACGTTCTGAGCCATTTTTAGTTAAGCCAAATGCAGATTCCGTTGCCACTGCTCCCGTAATTTCATCCCCGTCCAAGGATGCAGTAATCAGCAGTACTTTCCGACCGACATTGATTGTACAAAATTCCGTCAGCACCAGACAGCCCATGACCTATACGTTTGCTGTTGCTTACGATTCGACTTTTCTCAACCTTACAGTATACAAAACAGGAATCACGGAAGATCAAAATACAACAAGTTATGCACCACAGACAGAATTGGAAAATTATACACAATATTATTGGCGGGTAAGAAGCAATGACGGAATATTTAACAGTCCCTGGTCCGAAACAGGAAAATTTTATTTAGATGTTCCTGTTGATGTTCAATTGGCTGTATTTACGGGAAAATCAATTGTCGGTGCAATACAACTTGATTGGGAAACAGTCAGTGAAAACGGCAATGCCGGATTCAATATTTACCGAAGTCTATCACCCGATTACGGCTTTGAGAAAATAAATTCCAAATTGATACCAAGCAGTGGTGATATGAAATATACGTTTGAAGACAATAATGTTGAACCTGGAAAAATCTATTATTACAAGTTGGAATCGGTTAATATTTCCGGTATTATCAAACAATATGAGGTTCTTCAGGTAACAGCTATGCTGCCAAAAGAGTTTGTCTTATATCAGAACTATCCCAATCCATTTAATCCATATACGAAAATAGAATATCAACTTCCAAAAATAACAAAGGTTACACTAAAAATATTCAATATTCTTGGGCAAGAAATTAAGACCTTAATTAACCAAGAACAAGAACCGGGGAATTATCAAATAATGTGGGACGGAACTAATAATCTTGGGATAAAAGTATCATCAGGAATTTATCTATATCAGTTTAAAGCCGATGGTTTTGTTCAGACCAAAAAGATGATTTTGTTAAAATAAAGGAATATTAACAAATAAATGCGGCTACACGTGTAATAACTACTTTCCCAGCGGTATTCTCCAATAACAAAAGCAATATCATCCCATGTACAACTCTATGTTTGATTGGGAGCCTTAAAAAATTTACCGGGATTTTTCAATTTTAATTACAGTAACTTAAAATTCCTGTGAAATTCGAACGAGTCCAAACGATAAATTGGCTAAATCAAATTGGTTTTATATGAAATTGCCCGGCCTGTCATATTTAGCTTCCCTCGAAAACTGATACATTAATGCTTTCTCTGGAGGTACATCCCCCCTTCATGCCTGGTAATGGGAAGTCCCTCATTACACGTTATTCTGCATATCCAGAGGTCGTTTGAGATTTCTCCACAGTTTAAACATACCTCATTGTTTTCCTTATAAGAAAAAAAAATATTGCTTTTTTATTTTTTTATTGTAATATAATAATAAAGAAACATATACCCGTAATCTTATGAGGTTCCTTTTAATATTCAAAGATTTTTATTCTGAATTTGCTGAGTTAAACATTTTATACTTCCTGAATATATAAAACCAACATACTGCAGATTCAACTTATTTATTTTTTAATAAAATTAACAAAAATTAAATTAAAGGAATATAAAAAATGAAACCGATAAGAGGTTTATTAATATTTATTTTTATTTTATTCAATTATAATAATATTTTCGGGCAGAGTGTCTGGACCGCTCAGACCAGCGGAACAAATAATGCGCTTTTGGATGTCCATTTTACAAATCCAGATAACGGCTGGGCTGTTGGTGCTTATGGAACAATCCTTCATACCACTGATGGAGGAGCAAACTGGAGCGCTCAGACCAGCGGAACTGGTAATCATCTTCGTGGAGTTCATTTCACAGATGACAATAACGGCTGGGCTGTTGGTTTTTATGAAAAAATTCTTAATACAACTGATGGAGGGACAAACTGGAGCACCCAGAACAGCGGTACCAGTGGGGATCTTTGGGGTGTCCATTTTACAGATGCAAATAACGGCTGGGCTGTTGGTTATTATGGAACAATCCTTTATACTTCAAATGGAGGGACAAACTGGACTGCCCAGACCAGCGGAACCGCTAATGTTCTTTATGGAGTTTATTTCACAGATTCCGATACCGGCTGGGCTGTTGGTGAGAACGGAACAATCCGTCATACTTCAAATGGAGGAGCAAACTGGAGCACCCAGACCAGCGGAACCATTAATACGCTTTATGGTATCCATTTCACAGATTCCAATAACGGCTGGGCTGTTGGTTTTAATGGAACAATCCTTCATACTTCAAATGGAGGAGCAAGCTGGAACCCTCAGAACAGCGGAACTACTTGGGATCTTAGGGGTGTCCATTTCACAGATTCCAATAACTGCTGGGCTGTTGGATTGTTTGGAACAATCCGTCATACCACAAATGGAGGGACAAACTGGAGCACCCAGACCAGCGGAACTACTGAATGGCTTTATGGTGTCCATTTCACAGATTTCTATCACGGATGGGCTGTTGGTAGTGGAGGAACAATTTTAAAATCTCCGAATTACCCGCCTGTATTATCACCCATAGGTGATAAGTCGGTAAATGAGAACCAGGCACTGACAATAATCCTGTCGGCAGCAAACGAAGACGGAGACTCTCTGTCATACAGCGTTACCAACAATCCGACAGGTTCAAGTCTGACAGACAGTGTATTTACATGGACGCCCGATTATACTCAGCAGGGGTCATATTCCGTAACATTCACGGCTTCGGATTACATAGACTCCGATTCAGATACGATAACAATAACGGTCAATGACGTTAACCGTGCTCCGAGCATAACATCCACGGGAATTACATTTGCTTTTGCAACCGTTCAATACGAATATGACGTAGATGCAGAAGACCCCGACCTGGACATTTTAACCTATTCGCTGACAACATCCCCTGCTGGAATGAATATCGACTCTTCAACGGGACTGATAACATGGACACCGACAAAATCCCAGATTGACAGCCATAATGTCACCGTTGAGGTTACGGACGGAGACTTAAAGGATACACAGAGCTTCATTATCGCCGTGAGCGAATATAACAGGCTGCCCGTTTTGAATATAATTGGCGAAAGAGTAGTAGATGAGGGCAGGAATTTGACGCTGACCTTATCAGGAACGGATGCCGACGGTGATACGCTCACATACAGTGTATTTAACAATCCGCCCGGTTCAAGTCTGGAAGGCAATATATTTACGTGGAAACCTGCATACGACCAATCGGGGAATTATTCGGTAAAATTCAGGGCATCTGACGGTAAAGGTTATGTTGATGTGACTGTGGGAATAACCGTAAATAATGTCAATTTCAGACCGAGTTTCACCTCCTCACCAATTACGGTTATAACAGAAGGCGAACCTTACAGTTATAATGTGGAGGTTTATGACTTTGATGAAGATGAATTAACGTTTTCCCTTTTAACCTCCCCGGATAATATGACGATAGATGCCGCCACGGGACTGATAGAATGGGCACCGGTAAATGCGGATATTGGTGAGCATGATGTAGCGGTCCAGGTTTCTGACGGGGAGCTGACAAATACCCAGAGTTTTAAAATAAGAGTAAAAAGAATCAACTTCGCCCCTGTTTTATCAAGCATAAACGATACGACAATCAGCGAGACACAGACATTAACGATAAAAGTATCTGCTGAAGATATTGACGGAGATACCTTAACATTCGGTTTAATTGATAATCCTTCAGGTTCAAGTGTAGAGGGTGATACTTTTAGCTGGACACCCACCTATGAACAGTCCGGAGAATATATGATAATATTTGCCGTTTACGACGGATATGAAGGGGCTGATTCGGTTACAGTTAAAATAACGGTAAATGATTTAAACAGGCCGCCGGTATTTGCCCCTTCGAGAGATACGACATTTGCAGTTGACGTGCGTTCCACTTATTATTTTATAGTTACAGACCCTGATGGTGACAAATTATATGTTATTATGGATAAGGGTCCTATGGGAACATTGAATGATAATGAGAAACTGATATGGAAACCGCCTGTACTTGGTGAATTTGAAGTAAGTTTAATAGCCAGTGATAACAGAGGTGGTTTGGATACGTGCAGTTTTATAATCACTGTCATTGAAGCCCCGGTATCAGTGGATGAGAGCGAGAAATCACCGGAAGAATTTGTATTAAAACAAAATTATCCCAATCCGTTTAACCCGCATACTGTAATTGAATATGAAATCCCAAAAATAACAAATGTTACTTTGCAAATATACAATCCACTTGGCAAGGAAATTATAACCCTGATTGATGAAGTCCAGCACCCGGGCAGTTATTCCGTAATATGGGATGGTATGGATGATTTGGGAAACAAGGTTAACAGCGGAATATACTTATATAAACTTAAAGCCGGCAGATACATTTCAACAAAGAAAATGATTCTTATAAAGTAGTTCCGTTTGAAATTAACTCGGATAAATTAATATTACAAAAGGTAAACCAAAAATCCAAAATATATTCAAAAAATCACATTGATTAAATTTCATACCAAAAGCGGCAAGAATCGGCAAGGTGTTTTTAATTGAGATAGTCTTTCTGATTTTTTCATTGAATAAATCTAAAGACTATCAAATTTGTTCAGTATGAATATACATTTGACTATTTATTATTGTCTTATTGATTATTTTTCCCGAAATTTAAATGATAAACTCAACTTGGTTCGATAGGCAACAACTTTTCCATCCTCGATTTTTAAGTCTTGAGCAGTAACTTCAGCAATTCTTAAGTCTTCAAGAGTCTTACTTGCAGTTTCTATTGCATTCTTGGCTGCATCTTCCCAAGAAGTATCGCTTGTTCCTACCACTTCAATTACTTTGTAAACACTATTAGACATAATAATGCCTCCTTTAGTTAATTGTCTATACTCCTTCAAAATATTTTAAACATATAATGATAGATTTTATAATAATTCTCACTTTGTTCAATATAACCTAATATTCAAAACTTGTCAATAATAAACATTATATTTCTATACCCTAACGTTAAAATAAATAGTTAAAGGGTTGATAACATAAGCGGCAAGGTCTCAAAATTTTAAAAAAAATAAACACCTTCCTGTCCAATTTATATTTCAGTGATAGAACTAAACTTCCGATATCTTTTTGATGACATCATCCAGTTCACTCGTACTCTCAAAGCCAATAGTAATAGCATCAACAAATTCGAGGTTAAGAACGAGATTTATAGATTTGTCAATCTGATTCCTCAAATCCCCCTCACCGATAATTTTCATTCCAAGTATAGATTTTCCAGAAATATTGCCTTCTTTCAATATAGGAATAACTTTTGCGGGTTCAGAGTCCATATGACTTCCAGCGTGATTGATACGGGCTAAAATGACATCAGTCCAAGGGTTTTTGACGGCTGATTTCAGGGCACCCACGGAATGAAACGATGCACCATGTGCTCTGATAATCCCGCTTTCTTTTGCTTCTGCCAAAACCTCCATGACTCCATTCATCGTTTTAGTCCAATTTTCGTTCATCATACAATGCAATAAAATGATATCAATATAATCGGTTCCGAGTTCCTTCCTGAACCGTTCTATATCATTTTTCATATTCGACATACTGCGAGATGAGGTTTTTGTGAGGATGACGACTTTTTCCCTGGGTATGTATTTGAGAGCTTCTTTAAAATTAGTATGTGAGCCATACTGGTCTGCTGAATCCCAGAATGTAATTCCGCGTTCATAGCCGTGCCGAATAAGTGAAACAAACTTTTCCATGCCTAATCTGGTCTGATTCGATTGCTTTCTCCCTCCGATAGTACCAGAACCAAGAGCCAATCGAGATGTCTCTATCCCGGTTTTTCCAAGAATAACTCTATCATTGGCAGTAAATCCTTTATTGGTAGATATTTGCTCATTCCCATTGGCTGCTTTCACTGGCATGACTATCATACTCAGGCCAGTCATTGCCTGCTTGAGAAAATTTCTCCTATCGATACTCTTCATAATTACCTTTTTTAATTTTTAAATGTAACAAGTAAAATAATTTTAAAATACATATACAATAAAATTAAGGTTTATATTTTATTTTGTCAATTGATTTTTTAATAAAATTTTTCTCAAGAATTTGAGTACAACTTAGCAGTGTAGTCTCCACATTATAAAGCATACAAATATTACCTCAAATTGACAAAATTGACAATATTTAACACCATTTCTGCCACAAATAGACACATTTATTTTTTTTATTTTTATTGTAATTACAAATTGATTTTACATTAAGAATAGTAAAAATTAGTGAAGTAATATTTTGAGCCGGGCTTTTCAAAAGGTAAAAGCCGATAATCAAGTTCTTGAAAATCGATTAAAAGTTTTAAACAAAATAACTATGGCATTGTGTCCTTTCACAAAATTGAATAAAAATCAACTTAAAAGCTTGATTAATATGTATGCAAAATAATCTATTTATGGATTTCGTGCAGTTCACTGAACTGAAATAGCTCCAATTCCATCAAATTCATCGTACACCATCAACAAAATTAAGTTTTAAATTCTTCAACTATTAAAAAATAGTAAACCTTATAAATTTTTAATTTCATTATAAAATAGATATTTAAAACAAAATGAAAATCTTATAACCAAGGATTAGTTAATAATTTACAACGATATAAAACCTTTAAAACAATGATTTCCTTTTTTGATTAGCTGTTTCATTTATTTATACTATTAGATAATTTAACAATACCTATGTTATTTAAAACTAAAGCAGTTGGATATTATAAATTAACTTATGTGGTGAGAACATTCTTTGCAAAAATTGAATTGAGAATTGAAATGGTCTTTAATAAAGAAAATAACTTCCCAATTAGAACTAAAATTTGAGGAGTATCAAAAAAATGGGGGATTTTCAGAAAAAATATAAAACCTTGACAAACTACAAAAAAT
>JAUWXV010000226.1 GCA_030616165.1 bacterium | reverse complement strand
ACGAATTTGGGTTCGGCTCGGTTGGTCTGAAAATACAGGATTTTGAGAGCCCGGATAAGGTAATACAGCTTGGCGTCCCCCCAGTCCGAGTAGATATTATTACATCAATTACCGGGGTTTCGTGGGAGGAAGCTTTTTCAGGGAGGGTTGAGGGAAAGTACGGGAATATTCCTGTTCACTACATTGGACGTGAACAGTTCATATCGAACAAGAGGGCTTTAGGAAGGAAAAAGGACCTGGCTGATATAGAAGCCTTGGGGTAACAATGACGATAATGTCCAAATATATGTGCCGAAACAACCAATGCACCTGACCTCTATTCCGCTGCGCTCCATTGTGGTCAGGTGAGATATTTAGTTATACTATACGAGACTGATATTTAACTAAAACATTTCTTACAATGAAAAATAGTAATAATAAAGAAATAATAAAGTGGGTAAATATTTGGAAGAAAGCGAGTATTTCTTTAGAAAGGGTGAAACGTAGTGAACTGCAATCTAAAGATTATTATCAAAGGAATCAAATGTTAATTAATGAGATGTTGGAGTATGCATTCAACCATAGAAAGATACGTTTTGATAGCGGATTAATCGAGCAACAGAAAATTTTTATGAAAATGAAAAAACGGCAATTAAAAAAATAAAAATGATAGAGTCAAACAAACAAGAAACTATAAATCCTTTATTTAAAGCAGGATTGGAATTACAAAACACAATGGAAGAAAACAAATGGCAATTTTGTTTTATAGGTGGATTGGCAGTACTTCGATGGGGTGAAATAAGAATGACTCAAGATATTGACCTTTGTCTATTGTGTGGATTTGGTAACGAAGGTAAATATAGCAAAGATTTATTAAGAAGTTATCGTTCCCGAATATCTGACGCCTATAATTTTGCACTTGCTAACAGAGTATTATTGTTATATGCTTCAAATGATGTATCAGTTGATATATCACTATCAGGTTTACAATTTGAAGAACAAATGATTAAAGGAGCAACTTTTTTTTCTTTTCATCCTGATTGTAGATTAATGACTTGTTCTGCCGAAGACCTTATTATACTTAAAGCATTTGCAGATCGAACAAAAGATTGGATGGATGTTGAAGGAATTATTGTTCGGCAAGGTAAAAATCTTAATATTGACTTTATAATTGAACAATTGTCACCATTATGTAAAGAAAAAGGAACAACTAATATTATAAATAAATTACAAATTCTTTTTAAAAACCTATGTTGAATCACAGATTGTTTATACCGATAGAATAGAACAACCACTATTTCTTAAATCATACCAAAATCATCCGAATCCGTTTAATTCCAAACGTCTGATCAAATACCAGTTAGAAAGGGCACAGCGGCGCTGTGACCCTACAGGGCGGTGATTTTTTTGTAAAGGTATTGTGAATTTTAGGGACCTGCAGTTGGATTGAGATTTCTCCACTACGGTTCCCTCCAGGGCAGGACAGGGGTAATGACAGGTAGGATTATTAAGGGGGGTTTTTTTAATATTTCATGTACCCCTGACTGAAGTCAGGGGTTAATGAGAGATGTTATTGTGAGCAACGTTAGATATTCGAAGTGAAGAATACCCTCAACCGCAGGAAGGTTAGAAAGGGCACAGCGGCGCTGTGCCCCTACAAAATTATGTTTCATATGGTCAGACAGGAATGTCTGACCTACCATTATCGTCTTTCTTGCTCGATTTTTGTCTGATAGCCGCTTTCGTGGTAGACGGTTAATGGGACGGGGTGGAGTCCCTGTCTTCTGTATGACTCCATCACAATTGGTCCAGTATCAGTGTGTAACAGTGCTTTTTCGAATTCAACACTGGCACCGATAATGTCTTTTTTCTCTTGATAACCGCCCAATGAAATGCCATCAATTAGAACTGCCTTTGCAATTGACCTTTTTAATGCATCGATTGATTTCAGTATAGATGGTATTCGCTGTTCTGCTCTTACCATCTGGTCAAGTGCATAAGCCCAATTTTTCGATGGATTTTCATTATATATAACATCCCCCTTGATGAGTTCATAAAAGATTTTCGCCAGTAGATAATCTGCCTGCACAGAATGGTCATCATCCGCTGCATACCTGGTATTAAAATGAAAACCGCCAGGGATACCGAATGAAATCAATGCGGCAACGATTTGCTCAATATTTGTGCCGTGATGATGATGACCTAAATCTACAAGAACACCACCTTTTTCCCCAATTAATCGAGATAACTCTCGTGCAGTTCCCCAGTCGGGGATAGTTGTGCTGTATGTTCCCGGCTCAAATAGTTTATACTCAAATAAGACCTTATTCAGTTTACTTTTTGTATCCTCAGGCACTCGTTCCCAGAATTCCGTAATACAATCCATCATCAATTCAATTTTTTGCTGGAGTTCTCTTTGTCCGGGATAGTTTGTTCCGTCAGGAAACCATAATGTCAAAAGACCGTTTGAAAGTTCTGCGGCAATTTTTGCACCGAGTAGGGTCTGCTCTATGTATCTTTTTCTTGCTGCAGGTTGCTGCGATGTAAAACTTCCATCTTCTGAACCCGATAAAAAATATGTTGGACTTATTGAGCCCATTCTGATACCATTATTTTCAAGTTCTTCTTTTACTTTCCTTGCAATTTCGAAGTCACCGGTAATGCCGTCCTTTGATAAAAACCATAGTATATGAATGCCAACATCAGGAGTTGACTTTGTTAACTGATGAATGAAACCAATATCCTGCGCAATTTCTTCAGTGTTTCTTGCTCCACCGCCGGTTGTTTCTCCTTCAAATCTTCCACCTCCTCCAAAACCTTCCCAGACCTGCCAGCCAGGGATTTCGACCATAAATCTTTTTGTATGAGCAATCGCTTTCTCAATAGATTCCTCCCCGAATGTCGCTTTCAAGGAATCCAATCCTTTTGTTATTATTTTATTTAGATTATGTGCCATTTTTTTTACTTATCCATCTTTTTTTGTTTTCATAATAAACACTCATGCTCCTTCAGAGCGCCACAAAACATGAAAATACTTGATTTTACTCATTTTCTCTGTCCCGCATTTGCGGGACAGAGAGCAATATTACTGGATTCCTGCTTTCGCAGGAATGACAATTGAAGTGTGTTTCATAAAAACTTGACTTTTTAAAATAGGTTACTTATTCCTTAAAACATGAAAATCGTTGATGAATCATAAATATTATTGCAATTCCTGGGTAATCATTTACTTTTCCATTTTCCTATTTCTTTCATCAAGTTTTCTCTGTAATGCTTAATTTGTTCAGCAATTTTCCCTTCAAATGGTTTATATTCTCTATATAAAATGCCCAAACTGCTTACGTCAACTTGATAAGGATGCATATTCAGACATGCGGCTTTACCTACAATTGCGGCACCTAACGTTGTTGTTTCGCTCACTGCATTACCATCTTTATCAAACATGGCGTAAACTTTTCTTGCTGTGAGTGCTGCAAGCAATCTTCCAAAATAAGGGTCTGTAGAACCGCCTGCAGTAAGAACTATTGGAATTTCACTATCTTTTATTATAGAAGTAATCTGGTGTTCTGTTGTGACTGCAGTAGTGAGATTCGCAATAATATGTGCTCTATCAGGATACCTGTAGAATGTATCTTCATTAATAATTCTTCCTTTTAAATCAGGGAATGGACCGGTTTTATAGTTGTTTGGATGAATATTAGGGAGCACAAAGCAATCAGCATCTTTAACGACTTTTTCCAGCAGTTTTACATCAAGTTGTCCTCCGAAGATTTGTCCTCTTTTTTCCATAAGACTTTTGATATATCTGAAATCACTTCCTCCCCCGTACCGAGCGGTCACTACAGGTTCTCCATCAATAGTTCCCTGTACAATAATATCTCTTTCATAGCCATTTTCAGGGAGTGTTAAAGCGCCTCCAATCTGAGCAATCATCGTCCACGTTCCCCCATCTATATGTATTACAGGTTTCCCTGCATTTTCAGGAAATACCTGATAAAACGTGGACATTACCGGTATATGAGATAAGCAGGTATCATGTCCTCCACTGACGACAAGAATTTCCTCAGAAAGTTTTAATGAGTCTGCCTGATTATGAGGCATATTTCCTATGCCCTTATAAGAAACAGAGGACTCTTTTGGAATCAGTCTCCAGAATGATTCAATTTTTTCTGCAAGTCTGCTTGGTGTACCGGGTGTCTCATTGATATTCCTTGCCCCGGTGTGAGCCATCCAATAACTGTGTTCATTTCCTGCTGTTCTTACTGCTTTTAAGAAATCATCTCCGAGAAAATGTCCTGACATCAAAATACCGTAGGTGCCAAAACCTGCGGCATTTTTCAGTAAGGCGGGCCTTTCTAATTCTTCAAAGACCAGCCTTTTTGTGAGAGTCAAACTGCCGGGGAAATCCCTGATAGACCCGGTTTCGAGAAAAAATTCTTTTTTGGTTCCTGCAAGTTCATTAAAACGATTTTCTACTCTTTCAGGATACTCCTGAGTATATGCTAATGTCAAACCCCCGCCAGGGACTTCAATTAAGGTATTATCCAAACCGACCAATCCTCCTGAAGCTCCTCTTGCCACAGGCGAAATGACAGCAATATTTTTTAACTCATCGGGCAATGCACGGATACACCTATCAAACCACTTAAATTCATCAGCGGTACAGTTATATTTTAAACCTTTTACTTCTTTTGTCGGGCTTATTGTATTATCTGTATGGACTGTTGTTAATGTATTAAAATCTAAGACTTCTAACTTAATGTTTGTTGCACCATCTACAGGAACAATGATGAATTTTTTTCTCATTTTTAAATATAGTGATTCATATACTAATTGTCAAAAAATTTTTATAAAATTTATACACTTTTCAGGAAAATTACTTTTATTTAACATTAATAAGGGTGAAGGTGAAGAACACCTTCGTCAGCAGAATATAAATACCAGGAGATTGCCACGCCTGCGCAGGCGTCGTCCCGAGTACTCGCCCCGAGTTCTCGGGGTCGCAATGACATTCATGATTAACTACTTATTTGACTTTTTCAGCAGTCTTTTTAAATAAATTAGGGATCAGCCAAATTGGAGCAGATAAAAACCAAAAAAGACTGGCGATATTAAACCAACGCAAATATGTTTCGAAACTTACAACATTAAAGAATGAAAGAAAAGGGATTAAGATGCATCCAAAAAGTGAAAGAATTGATACAATAACAGCAAAAATCTTCATTTTAACCTCATTGAAATTTATTCTTTTCTGTTAAATTTTACCATAAAAAAAGAGAAATCTACAAAAACAAAACAATAAGAATAAGAAATATAGCCATTCACAAAACTCGTAAATTATTACACAGTAATAAGTTACAGGTATGGTAAAAATTTACTGCAAAACCGATTTTTAACAATATGTTATTATTGTATTTACAAACATCACTTTTTATCAATTTTGATAAAAAACGCCATATTTTTAGAGTTGGTTTTGCAGTTTTTTAAATATTTTTCTTATTAGTCAGCTTAATGTGGAAAAAGTTCAGTTATGACACAAAAAAATTAAATGATAAAACAATAATCCAGTATGTCATTCCAACGAAAGTGGATGTTGCAGAACTATTTTTTTTGTCATTACGAGCAAAGCCCGAGGGTCGAAGGTGAAGAACACCTTCTACAGCAAGCGTTATGAGATTTCTCCACTACGTCCCCCGAGTACTCGGGGGACTTCGGTCGAAATGACACGGCGGTGTTGTGCAACACACACGAAAGTGGGAATCCATTATGAATGTGTATTGATAAAACAGATGGATTCCCGTTTTCACGGGAATGACAACAGTTATCAATGATATTTTTAATTGTTTATAAAAAAATAGTTTTGTGAATCCCTATAATAAGAAATACTAAATTCTAAATTCAAATTTCAAATGTTATAAGCATATTTTAA
>JAUWXV010000278.1 GCA_030616165.1 bacterium | reverse complement strand
TTTTTCTTTTAATTTATTTGTTTCCATATCATCTACTTTTATTTTCTATAAATTAAATATATTATATCTTATTCACTTTTATTAAATTCCTTCAAATTTACCCCGTTTCCGCTTAAAATTAGGATATTCCTGCAGCAAGTTGAAATATAAAAACATTTTTAGTCTGGTTCATTCCCGGAACCAGGATTATGAGGCCTTACTATATTTAACCTACCTCCTAATGTTTCATCATCAATCTTTCGTTCAGCTACATCGTCACTGCACTGAAAATATTCACGAACAGCATCCTTTATCTTTTCTCTCGTTGCAAAGGAATCTATTATTTCAACAACCATCTTATTATCTTCTTCAATCTCTTGTTTTAATTTTGGTGTATATAGGTTTGCCATCTCCAGCAATATCTTCGTTGCAATAGTTTTTCCCCCTTTGGATTGTTCTTCCAGATTCTTAATGTATTTAAATACACTTCTGGTAATGCGATCCTGGATAGCTGTATTAAACCTTCCCTTCTCTATAAGAGCTTTTATTCTCTTAGAAATTGCTTGTTGTGAAATGCCCAGAGTTTTACCTATCTGTTCTTGTGCCATATCTGGTTGATTTTCCAATATTTCTAATAGCTTTTCATCTGTTATTTTATTACTCATTTTTACAACCCCCTACAACTAAATATGGAAAATTTTTGGTAAAATTTATCTCCAAGATTTTTCATTAATAACATACCTCATAGAAACGATTTTGAATTATTTCACCGCTTATAAAGTGAAGAATATTATAATCACAACTATCGTAATCCGTTTTAAAATGCTTGTCTATTATTTTAATTACCTCGTCTAATCCCAACTCATCTAAACGATTATATTCATAATCTCCCCCACCTACAAAAATACGGTCAACAACCCTAAACCACTGTTCAGCTTTAAGATTTGGATGTGGACATCTCATATACTTTTCATAGATTTTTAGATAATACTCAATAGCCTCTTTTACCTCCTGGTCAATTTCAGCATGTTCTGTAAATTTTTTAAAAGTATATATAGGGCGAAATTCTTCTTTAGGAGAATTCGCCCCATTATGTCTTAAATTAGTATTATTTGAATTAGTATTATTAATATTAGTATTATTACCATTCCCTTTTTGCATAACAAGTTCTTCCTTTTTTGCATATCCAGTTTTTCCATTTTCACAGAACTGCTGATTTTCTTGACTTTCATCAAGTAATTTTAATAAAAGGGTATTCTCGGGATTAATTTTAAAGTATCTTCTTGCCGGCATACCCTTAACACGATAGAAGATTAAACCTATCTCTTTTATATTATCAATTGCTTTTCTTTGCTGTCTATCGCTTAATGTAGTTCCTTCTTTTAAGTCCTTTATTGTATTAAAAAAATATCCATCTTCTGTTAGTCGATTTTTATTTTTAAAATAAACATACCTTGAAATTAATTCAGAATATATAATTGCTTCATGAAGTCCAATTATTTTTGCTAACCTTTTGTTGACTATGATACTGCCACCTTCTCTGAGTAAATCTATTAAATCACCAATTTCATAATCTTTAGATGTTGTTTCTTTATTATTCATTTAACTACATTTTAAGGTTTCAGGGAACGCAAGACCGCAACCTTAAGGCTGGAGTTAAACCCTTTTAACAGTCAAGCGTTCCCCAAGAGTTAAATATATTTTAAATATCAATTCTTTACAGCTTCTCAGTTAATAGTTTTTCCGCTTTTTCTTCAATGAATAAGTTCTGAAAGTTGTCTCATAGAGATGTATCGTGTTCGCATTTTATTAAAAAGAATTTCCTGTCCTTTAAATTAAATAAAAACAATTAATAAATAATTGTGCTGTTTTTTTAAGACATATGCTTATACCTTTTCATAGTAGTTTTTAATTTAAGGGCACACTGACATAGGAGTTTTTTAATTTTTTGCGTATTCTTTGCATATGTTCAGAGCTTCTACCTCTTTTTCCTTTTAGGTTTGGATTTTTCCCAAATCTGAACGGATATAGTTCACAATTTATAAATGTGCAGTTTCTAACTTCGTTTGGACTTCCAATATTTACACAGTATTTGCGAATTGATTGTAATGGTGATAAGTATTTTTTAGTCATTTTATTTCTCCCCTTTTTGCTCTTATAAGTTAGTTATCCCACAATTTAAATGTCTTTCTTTCTATCATATTTTTTACAAAAATCCCCACAATTGTTTAAAAAAGAAAACCCTGAGAGGTAGGACGGACAGAATACCATCTCAGGGAATTCATAAAGCCCCTTGTGGGCTAAATGTTTTTTGTCCGTCCCAATTTCTTTTAAAATTCAAATTATTCGTCTGAAATTGCCATAATATATTTACTAATTTATTTACAGCAAACAATTATTTAATTATATTACAAATTTTTTTAAAATCTCTTTAACATCACCCCGAATTTCACTGACCTCTCCCCCGATTTTATCAACCTTTTCGTCAAGGTTTTTGTTTCCTTCATCACAAAGTTCTTCTGTAATAAACAAGTTGATTTGATTCCATTTTCTTGTTTTTATTATTCATATTCCAAAATAAAAAAAAGGAGACACCTATTTAATGTTCAGGTTGCCTCCCTTTCATAAAATTATACTGCTAAATATTTACACTTAAAACTTACAAAAAAAGTTCCTCAAAATCAAGTAAAAAAATTTATATTATTAAGACAAAATTAGGTTGATACTTCTGATTTTTCTTTTTGAGCATCGTCATAATCCTTAAATGCTGAAGAATGATTTATTATATTTAAAAGTAGAGGTCTCTTGCCATCTCCCTCAAGTTTATGTTTGCTTGTAGGTTTATAAGTTCCTGCCATTTCCAGAAGTTTTACTGTCGCTTGGGTATCTCCATCGTTAGACTGCTCCATAAGGTTTTTTGCTGCTGCAATCGCAAATTTTTTAATCATATCACCCGCATAATCAGGAATTTTATCTTTAAGTCTCATAATTCTTTTTGATACTGCTACTTGAGAAATTCCAAGAATATCGGCTATCTGCTGCTGGGTCTTATCCGGATTATCTTCAAGAACTTCAAGAAATTTCTCCTCTGTTATCTTATCATTCATTTTTACAATTATTCCCTATTTTTAATTCTATGTAGATATTTCACTTTGGGAGTTTTCTTTTTTCTTGTCTCCGTAATTTATAATATTTACAATGACTTCTTTTCCTTCTATATCCCGCTTAATCTTCGGTGTATATACTTTTGCAATCTCCAGCAATTTCACCGATGCGGGTGTATCGCCCTCATCGGATTGTTTCTCAAGGTTCTTGATATATTTAAAAGCGTGCCGATTTACACGCTCTTGGACCTTATCGCTTATTAGTCCCATTTCCATAAGTTTTCTGATCCGCTTTGAAACCGCCGGTTGAGAGATTCCAAGAAGTTCGGACATTTGAATTTGTGTTATGTCTGGTTGTTCTTCAAGAATATCTAATAACTGGTCATCTGTTATCTTTTCTTTCTCGTCCATATTTATAACCTTTTATAACTCTTTTATTCTAATTTTATCTGTATTGTTTTCAAGGACTTTAAGTATTCGCCCACTTGTTATATTCTATTGCTATTACATTATTCTAAATCAAAAAAGTTCCCTCTGAAACAATGGTGTTCTTTTAAGTATTTACTTAATTATATATATGACCAAATAAAAATATTATGTAAACTAAATTATAATATAATAAATAATCCGAGAGAAACCAAATATTTTTTCTTTATTTAAAATCCCTGAATCGTCAAGCGTAAGGGATTTATACATTTCATTTCCTATGTGTTTATCAAGCTTCTTATTTCCAGCCGGAATCCATACATACAATATTTTTTCAGAATGATTGTTTTTTATTGACAAACCTTAAATATTAGATTATATTTTGATATGTAAAGCTTTGAATATTTGAAATTTGATTTGAAATGGAAAAATTTAATAAAAATAATTTCCATAAAAAAATGTTGGAAATAGATGAAAAACTTAGGAGAAAAAGAAAATTAATTCCTTCAAGACCAAAATTTGCTTTTGATATGTTATCACCTAACTATAGATGGATACATGCTGTTAAAAATCCAATTGAAAGAGAAAAACTAAAAAAACTTCATGAAGAATATGAGGGGATAAATCTTCGTGATAAAATAAACGATTGGTATGAAAAAATATATGATAAGAAATACAATGTCTTATATAAAAACGGAGAAACACCTATTTTGATACGTGATGAAATTTATTTTATGTGGTTTCCTATTGATTATGGCAAAGTAGAGCTAAATATCTTAAAATATATAGAAGATTTGACAATTGATTTAGCTAAAAGTTTTAATGAAGATGAAAAAAGCGAAATAAAAAATATATTTGAATTGGGGAATAATTTTTTTAACAATACAATATTCAAATGCTCTTATATTAAAAAAGACGCAAAAAAATTTTTAGAGTCTGGCATCTCAGACATAAATACCTCAGTCAGCGGATTAAGAAATAATCCTCCATCTACAAATTTAAGTTGTTATCATTCACAGCAATTTATAGAAAAACTTTTAAAATCGTTTTTAGCAGAGAAAAAAGGATATGATAAAGAAAAAATAAAAAAAGATTTTAAACATAATTTGGAAAAAATTTTGAAAGAATTAATAAATGACCAAATTGAATATGATTCAATAATTTCAAGTAAGGGATTTGATAATATAAATCGTCATGTAGATATAAG
>JAUWXV010000300.1 GCA_030616165.1 bacterium | reverse complement strand
AAAGAATTAAATTTATAGGTAAATAAAAATTTTTGAATAGATAATGCGGAAAGAGAACAAAATTTTATTGTTTGATTTTCATAGAATTGCCATTATACTCTATATTTTTTGTTATTGTTACTACTTTTATTCTATTTCCTTCCATTTTGTCAATTTTATACTTTATGTTCTCTATATAAAACTCTTCACCTTCAATAGGAACCTTGCCAATTTTATAAAGTATATATCCTGAAATAGTCTCATAATCCTCATTTTCTTCCAAATTCAGATTCAGAATTTTATTAACTTCATCCAGATTAGTTTTACCATCAACTCTGGAAACATTATTATTGATTATCTTAATAAATTTTTCAGGCATATCTGTTTCATCATATATTTCCCCTACAAGTTCCTCAAGAATATCTTCGATTGTCACCAGTCCCTGAGTGCCGCCATATTCATCAACAACCAGAGCAATGTGAATCTTTTTTTCTTTGAAGTGCTTTAACAGAGCGTTTATCATTCTATTCTCAGTAACAAATAAAGCAGGCTTCATCATCTCTTTAAGTTGGGCGTTTAAATTCCCCTTTGCAAGATATTTAAGTATATCCTTTACATAGACTATTCCTTTTATATTGTCGATAGTTTTATTATAAACTGGAATTCGAGAATATCCTTTATTTATTATCTCATAGATAACATCATTAATCTTTCTGCCGTAATTTAAAGCAAATATATCTACCCTCGGCACCATTATTTCTTTAACCTCTGTATCGTCCATTTCAAAAATACTGGATATCATCTCCCGCTCTTCTTTTTTGATTGAACCCTCGTGTTCCCCAACTTTTATTATAGTACGCACTTCCTCTTCAGTAACCAATGGCTTTTTCTCTTCGGGACCAAATTTTTTGATTAAGACATTGATAAAATCAAGGGATACAGATATAGGGTAAAAAAAGTATGTGAAAAATAATATTATTGGCGCAATAAATAATGATATTTTTTCTGAATATCTTACAGAGTAAGCCTTTGGTATAATTTCGCCAAATATCAGGATAATCAAAGTCATTAAACCAATTGCAACTCCTAATCCAAGATTTTTAAAAATTGACTGCCCAATTACACCTGCTACAGATGCGGCACTTATATTTGCAAGATTGTTCCCAATTAATATGGTCACGAGGAGACGATGAGGATTCATTCTTAAATTATGAACAATCTGGGCATTTTTCTTTTTCTGTTCTATGAGATGCAGAATTCTTAACTTCGGAATGGACATAAATGCCGTTTCTGCGCCGGAAAAAAATGCAGAAAATATTATCAAAATTACAAGTAATATTATCGTCCCTTCCAATAAACCTCCTATCTAAAATAAAAAAGCATAAGACCGTATCCAATATCGATAGATACATCCTATGCCCTTAATAATAAACTATTATTTCCCAAAATTATTTATAATTAAATATAATTTTATCATCTTGCTTCACTTATTTAAATTAAATAAAAAAATATCTATATGTCAAGATATTTTGTTAAAATATAACAATTATTATTCCTCTGAAATAAAACAATATTATAATTCATCCCGAGTGCTATCAACATAACAAAAGTAGATAGAGACATGCCATGGTGTGTCTATCAAAATCTATATTTTACAATTGAATTTTTTTCAGATTAAAGATTCATGCTCCTGGAGCTCCACGAAACATGAAAATATATTCTATTTTCTGGATTATTTATGTAAGTGGAAATTTAACAAAAATCAATATAAAGGGCTTGATAAATCAAGCCCCTACAATTATAATGATAACATTTGTAGGGGTTCGATTTATCGAACCCGATAATTAAAATATTCATATTCATTTAATTTAAAAATATATTCTATTTTCGAACTAAACACTCATGCTCCTTTGGAGCACCACGAATCATGAAAATAATTGTAAGGACAGAACACTGTTCTGTCCCTACATTAATCTGTGTAATCTTTATAATACCAATGAATTACGCGCTTTTTTTTCAGAAAAAATATTTAAAAACAGATTATTTGGACTTTTTGCCGAATCATCTTAAAAAAATTATCCGTATTGTCATTCCCATCCGAAGTTTGGGGGGGAATGACAACTATTGCTAATGATGTTTTTGATTATTTTTAAAAAGTATTTTCGTGAAAACCTATTTAGTCAATAAATATCGAGATTTCATCTAATGTTTTTCTTTTAATATCTGGAATCTCAATATCATAAGAAGGATATCCAGTAGGTATTATCATAAAAGGTTTTTCATTTTTAGGTCGGTTCAGAATTTTATTCAAAAACCGCATTGAACTCGGGGTATAAGTAAGGGCAGAAAGACCGGCATTATGTATAGCAGTTATTAAAATACCAACAGCAATTCCAACTGATTCCTTTACATAATAATTCTTTTTTCTTTGTGAATCATTTTCATTATAAATAATTTGGAACACAACAATAAGATATGGAGCAGTTTCAAGGAATTCTTTATGCCAGTCAGTTCCAAGAGGTTTAATAGCGTTTTTCAATTCGTTCGTAAAACGTTTTTCATAATTTTCTTTCTCAATCTTCTCCGCCTCTATCCGTATAAGGTGTTTTATTTCTGGATTGGAAACGACAACAAATCTCCACGGCTGACAGTTAGCACCCGACGGTGATGTTCCAGCAGTTTTTATTATATTTTCTATTACTCTGCGAGGTATTTTTTTAGAAGAAAATTTTCTAACAGAACGCCTCACTTCCATCATTTTATAAAAAACTTTGGAACGAAGAAACATTTCATCTTCACTGAACCTTTTACGACTTTTGTATGAAATAGATTTCATTTTTGTTTTTAAAGTTTCTATTACTCAAGATTAAATTAAGATGTTTTTGATTATTTCTAAAAAGGTATTTTTGTGAAAATCTATTATTCAGTTTTAAAGAACAATCTCAGAATTGACTTTATCAATTCTATAAGCCATTTAATAAATCCGACACTAATCCCATATTCATCTCTAATTTTTTTAGCGACATCTACCTTACTTTTCCCCATGTTCACATCGTATGCCTTTTGAGCAATTTCCTGTGTATCCTTTCTTGCTAATCTGTGCTTTTTCTTTACTATTCTTGCTTTTCCATAATCTTCGGCATCCATAAGTCTTTCCCAGACGGTTTTTGCCGCTCTTTTAACATTAGGATTTTTAATCTCAAAAACATATCCTATATCAGCAGCAATCTCATAATACCCTTTTCCCATACATTTTTCAAAAGACTTTTTTGCAATCTCTCTCAATTCTTCATCATCTATACTTATCTTAAATTTTAAAAGAGCATCAAAAACAAAATCATACTTTTCACTTGCAAGAAGATATTTCAGGTCTTCACTTGCAATCTCTTTAATATCCGAAGTGGGAATATTATAATCTTCGATTATAAAATCAGCCTTTTTAAGCTTCCCATTTCTTATGCAATTAGAGACATATTCTATTGCAGCTTTCTGAATAGAATCTATCAGTTCTGGAAAACTATATGTACCCATCAACTGATATTCATCCTTCACTTTTTTAGCAGTCTCTAAATCATCCTCTTTTAAAAGAGTGTTATGAATTTCAAGCGCCTGAGTAAGAACCTCCGTCTTCATCTCAACAGGAACCCTCTCCTCTAATAACCCAAGTTGGTCTTTTATAGTTCGAGCCTCATCATATTTGTTCTCTTTCATTATATTCCCATGTATCTCTATTGATTTTTTAAGGACCATATATACTAATCTCTTAAGGTTATGGTTGGTATAATCATCATATAAAACCCTCACGCCATCGACTACTTCAACCAGTGATTTTCCAT
>JAUWXV010000271.1 GCA_030616165.1 bacterium | reverse complement strand
TCCTGTGGGCTTGCACTGGTGTCTGTCCCACCTTTATTATAGTCAGACCGTGTCCGAAGACAGGCGGGCAAGAATGTCTAACCTACCATCCTTTCTTGATTATAATGATTTATTGATAATATTATAGACTTTATTTAATGGCAATTTATTCTTTTCTGCAATTTTCTTACACTCCTCATATTCAGGAATAATTTTTTCTTCTTCATCAATATATATCTTTTTTGCTTTTACCTTTCCAAAAGGGGTATTTATTTCAATCAATTCCCTTTTTAACTTTAGTCTTCTTATATCCGAAACTCTCAATCCTATAGTAGTAGTCTCATTAAAAATAATTTCAACAACATCCTTAAAATTTTTCTTCTCGCAAAGAACAGAAATAATATTCCCCGGTCTTCCCTTTTTCATAATAACCGGAGTAATATATACATCCAAAACATCATTTTTAAAAAGTTTCTCAACAATATAAGGGTAAACTTCCGGATTTAAATCGTCAATATTTGACTCTACAAGTAAAACTTCATCATATTGAAACTTGGATTCAGTTTTACCAATTAAAATCCTGAGAAAATTAGGGATTTCTTCAATTTCTTTTGAACCTGCACCATATCCAGAGTTTTGTAAAATAATATTTAAATTGTCACAAACACCTTCAGAGACAGTAGTTAATATTGCTGCACCGGTTGGCGTCGTTAGTTCACCCTTAATATTGGTCTTTATAACTGGATAACCTTTCACAAGTTCCACAGTTGCAGGTGCTGGAATTGGTAAAAGACCATGTGAAGATTTGACAAACCCGCTTCCAAGTTTTACAGGAGAAGAAAATATTTTTTTTATCCCAAAATAATCTATACATATCATAGAGCCGACTATGTCAATTATCGAGTCAACCGCCCCAACCTCATGAAAGTGAACTCCATCAATTGGTCTGTTGTGAACTTTACTCTCTGCTTCTGCCAAACGGTAAAATATTCTTTTAGATACCTCCTTTATATTTTCACTTAATGAACATCTATTAATAATCTCTTCTATGGTTGCATAATTTCTACTGTGTTTACTTTTTGTTGATTTTACCTTTAATTGAGTGGCTGAAATATCGCTCCTTTTTATCTTCCTTATATCAAGTGAAAAATCACCAATATCCAATTTCTTTAATTCTCTATTAAGATAATACGCATCCATTCCTATGTCTATAAACGCAGCTAAAACCATATCCCCACTTATGCCCGAAATACAGTCAAAGTATGCTGTCTCCATTATACACCGTTTAATTAATTGAAAAATTTAATAGTGAACTTGAATTTTACTAAATAATAGGGTTTCATAAAAATACTTTATTAGAAATAATCAAAAAAAGCATTAGCAAGATTTGTCATTCCCACGCCCACCTTGTCATTCCCGCGCCCACCTTGTCCTTCCCGCGCCCACCTTGTCATTCCCGCGCAGGCGGGAATCCAGTATTGTGTTTTAAATCAGTTTTAGCTCTGGATTCCCGCTTTCGTATGTGTTGCACAACACCAACGTGTCATTTGGTTCCACTTTCGGCGGACGACCGAAGTCTCCCCGCTACTGCGGGCTCTCACACTCACCTGTCATTTCGACCGAAGTCTCTCCCTCCCCCCGCAGAAAGCGGGGGGGGAGAGACGTAGTGGAGAAATCTCTAACTAACTGAAGATTCCTCGACTTAACCCTTCGGGCTTTGCTCGCAATGACATTTTTTTCGTATTGCAATTTTCAGGTATCATAAATAATCGGATTATTACTCATCAATCCCGGTAGGGAAAAATATTAAAAATGATGTTCCCTCACCCAATTTACTTTTAACTTCTATTCTCCCCTTATGCCTTTTAATAATATCCCTGCTAATCGAAAGCCCAAGTCCAGTTCCCTCATCTCTATCTTTTGTAGTAAAAAATGGACTAAATATCTTTTTTAAATATTTTTTTTCTATTCCTTTCCCGTTATCGACAAAAGAAACAAACACCTCTTTCTCATCATCAGAACCGGGACTATATAATCCGGTTTCAATCTTAAGAGTTCCGCCAGAAGGCATTGCCTGTGCAGCATTATTGATTAAATTCACAAAAACCTGTTGAATTTGTCCTCTATCTATATATATTTGAGGAAGAGACTTTTTCAAATTCTTGATAACCTTTACTCCTTTGAATCTTGAAAGATAGTGTTCAGTAAAAATTAATGTATTCCTAATAATGTTATTCAAATCCTCAGATTTTCTTTCCGTTTTCATCTCCTTAGAAAAACTAAGAAGCTGATTGGATAGTTTAACGATATTATCAATTTGTTTTTTAATTATCTTTGAATACTCCATTAGTAATTTTTCATCTTCTCTTTTCCTCATCAAAATCTGAATTGCCCCGGACATAATAGCCATTGGATTTTTGATTTCGTGGACAACGGAAGCCGCAAGAGTTCCCACAGATGATAACCTCTCATTTGCTATAAGGCTCTTTTGAATATTAATTATTATTCTGTTCTTTCTTTTTAACTCTTTATATCCTTTTTTAATATTTTCATAAAGTCTGCTGTTCTGAACAGCCATCGATGCAATTGCTGATAGGGAAGTTATTAACCTTTGGTCATTTAATGTAAAATTTACACCAGAAGACTTATCTGTAGCATTAACCACACCCATTATTTCTTTTTTCCCTTCACCGCCTGAATAAATAAGGGGAACAGAGAGGAAAGACCTTGTTTCAAATTTGCTCTCCTTTTTTGATTTATACTCGGGAATTTTTTCTATATCATCTACAAGCATTGGTTTTCCACTTTCAAAAACTTTACCGGAAATTCCTTCACCGGATTTGAGTTTTGCCTTCTTAACTATATCTTTCGGGATCCCCTTGGATGCAAAAATCTCAAGTCTCTTTGTCCTTTTATTATAAAGCATCAAAGACGCCCTTTCCACAGAAACAATCCTGACAATCATTTCAAGTATTATATCACATACCTTTTTTACATTCAACACACTACTTAAAGAACCACAAATCTCATAAAAATAACTCCGAAACAGGAAATCATCTTCTTCATCTCGTAAAATACTTTCTTTAGAATTTGATACCATTAGTTTCTCTATAATAAATTTTCTTATGATATTAATCTTCTCTTCAAAACTTTCTTTTCATTTTCCTTTTTATAATTGAGATTCTATCTGGATCAAAAAACTCCTTATCATCCTTATTTTAAACTAAAAAAAGTGGCATTAACGATTGTCTTTTAAATTACTTGTAAAAATGTATTTATTGCAAAGACAGAATAGTGCCTGCACACTGTGTTCTGTTTTTGCAATAAAAAAAATATAGAATAGTAGGTCGTGTTTTTGACGAAACCAAATACTTGATATTTCTTTCTTTATGCCTTATCAATTTTCAAGTGATTATCACAAAATGTCGGAAAGACCCAAATATTTAAACAAAACTCCTTGAAATTCAAGGAGTTTTAGTAAAATAGAATATTATCATCGATATTTTTGTAAAGAACCATTTAATTTATTTAATACTTTTCCAGAGATTGTTCTGTGCTTTTCCAATTAATTCCTCTGCACTTTTACCATCAATAGGAAAAGTTGCATAACCATGGTCAAGTAAAAAATTAGAACCTTTAGGAATAATATCTTTTTCAAGTTCTTTTTTTATGTCCATAGTAAAAATTTCTGCTTCAACCTGAGTACTACCCTGCAATATAACAACAAACGAATCAAGACCAAGAACTATTACAGAATCTATTCTACTGATACTCTCTTTCAACTTTTTAAATATTTTCTGATGGATATCAAGAATCTTATAAGCTCTATCTCCAAATTTTTTCAGATATAGTTTAAATATGATAAATATCAGACCACCTTTATACACTATGGCTTTATTAACTATCGATTCCATCTGTTTTTTCACAAGAAATAAAGGGTCATTAAAAAGAATTTCCTGCTCCTCTTGATAAAGAAAAAGTTTTATCAAAGGAGAAATCTGAGTTGATATAATTGATAAAAGGTTCAGTTTATCTATATCTTCGGAATTATCTTCTTTAACAGAGTGGGCAGCAATTAATCCGAATATTTCATCTTCAACTATTAAAGGGATTATAACAAACGAGGTAATCCTTTTTTTATCTTCTTCATCTATATATTTTATATAATTTTCATCTTTCTCAAAATCCTTAACAAATATAATATCTTTCTCATTCAAAGAATTACCAATAATTCCTTTATTAATTTCAAATGAAAAATCCTTTTTTGTGTTTTCTTTCAAACCAACTGCTTTTTCTATTTTAAATCTTTTATTCTCCTTATTGTATATCATTATTGAAAATATCTCAACCATAACACTCTCTTGGATTGTTTCAGAAGTAAAGGTGAGTATTTTGTTAAGGTCGTTAGCAGAACTTATAATTTTCGATATTTCATAAAGAGTAGTTATATCGTTCAGGTTTTTTTCAATTTTTGCCTTCAGTTCCCTATTCAAACGGGCAAGCCTCTGCTTTTCAATCACTCTGTTTACTGTTTTAGAGATGTCGATAACATTAAAAGGTTTCAAAATATAATCATAAACATCCTTTTTTAATGCTTCAATAGCCGATTCCAGGCTGCCATAGCCAGTGATTACGATGACCTCGGTATCTTTTGACTTATTCTTCGCCGCATTTGTGACTTCAATTCCATCAACCAGGGGCATCTTCAAATCAGTAATCACAAGGTTAAACTCGTTTTCATTAATTAGTTTTATTGCCTCAACAGGATCAGTGATTCCTTTTACTTCGTATCCCTCTTCCAATAATACCTCAGAAATTACATCTACAAGTCCCTTCTCATCATCAACAACTAAAATCTTTTCCATCAATATTTTACCCCTTTATCAATTTTTTAAACTAAATAACTGTAAATAGAAGCTTAACCAGAAAATAACAATACTAATAATTTGAATACGTTATTATTTATTTTAAGAAGTGAATCTTTTTTTATAATTTATTTTCAATTCCCCCTCTT
>JAUWXV010000184.1 GCA_030616165.1 bacterium | reverse complement strand
CAAGAATTTTACTCTCTTCTTTTATGCATTCCTTTCTAAGATTTTGTTTTACCATACTTTTTTCGATGTCAATTATTTGTTGAGATTTAATCGGATAAATAATTTTTGCTATCATTGGACTTATTTTTGGAATAAAAAGAGTAAAAAAACACCAACACAATAAAAGAATCACTATTGAAGACGTTGGGATATAAGTTCTTGAAGATATCAACATTCCAAGATTTAAATTTATAAAAATGAAAATTAATGAAATAATAAATATAAATAAAATCCTCATGAATAAATCTTTAGAAAATAAAATTGTAAAAAAATTCTCATTTATTATTATAAAAGATATTAAAAGAGCCAGTATAGTAGGAATTATAAGAATAATAAAATTAATAAATAATTTTGCTATTATTATCACCCATCTTGGAACTGAATAAGATAAAAATAATCCAAGTGTATTTTTTTCTTTTTCACCAGAAATGCTGTCATAAGAAATTATTATAGAAAAAATTGATATGAAATAAATCATTATAAATTCGAAATCTATATTACCAAATAAAGCAGAAAATGGATTTTTATTATAAGATTTAATTACTGTTGTAATGCCATATCTTGATACATTTACTTGGGAAGGAATAATATCATTTATTCCATTTGAAAAAATAATTAAAGGAGATGGTCTTCTAAATCCTTTTGCTACAAAGGTTGCATTAATTCTCTTTTCTGATTCCTTTTGATAATCTTCAATATTTTTATTATATTCATAAACTTGCTTTTCATAATTCTTTACAGAAAAATATATCCCCAAAGGAATAAGTGAAATACACAATAGTGTGGCAATGAGAAACTGGAAATTATGCAAGGTCTCCCTGATTTCTTTTAAGATTAATGTTTTAAACATTTTTCTCCCATATTATTTTACCGCCGAGATGCTGAGAGACAGAGAATTTCAGAACTTATATTATTTTATCTCTGCTTCTCAGCGCCCTTGCCCTTTGGGTCTGCGGTTTACTTTTACCTTACATCATACCTCAAAAATCCCACAAAACTCGCTGCAAAGAACAGTATGGAGAATAGAGACAGAAGCACGATATCCATCCATTCGGCTTTTAATGCCTGGTCGAGATTTGTATGCTGATAGTCAGATATATGCGGAACGGATACGCTTCGGGGATTAAATCCATCGGCAAGTCTCGCATCAACCAATATCTGCCCGAATGTATTTGCATATTCTGTCAAGATGATATTATCATAAATTTCTTGTTTTACCTGGTCTCGAAATCTTCGTGCATGTTCAAGAAAATTGTTCATTTCCATAACACCGGAGCCCGATAGTTCGGAAAGAATGTACGTATAACAACTCACCGGGGAAATCCTTGAAAGATTCTTTGCAATTGCATCCTGAATGTTTCGCCTGTTGGAGTAATCCTGTTCTATTCTCTCGGTTGCAGTAACGATTCTCTCCTGGTAATCCTCTTCAAGGGATATTTTGTCTTCATTATACTGTGCGGATGCTTTGTTCCATGCTGGGGCTAATCTCAATTTGTCTATATTTCGGGGGTCTAATCCGTAATCAATCATAGTCCTGTCAAACAATTCACGCCTTTTTTGGTCAAGTTCACTTTCAAGATTTGCTCTGATTGCTTGTTTCTCGTTGTTTACTACCTGCTGTGACTTCACCGGATAGAGAATTTCGGCTACCATAGGACAGATTTTAGGCACCGCAAGTACAAGAACAACCCAAACGAAAAGTAGAGTTATCATTGAAATTATTGAACGGTGTGTAAGTGTGGAAACTAACATCCCAAGGTTGAACATGGAGAAAATAAAGAGCAGAGTAACGAAAAGAATCACGAGGAAAGACGGAAAAATCTCTCCGGATAAAACTGAAACTACACCTGAGATGTTGACAATTAAAATCGCAATGAGGAGCGCAATGATAAATGGGGCTAAAAAGACAGCGTAGTTTCCCAGAACCTTTGCTAAGATAATTTTCCATCGCGGAACCGAGTTTGATATAATGAGACTGAGGGTGCCTGTTTCTTTCTCACCGGATATACTGCTGAAGGTGAAAATCAGTGCCAGTATCGACAGAACAAAACTCACAATGAATAGAAAATCTACTTTACCGGAAAGAAGGGACTGAGGATTATTAATTCCTGATTCATCTAACATCTTGAACTGACCATCCGGGGAAGTGACGACTTTTGTGGGAAGGAAGTATTCGAGACCTAAAGAAAAAATGCTCATAGCAGATGGTGGACGATACCCCTCAGCGTTGAAACTGCTGTTGATCCTTCCCTCGGAGCGTTCCTGGTAGAGCCTCACCGAGTCCTGATAATCGGAGAATCTCTGTTCATAATCCTTTAATGTCACATACATCCCCAGAGGTATAAGTACGAGGCAGAGGAGCGTTGCAATGAGAAAGTGGAAATTATGGAAAGTCTCCCGGATTTCTTTTAAGATTAATGTTTTAAACATTTTTCTCCCTTATTATTTTACCGCAGACCCAAAGGGCAAGGACGCGGAGAAACATAGAATTTACGAATGACGATTTACGATTTGGTGAATTAACTATTGGTTATTAGTTATAAACTTTTAGTTATAAATAAATTGTTATTCGCAAATCTAAAATCGTAAATTGTAAATGGAGTTATCTTCTACTTATCTTTATCCCGAAAATAACAATACCTAACACAAGCCCTATCAGGAGTAATATTAACACTGCTGTCCACAAAATCTGCGTCTTTGCCTTAACCTGAATCCGAACAGTTTTGTCTTCTGTTTCTACAAGACGATTATCAGCCAGGGCTTCAGTTTTAATTTTAACCTCTTGAGCTCCCACCCCGACATCAGGTGGCGGAACAATAATTAGGTGTATAATTTCTTCCTTTTCCGGTTCCAGTGATCTAATCAAATCATGCTGGATAAAGGAGCGCCATCGGAGTGGATTATCTGTTGATATTTTAATATTGTCCAGCCGACGTGTACCATCATTGCGGATGGTGATATCCATTTTCACACTGTCGCCAACAGTTATTTCGTGATAGAGGCTCAGTGCACGAACTTCAATCCGTCCAACACCTCTTGGAATAAGTTCTAATGTTACCTTCCCACCCTGAATTGCATCCATTTCTTTTTCATTAAAATATTTATCACTGATATTTCCCAACTGTTCATATTGGTCTCTTGTTAACACAAGCGCATGAAACACAAGAGGTTTGTCGATAACAATCTGTTCATCATATCTGTCTGGGAGATAGGTTTTTAAAGCCAATTTTTTAATGTTGATTCCCTGCATAAACTTAATCTGGGAAAGACGGGCATTGGTTTCAGAATCGATGAAGTCATAACTGATTTGCCTTGGTAAGTTTAATACTGTCAGTCTATATACATCATCAGTATCTGAAAATCGTTCTAATGTGAGGTCGAAGGTTGCCTGGGAACCGAGGTCAGTCTCCTGTGAGAACTCGGAGGAAATAATATCCACGATATTGGCACTGGCATCCTTTTCCAGGTAGATATTCTTTTCATCTTTTTTCCCGCTGTAATTCAAGCTGACCTGCAAGTTTTCGACGTCCCGTAACAAGCCAAAATCGGCGTCCACCGTTTTCCCTAATTCAAGCACAGGGATTCTTATCTCGTAAGGAGTGCCTATAATGGTTTTGTTTTCTATATTAATTAATGAGACAAATATGTTATAAATTTTACTCGACCGCATCTCAGGTGTAAAAATATCGAAGTGTTCCTGGAATTGATTCAGATACTCCTGGTTACCCTCCATAGTACTGCGAATAGTTACTTTTACCCGCTTTTCTCCCGTTTGGGTTCGATACTTGATTGCTTTTTCTACAATAATATAAGACTGCTGTGCCATCACTTTGAGAATTAGTTTCTGATAATCGACCTCCTTGCTCAGAAATTCATTCTTCGATTTATTGTACTCGTCCTCTGAAATAGCCTTGTTCTCGAAAAGTTTTTCATCATTTTCCACTTTTTGTTTAGCGATTTCATAAGATGCTCTGGCTTTTTTTAAATCTAACAGCAAAGATGCCTGGTCTTCCTGAGCAATTACTTCATTTGGTAGAAAAAATATCAGATTAACGATTATAAAAATTAACGTAATTTGAGATAAATTTTTCATCATTTTCTCCTATATTATTAGTTAAAAATTAATCTGTGTTTTTATTTAAATTCTTTTTTACCGCAGAAACACAGAATTTACGATTTGTCAAAAGAAAAAATTCATCATTCGTAAATCGTAAATCGTAAATCGTAAATATTAAAGCGGTTCATTTTTTACTCATTTTCTAAAAGATAATCAGTTTTCAAGTAACTCCAGTTATTTTTAAAATCCCACAACGTTTTTCTTTTTAAATCTGCATCAGCCAATTGATAAGTTATAAATGCATTGAGATAATCTATTTGTGTATCAGCCAGTCGTTCCTGTTCTATACCTAATTCCTGATTGGTAATATCGCCGTTTTCGAAGCGCAGGCGACTAATTTCATAACTTCGTTGAGCAACCTGCTGATTTTTTTCATGTATTTCTAACCGATTTTTAGCTTCTTCAACACTCCGTACAATATCCCTCACTTCGCGAGTGATAGTCATTTTCGTGTTTTCCAGACTGAGTTCCGATTCTTTCAGATTAGCCACTTCTTGCTGTACTCTTGCTGAACCTCGCCCCCAATCAAAAATAGGATAAGATAATGTTAATGTAATTCCTCTGTTTGGCGGACGCTCAATAAAATTATCGAATGATGATTCAAATAGTGAACCTATGGAACCTCCTTGTATTGTACTGACTCCTGTCAGGTCATAATAAGCAGAAATGTTTCCGCTGAATTCCCGTATTCTTTTCGCACGGTCAACCTTTATATCCTGGAGTTCAATATTAATTTCTGATTCGTGGATTTCTAATCGGTTTTTTAATGCTTCTTCAATTGCTTTATTTAAATCAATTTTAAGGGTATCGTATTTTAAATCTGTTATTATCTGAATATCTTCATCCAGGCTCAGTCCGATCAACTGCTTAAAAGAATCTTTTGAACGCTCTAAGTTACCATCACTTTCAGAAAGATTGGCTCTGTTTTGTGCGGCTGAAATTTCAGCAATTAAAACATCACCTTCAGGGATACGGCCTGTTTCAGATTTTAATTTTGCTATTCGGAGCGCCTCTTCTGAATTCTTCAATTTTTCTATTGCAATTTCAACCTCTCTTGTCGCACGATAAAGTGAGTAGAAACCTTCGGTCACACTGTAAATAATATCCATTTGCCCTCGTGTAAATTGACTCGAAGATTGTTCGTATAAATATCTTGCCTCATCTAAATTTTCACGGAGTGTATTAGTTGTAAATATCGGCTGGTTAAAACTTAAACTAAGATTGCTGTATGCCTGTTTATTACTCAATTGTTCATAATTTTTCAGTGCCAGAACTGTCTTTAAATCCTCACGATACATTCTGGAAGATAGAGCAATATTTCCACCTGTTGGTATGATATATGTAAATTGGAAATTTCCGCCAAATCTCATTGTCCCGAATGAATTGTAAACTGGTAAATCATCTGCCCTCTGTATATCGATGACATTTTCATTCCACGACGGCGAAAAAATGCTGAAATCGAGTCTTGGTTTAAACATTGCCTTATAGTAATTAAAAAATTGCTGCATCGCCATCTTTTTTTCCTGAAATGATTTTACCGTATAACTTTCTTTTAATGCAATATTAATAGCTTCATCATAAGTTAAAACTCTTACCTGCTGTCCCCAGATTGGGTTACAGATTAACGTTTGTAAAATGAAACTGAAGATAATAAATTTTATAAAAAATGACCTTTTCATTTTTACTCACTCCTTTCTTTATAATAAACTTAATAATATTTACGATTTACAATTTGGTAAAAGTGAAAATTCAACATTCGTAAATCGTAAATCTTCATCGTTGTCTTACATCACATCTCAGAAACGAAACATAAACTGCCATAAAAAGAAATATGTTTAATAAAATTAAAGCACCGACATCCCAGGCAGCATTTTTCAAAGCTCCAATCATTAAGGCATCTGATTCAGAAAACCTGGGAATAGCATTGAAATCAACAGGCTTCTGGGAAATCAATATACGATGACCTCTTCCTGGTGTTAAAAGATGCCAGCTGTCAGGGTCACTTTTATCCGTATCTATAATAAAACTTCTGAGTGTCTCTTTGTATCTTTTCAACTGGTCATATAAACTGCGGAATCTTGAAACACCGGTGCCAATTATCGACTCTGATGCAGATTGATAAATTGTTGCAGGTGAAATCCTGGTGATGTTGCGACCTAAATTAGCCTGGGCTATTATCTGGTTAATATATTCCTCATTAATACGATTTCTCGAATCGGCTATTGCATTGTATAGTCTTGACCTTGCTGGTGGGTTCACCCAGTCAGGTATTCCGCTACTTGTCCAGTTTCCTGCATTCTTGCCGTATCTCTCGGAATTATCCCATATCTCACGAGAGGCTTCAGATATCCTTCTATCCACTTCCGGACGGGTAGGTACATAAGCAAATCTCTCCGAGACTATTCTTCCAAAGGCAGGGATTATCATTACCAAAAAAACCCATATAAACAATAATATCACAATACTGCTCGATGATTTTGCACTTCTGCTCGACACCAGGATTCCCAGAAGTAAAAAAATTGAAAGATATAATATTGATATTCCCACAAATACAGCGATTTTCAGCCATTGATTTCCACTCATAGCAAACCCTGATATATTGACAATAATAAGGTTTATTAACAGTCCGACAAAAAGCGGAATCATTAGAGTTAAAATCGCACTTATGTATTTCCCTAATATCACCTTATCTCTTGGGATGGAATTGGACACAACAAGGGAAAGTGTCCCTCTTTCTTTTTCTGCCGAAAAACTGTCAAATGTCAGGAGTAATGCAACAAAACTTAAAATCAGCGAGATAATAAAGACCCAGTCAATATCAGCAAATCTTGGAAATAAGAAGTTTGTTCTCCCTACAACTTCTGGATTTTGTATTGAAAAGACGTCCGTCTTAAAAGTGTTTGGTAGCGACTTTTCAAATCCCTCACAGAAAAGCTGAGTTAGTTTGGGCTGTTTGTGAATAGTCTGGACATAATGGGCAACACTGCTCAGATTATTTGCCGACTCGTTCAGTCCAGACAGGTTCTCGTTGGATTTTGTCGCAAAATCCTCGATTTCCTGGTTGTATCTGTTCACAAAGACAAATCCGCTGACAATAAAAACAGCAATTACAAGCAGCAAAGTAAGGACAAACCTCAGACTGGTTATGTTCGTTAATATCTCTTTTTTAATAATTGTCCATACCATAACTTTTCTCCATCTATTATGGCTAATAGCTAAAAGCTAGTGCCTTATTAAATAATAAATGATATATATTTTCTTGACATTTTTTGAAATGAGAAATAATAAATGACATAAAATCAACTTTTACTTTATACAGAAGGACAGGACAATGTCCTGTCCCTACAATATATTTAATCATAAA
>JAUWXV010000095.1 GCA_030616165.1 bacterium | reverse complement strand
CAAGAATTTTTATATGGCAGGACAGTGGGTTGAACCGGGTGGCGGATTACCCAGTGCAATTTTGTCTGGAAGAAATGTTACTCAAATTATATGTAAGAAAGATAAAAAGAAATTTATTACTACGAAACACTAAATTACACGACATATATCCCGGGATAAATTCGGAATTAAATTTACCAATTCTTCAAGGCTTGTGATTGGTTGGAGTTATTACCTTATTACCGGGCTGGACGAGGATGACGAACTCATTGCCAAAACAAGAGTTACTAACAAGGATTAAGCAGTTCAAATTTTAATATCGTTGTGAAATTTGGTATTTATTAAAATACTATTTTATCGTCCTTTGCATTTTGTAGCCAATGTACGAGCAAGACCAGCTCCCATACGTCCCTTGAAGGTTTCGAACAATTCTTGTTCGGTCATACGGTTAACCATATCTTGTAACATCCTTTCCTGAGCCTTAAAGGCTCGAACCGTAACTTCTTCTGGATTTACCTGGGAGTAAAGGATATCTTTCAATTCCGATTGTATTCCTTCGGTACCTGGGTCATTAATAAGGTTATTTAACTCACCGGGGTCCTCAGCAACATTGAATAGTAGGTCATCATACCATGTGAAGTGGATATACTTCCAGTCTCCCCTGCGAATCATAAAAGAACCCGTACAGTTCCCTTCTGAGTGGCATTCACTGTAAGCGAAGCCGGGGTGGTGTTCCAATTTACCATATATTAATGGTAGTAAAGAATGACCCCGCATGGTCGAGGGAATTTCAGCACCAGCCAGGTCTAAAAGAGTAGCACAAAGGTCCACATGCGCCGCAGGCGTATCCACCGTTACTCTTTTTGGCAAACCGTAACCTGCTACAACAAGCGGTATGTGCGACGCAACATCGTAGAGGTTGTTTTTATACCATAAACCATGCTCACCTAAGGACTCACCATGGTCTGAAGTATAAATGAATACAGTATTTTCTAATTGGTCTGTCTGCTCCAATTTATCCCAAATTTGTCCGATGTATTCATCTAATTCGCTTATCAAGCCATAATATCCGGCACGCGCACGGCGAATTCGCTCCTCTAAAATTGGCGTAGCAATGCGCTTGAAATGGCGCAGTTCCTGAAATACGAGGTGCAGTTCTTCAAGGTGACCAGGCGGGATATCAGGCATATCTATACTGTAAGTTGGATACATCTCGTAATACTGTTTGAGGGCGACAAATCCTGGATGCGGTTCGGTTAAACCAACATACAATGCCCACGGCTGATCCAATTTACGAGATTCGCTGCTGAGAAAATTGATAGCAGCCTCTGTTCTCGAGGCATCCACATGTCGTTTTTTACGGAAACCTCCATCAACACCGTCTCGTTCCCTAACACGATAGGCAACAGGCCTTCGAAAAAGAGAAGTTATATCCGGATTGTGTCTGTGCCCGCGATTGGTTCTAATTTCCTCAAACCCTGTATCAAAATCATCATTAAGGTCCATCTTTCCAATTGCACGACAATAGTATCCAGCACCTCTTAGATGCATGCCCCATAGGGGATGACTGCCATCCCAGACAGTGGAGTTGCAAAATGAATTGCAGTCTGAAGCATACATACCTGTCATCATGCTGGAACGAGATGCAACACATACTGGATGTCCGCAATAAGCATTTGTAAAGACTACTCCTCGACTGGCAATCCGGTCCAAATTAGGTGTCTTAACAATAGGATGACCAGCATATCCGGTATATTTATAGCTGTGTTGGTCCGAACAAATGAAGACAATATTCGGTTTTTCATTATTTCTGGCGAATGGCATGTTTTCAGACAATACAGAAGCTAAAGCTGACACACCCACTGCTCCTGCCAGATTTTTACCAAACTCTCTCCGTGTCATCTCTGACATAATTCACTCCTATCTTAATAATCGAATTAAATTTAATTTTTAAGTAATACCTTGAAAAAGGATAAATATAAACTCTGTAAGTTTTCATACAATATAACTAAAAATAAATCAAAAAAATACTTAAAAAAATATTGGATTTTATTATAAAAGAAGACAAAAACTTAAAAACTAAGCAGTATTCTACAACTATCATTCAACCAAAAATAAAACAAAACCATTACTTATTTCAAAGAACAAAAATTACACTTTTATCGTAAACATTTCATTAAATAATCCAGTAATTTTAATTTGTTAGAATATTCAAAAAAATACAATAAAATTTTAAGTATAATAAAATGTCTAAAAAATCATTTGTTATTAATAAAAATTTTCTTTATTTTTTAAAAATCGAAATAATTCAATTTTAAATCAATAGATAAAATAGAATCTTCAAGCAAAACGAAAATTGCGATTAATTAACAAAATATAACTTTGGAAAATTTATATGAGATTGCCATTCCCGCTGAGCATCCTGCTTAGCTGTCATAATGAATTCATTTTAGCATCTAAAACAAATAATAGATTCCAAAAATCCTGAACCCTGTGCTGAACTTGATTCAGTATTGTTTCAGGGTCGAAATGACATAATAAAGAAACATTATATTGTATTTCAGTCCATTTTAACGAGATTAGAGTTGCAACACATTATCTAATAATTACTCGATATTTTAAAATTTGCAAAAGTTGTATAAAAAAATAAATTACCATAAAAAGTGGATATAACATGTCAATAAATAATAATTTATTCAGATGTTTTATATTTGTATTTCTTTTGCTTTTTTCATTCTCTTTCTACACCATTTACGCTCAGGATATAACTCCACCTGAAAAGATTATTGGTTTTAAAGTTGGTTCTGATTATAAACTTGCAACCTATGAACAGGCAGTCGAATATTTTAAAGCACTTGAAAAGGAGTCAGGAAGAATTAAACTTTATAATATTGGTAAAACCTCGATGGGCAGACCCATGATTTATGCAGCAATCTCTTCTGAAGAAAATATTTCAAATATTGAAAAGTATAAAGAAATATCAAAAAATCTTTCACTTGTAGGAAACCTTACTGAAAGTGAAGCCGAAAGGCTCGCATCTGAGGGAAAGGCGGTTGTTTATATTGATGGAGGGCTTCATGCAACAGAGTGTGCCCCTGCTCAGCACAATATTCAACTTGCATACGAACTTGTGAGTCGTGACGACAATGAAACAAATTTCATTCTAAATAATGTAATCCTTATACTTGTATTTGCAAATCCTGATGGAATGAATATAGTTGCCGATTGGTATTACAAAAATCTCGGGACTCCACACGAAACAAGCCCTTTACCATGGCTTTATCACAAATATGTGGGTCACGACAATAATCGCGACTCATATATGGTTAATATGCCAGAGACGAAATACTTAACAATTATCGCAAACAAAGAGTGGTTTCCGGTAATTCTTTACAATCATCATCAGACCGCTCCATTCCCAGCAAGGATATGGATTCCACCTGATGCCGAACCAACTAATCCGAACGTTCATCCAATGATTGTCAGATGGAAAAACCTTATCGGTTCGGCTATGGGAGCAGAATTTGAAAAAGCCAATCAGTCTGGAGCTATCTCAAGGATAATATATGATTCATGGTACCCAGGATATGTCACTCAGGTTGTAGACGCTCACAACATAATCTCCATTTTAACCGAGACTGCTCTTTTTAGATATGCAACACCTCATTTTTATACAGTCAGAGACTTTCCAGAAGCATATAAAGACCTTACAATATCCGCATTTTATCCCAGCCCTTGGAAAGGGGGATGGTGGAGAATTGGTGACGCTGTGGATTACTGCCTAACCGCATCAAAAGCAGTACTAAAAGCCGCCGCAAAGTATAAAGATGAACTCCTTTATAACAAATATAAAATGGGAAAAGATATCATAAATAAATTTAAAAATGAACCCCCATACGCCTGGATTATCCCACAAACTCAGCACGACCCCCCTACTATGGCATTATTGCTTAATAAAATGATTCTTCTTGGAATAGATATCTATCAGGCTGATGAACCATTTATATGCAATGGAATTACTTATCCATCTGGAACATATATCATCCCAATGTCACAGCCATTTGCACTTTTTGTTAAAAATATTTTCGAAAGACAGGAATATCCTGACCTTCGGAAATATCCACAGCTATGGCAGGGCATCGTTAGAACTGTATCTTTCAAAGGTTCTCCTTTAAGGTCATATGACGTAGCCGGATGGATTATCCCTCTCCAAATGGGTGTAAAAGTAATACCTGCCGGTACTCTTCTCCCTGAAAATATTTCTATCTCAAAAATTAAGACTGCTGAACCTCAAAAAGGAAACGTCTCAGGTTCAGACGACTATGGTTATCTTATTTCTCACAATTATAACAATTGTTTTACTGCTATCAATAGAATCCTGAAAAACAACGGCAGAGTCTTCTGTACTAAAAATCCTTTTAATGAATCCGAAAAACATTGTCCACAAGGAACATTTGTCATCCCAAGAGGTAACATTTCATTTTATCAGATAGAATCAATCGCAAAAGAACTCTCAATTCAAATATCAGGAATAAAAAGAAAGCCAGATGTAGAAATGTTTGAAATAAAAACGCCCGGTGTTGGATTATATAAATCTTGGGTAGCAAATGCAGATGAAGGATGGACAAGATGGCTGTTTGAACAGTTTGAAATACCATATAAAAATATACATAACGAGGATATCAAAGCAGGTAATCTCGATGATAGATTTGATGTAATAATAATTCCGAGTCAGCGGACTTCGTCCATAATAAACGGACATCCAAAAGAAACAATCCCTCCTCAATATGCTGGTGGAATTGGTGAAACTGGAATAAACAACCTGAAAAAATTCGCCGAGAACGGAGGAACTATTATAACATTGAATACTTCATGTAACCTTGCTGTTGACCATTTTGATATTCCGATAAAAAATATACTAACAAACATAAAGCCCGAAGAATTCTTTTGCTCGGGTTCCATCTTAAAAATGGAATTCAACAACAATAATCCTGTTTCTTATGGGATGCCCGAAGAGGGTTGTGGAATATTCTCTGGAAGCCCTGTTTTCGAAATCATCGCAACATTTAAAAAAGATTCAAAACCATCTGTTATTGCAAAATATCCCAGTGAAAATTTGCTCTTAAGTGGATATATTAATGGTGATAAAATAATTAGACAAAAAGCATCAGCAGTTGTAGTCCCATACGGAAAAGGCAAATTAATCCTGCTCGGATTCCCCATTCAATACAGAGGGCAATCTCATTCAACCTTCAAACTCCTGTTTAATGCTGTTTATTATTTTTCAGAAAAACTTTAAAATAGAAAAACAATCTAAATTTTTTATTCAAACTTTTCTAAAAAAAATTAAAAATCCAAAACCAAAAAACGTTTTATAAACCAAAGATATAAATAATAAAGTAAAAAATAATATAAAATAACAAAGAATTTATTAATTGGGGGATTACTTAATTAAAATCATTTTCTTCGTACTTACAAACGAACCTGCTTTCAAACGATAAAAATAGACACCTGATGCAGTGGTCAGCCCCCTTGAATCTTTACCATCCCATTTTACTGTATAATAACCCTTTTCTCTTCTCTCATTTATAAGGGTTCTTACCTCCTCTCCAAGGAGATTATATATTTTGAGCAGCACATCACAAGGTTCAGGAATAATGAATTTTACCTCTGTTTCTAAATTAAATGGATTTGGATAGTTCTGATAAAGTATATAACTGGATGGGGTCGATATATATTCTATTCTGTTGTTCATCTCCCGCTCATTTATCATAAAACCGGTGAAATAATACTCCCCATTCCCTCCATTATTTTTCCTGAGGACAAATTCTATAACCTTTCCATCGCTTTTTATAGGTCTGCTTCCAACCATCGCAACCAAAATTTTTCCATGTAAATCATTAACAATTGTACTAAATCTGTCTGTTAAATCTGGTATTCTATAATCAGCGAATTCAAAAAATTCAGAATCATAATCAAAAACCATATCTAAGGAAAAAACCTCATCTATATTCTTCAAATCCACCGAAATAATTTTATAGTTATCTGAACCATTAAAACTCTCTTCTTTTAAATCTTGCTCTGAATAAACTAAAATTTCAGCATTACGATTCATTAAACTTGGTTTTAAACCAAGCGAATCTTCTACTGGAAACCTCCTTATATCAACAGGAGTCACAATCCACTGCAGCACGAGTCCTGCATCAAAAGAAGTCACAGCATTATTTCCACTTACATCGCAATGAATGCTGTCAACTGAATCTATCACTGCAAGGTTTACGAGGTATTCTAATATTTTTGTCGCATCAAGTGCTTCAACTGCTCTATTCCTGTCAGCATCTCCAAAAAGTGGCTTTACATCTACCTTTCCATCTTTATCAATTGAATATGGTTTTCCCTCATTTAATAATGATTTTGTTATATGAAGAACTGAACTATCCCCATAAACTGTTCCATTATTTACTGTAAAATTCAAATACACGAGGTCCCCAATTGAACTTACAGGATAATGATAGGCACAGGAAATGTATATTGTATCCCCAATCAAATTCTCTTCGATAGAAAAATCTGAAGTAAGTGGGGTAAGAGAGGCATTGTTAAATTTTAAAATTGTCATATCATACTTAACACCGAATTCAAAACTCAATATACTGTCGTCAACTGAATACCCCCCCTCCATTTTTATCGGAATATCAAAGGTCTCTCCCTGAAGAGCAAGAATCTCCGGAATTGTTATATAAATAGGCTTCTCGACAGTGGTAAAAATCGTTGGCTCACTGCTGTAGCCATTTCCGCTTGTGTCCTTAAAAACAAACCAAACTGTATCAGTAAGACCCGGTGTAGGATCTGTCCGATAAGGAAAAATCCCAACCGCAACATTTCCACCTATACCATTAGGCTGGATGTAAACCGAATCAATGCTTGGTGTAAGAAACAATCCGTTCCTCTTATTATTTGTAACCACACTATCAAGGTTTTCAGCGGCAAAATCAATATTAAAAAATGAAATATCATAAAACAGTATTATAAATGATATCGTATCTCCTGCAACAACATTACCCTGAGGTATGACACTACCCGGATGGATAATTGTATTACTTATATATATTCTGAATGAATCAGAAACCGGAGCAGTAAGATTAATAGAGTCAGGCTTAACTATTATAGTATCAACTTGTATTTGGGAATATATTATATCAATATTAAAAAAAAGAACGCATAAAAATAGTACAATAAACTTTATTATATTTATCTTCACATCCATTCCTTTTAATATAAAAATTATTATATTCAAAGATTTAAACATTAAATTCAGTATAAAACAAAGTCAATATGAAATTTATAAATAATTAATAATTAAAGAAATAAGAAAAATATCAAAATTTTATACTTTTTTATACTCAAAATTTCATTTAAAATTTACACATATTATTAAAATAAAATTGTGATTTTTGTCACATTTTTAAATTTTTCAAAAAATATATTTTAAAAGTATAAATTTTTTCAAAGAGAGTTATTCCCGATTTGGAGACATCAGAGTTTAAAAATAAAAAATTTTTATCTTTAAAAATAATCTAATTCATCCTCTGTATTATATGATATCCGAGTCTTGTTTTAACGATACTACTTATCTGACCAACTTTTAATTTCAAAACGGCTTCTTCAAACTCTGGTATCATATCCCCGACACTAAAAAATCCAGTGTCTCCCCCTTTGACTCCAGAACTTCTTTCAATCGACCTTTTTCGGGCAAGTTCTGCAAAATCTGCTCCATTCTTCAACTCTCTTTCAATACCATCTGCCTCTCTTTTAGTTTTAACAAGTATATGTCTTACTCTCAATTTCCCCGACTTTAAAGCATTTTCAATATCTTCCTTCTCTCTTTGAACTAAATTAACCCAATTCTCTGCGGGTACAAAGGTAGGATTAATCTCTCTTTCTATTATAAATTCTTTTAAAGCAGAATCAATATCCCCTTTATCATAATAAACTCTTCCTAAGGTATAATGTGCCCTTTCGGAATTAGGATTTAAGTTTATAGCCTTCTTTAAAAATATTTCTGCTTCTTCTAAGTTATTTTGATCATAATATATCCCACCGATACCAACATATGGGTCTGCGAATTTCGGATTTATCTTTACTGCCTTATTAAATTCATTAATAGCATCGCCAAAGCTACCTTTAATACCATATACCATTCCAAGTTCAAAAACTGCTTCAACAAAATTTGGGTCATATTTTTCTGCTAACTTTAAATTCAATACAGCATTATCAATATCACCTTTCTGAGCATAAGCCTTTCCAAGTTTGTAATATGATAAAGGATAATCAGAACTTATATTTAATGTATAATTATATATATTTATTGCATCTTCCTCATTTCCTATATTTAAGTAAATATCACCTAAACCCAAATATGCATCAATAAAATTGGGCTGAACATTGATTATATGTTGATAATGTGCAGCGGCAGAATCAAGACTGCCCGCCGTTAAATACACACCAGCCATTTTATATATCGACTCTATTAAATCAGGATTTATAGTTAAAATCTTCTTGAGTTCAATTATTGCCTGTGAATACTTTCTATCGTACAAATAACTATCTGCAAGACCATTTATTGCATATATATAATCCGGTTTTATATCAAGTGCCTTTTCAAAATATGAAACTGAAGATTTGACATCCCCCTTACTCAGATATATCATTCCCAAATCAGAATAAGCAGAGTAATATTCACTTTCTAATTCAATCACCTTTTTGAAATTTTCTTCTGCTTCATCGAAATTTTCATCCATCATAAGTACAACTCCAAGATTATAATAGGCATCAGCAAAATCCGACTTCATTTTTATAGCCTTACTAAAATAATCAATAGCTTCCTTACTTTTTCCTTGCTGTGAATATATAAAACCAAGACTGTTATAACCATCTGCAAACTTTGAATCAACTTCTATCCTTTTGTTGAATATCTTCTCTGACTCATCTAAAATTCCCTCGCTCAAATAAACATTTCCGACTAATTTAAACGCATCCAAAAATTTCTCCAGAAATTCTTTATCCTTTTTTATAGCATTCTTTATTTGCGAGACTGGTATATCCAGCAGTTCATTGTCAAATCCGGAAAAATCCTGTATAAAACTAATCTGGGCAACCAACAAATTTAAATTCGTCAACTTGTCAAGTTCATCAAGTGCTTCAGAATATTTCTTCAACTCTAAATACACAGCAATAAGATTATATCTTGGATTAATAATATTGGGATTAACATAAGTTGCCTTTTTAAATTGGCGAGCCGCATCTTCAAATTCCCCACTTTTAAAATAACAACGTCCCATATTATTATATCCAGTAATAAAATCAGGTTTTAAATATACAGATTTTTGCAAATAATTTACAGCATCTTTAAAATCACCTTTCCTATAATAATCATACCCTAAATTCCCATAATATGAATAAGCCTCAGGATTAATTTTAATAGCAGATTTATGATTGGAAATTGCTTTATCAATATCGCCTTTACTTAAATAAGTGATTCCCAAATAATTAAATGCCTCCGCTAAATTTGAATTATACTTTATTGCACTCTCAAGTTCTTTTATCGCCTCGTCCAGTTTCCCTTGAGAATAATATAAAATCCCAAGATTATTATATGCCTCTGCAAAATCGGGTTTGATTGATATTGCCTTCTTATAAGAGTCTATCGACTGGTCAATCATATTTTTATTCAGATACGCCGCTCCAAGATCAAAATATGCTTCATAATTTTTTGGCTCCTTCTCTACGAGCCTCTCCAACTGCACTATTAGACTATCAATAGGGACCTGAGCATTAGTCCTTATTACCGGAACAATAAAAAATCCTATAAATATCACAACTAATAATTTATTCTCTTTTATTTTCATATCTATGCATCCCTCTATTTTTAAACCAGCATTAATTATTAAAGTTGTTTAAAAACTGTACTCTTTTTAAAATTAATACATTTTACTAAATTTGTCAAACCATTTCTGATATCGCAGTATATTTTATTAAATAAAAATTATCTTGACTATTTAATTAATATGAGTATTTTTACAAATAAATTAATAAGTAGAATTACAAAAACAAAAGTTTGTTTGAATTTCATTGTGCATATTATAACAAAAATTTTGGTTATATATGAATATAACAGAATTTAAAAAAGTTGCTAATAGAATCAAATCACTCCCCACACTTCCGCAGGTACTTTATAAAATAATCGAGACTATCGAAATGCCCGATTCTTCCGCTTCAGACGTTATGAACACAATCAAAAATGACCCATCAACTTCTGTAAAAATTCTAAAAGTCGCCAACTCTGCTTCATACGGATATACAAGAGAAATAACCGATATCTCAAAAGCCATAGTTGTGCTGGGCTTCGATATGATAAAAAGTATTGCTCTCAGCGTCACCGTCTTTAAATCTTTTCCAAAGATAAATAATTTTACAAAATTTGACAGAGAGTTATTCTTGGTTCACTCGATCGCCTCTGCAGAAGCAGCAGTATTAATCGCAGATAAAATTGGTTACACAAAAAAAGACCAGGCATTTCTTATCGGTCTTATTCACGATATCGGGAAAGTTGTTCTTGATTATTACTTCTCTCCCGAATACGAAAAAGTTATTGCTAAAATAAGAGTTGAAAATTGTCTAATTAGAGATGCTGAAATTCAAATCTTGAACTTTGACCATGCTTTAATCGGAGGATGGCTCGGAGAACAGTGGTCTTTTCCGGAATCCATTCTCGCAAGCATCAAATTTCATCACAATATTAATGAGGCACCTACGGAATATACAAAACACGCGATAATAAGCCATCTTGCTGATATAGTTGCAAGAACCGCCAAAATCGGAAGTGGTGGTGATGATAATATCCCAAATATTTCTGATATTGTTCTTAAAAAAACTGACCTGTTCCAGGAATCTATCAACAAAATCGTTCAGCAACTTCTAAATAAAAGAGAAAATATTGAGACATTTTTTAAAGTCGTAAGTTAAAATTATGTTTTTTTCATAGGAATAATATTATAATCTCTGGGAACTTTATGTAAAAACTATCATTAAACAAATTTTCGTGAAAGCTACAATTAATATAAAATTTTTATAAAACTTATGATTCATATAAAAATTTTTATTGATTTTTTAAATATTTATACTTATTATGACAAAAAATTTTCTCAAATCCTAAAAAAAGGCGCTTTAGCTCAGTCGGTAGAGCAACGGACTGAAAATCCGTGTGTCCGCAGTTCGATTCTGCGAGGCGCCACCAAAAAGCAGGTCCATGGGTTAGAGAATAAAAATTCTATGTTTGATTCTTTTAATCCTAAACCTGCTTTATAAATTTTATCTCTTCATACCTAAAATCTCTTTCACGTTTCCTAAATTAATTAATGAACTTCCTAAATTTGCCGATATATATAATAAAGATAAGGAGAATATAATGGCAATTTGCCCTCATCTGTTTGTAACATATATCGGTATTCAAAAAACATTAACAGAAGGAAAATTTCTAAAACTTTACCAGTGCCTCAACTGTGGTTCTACTATTACATTAAGCAAAAATCCCAAATCTAAAATAATAAACCAAAATAAAAATATCGAAAACATACCATTATAAAAATAAACAAACAAAAAATTTATCAAAATATATTCTTCAGGATTACGATAATTTATTATCTTTCAAATATATAGTTGTACAACTTCATTTAAGTCTTATTTTAGTAAATCTCACTTTGTAAGCTGTGTGCTGGTGACAGCACCCAATACTTTTCAAAAAAAATAGGGAAGGCAATATTATGCCTTCCCTACTTAAAAAACCTAAGAGTCGAACCGACTCATATGGGAAAATACTTTCAATAGATAATATAACAACTCTATTTTCTTATTTTTTATCTTATTCTGTAGTAGCAGTCATTTCTTCAAGTCTTACTCTCAAAGCCTTCGGGTCTGCCCAATCCTGCCATAAAACGACTTTCCCTTCCCCGTCTATTACAACCAAACTATCAGGTGCATGACCACCTAAAGTATTCTGGATACAGTCTGGACCAAAAGTGTCGATTAAAACTGGGATTTCTTGACTGTATTCTTTAATCATTTCCAACGCATAATCAACACGTTCTTGATGAGTTTCGGTCTGTTTTTTGTCGGAGAAATCAAATGAAGCCATTTTCTGGCCTGCATGAGGCTCTCTTGTGTATATTTGATAGAACTCTATATCTTTGTCTTTAAAATCTTCGGCTATTTTATCCATTTCGTCTATTATCCCCAGATACGGAGGTCAGGTGCATGCTCCAAATACAAAAACAACAATCTTCCCTTTGCAGTCAGATAAAGTAAAGTTCTCACCATATACGGTCTTAAGTAAAAAATCCTTAACAACTGTGCCAATCTCTGGACCCTTCCAGCGCGGTTTTTTAATAGGACGTTTAGTACTTTCCTGTGAAAAAAGGTTGTCAAAGAGCATGAACACAAACATAATACACAAGAAGCCAACCCAAATATTTCTCTTCATGGGTTACCTCCTTTTACCTGGTAAATAAGATTATTTTTAACTACATTTTAATATATAATTTTATTTCATAGTAGTCAAGTTT
>JAUWXV010000087.1 GCA_030616165.1 bacterium | reverse complement strand
GAGAGATGTTCAGAGATCCGGATAAGATTGGAACGTTATTGACTGATAGGACGTGCGAAACATGCTGTACCTATAACCTGCTTAAGTTGACAAAACAACTTTTCATGCATGATCCTAAAGCCGAATATATGGATTACTATGAAAGAGGTCTATATAATCATATTCTGGCTTCACAGGATGCGCGATCCGACCATGGCTTTACAACCTATTTTGTTCCGTTAAAGCCCGGCGGAAGAAAAAGATACAGCAATGACTATCGCTCATTTTCCTGCTGTCATGGCACAGGGATGGAAAATCATACAAAATATGGTGAGTGCATATATTTTCATGATTATGACATTTTATGGATTAATCTCTTTATCCCTTCTGAATTGGATTGGAAAGATAAAAACATTACCATTCGCCAGGAAACAAAGTTTCCGGAGGAACAGGGAACTACTCTGATTATTAAGGGTAGTGGAACATTTGCAATTAAAATCAGAAGGCCATTCTGGGCACAAGACGGTTTTTCGGTAAAGATTAATGATGTTGCACAGTCAATATCAGCAAATCCGGGTACCTATTTGACTCTTAATCGAAAATGGGCAGACGGTGATAAAATAACTATCAGTATGCCTTTCAGATTTCGTGTGGAATATACACCAGACGTAACCGATGTCGGCGGCATTATGTACGGTCCCATACTGCTTGGCGGAGAAAATGTGACCTCTCTGCATACATTACGGCTTAACCCATCTGATCTGGGCAGTTCATTTACTCCTGATAATAATGATCCGTTACATTTTACATCAAACAGTATTTCATTTGTACCATTTTACAGAATTCACGGTATACCGTATAGTGTTTATTTTAAAACCGATTAATTGATTGACATTAGAGATATGACTAATACACTACAAAAGTGTCAACCGAGGTCGCAAATTTCGTATATAGAGAACAATCAAAAATCATATATGGAGGTTTGTAATGTATGAACATTGATATTACAATCCACAAAACATATTTTCAGGATTGTTAGTTCTATTTACTTGTTCAATTAAAATTGACAAAATTTTATGTATTTAAGAAAATAGCGTTTTTATAAATGAAGTTAATTGAGGAAATAATGAATAAAAATATGATAAAATTTATTATCAGAATTTATTCATTTTCATTGTTTGTATTTATTTTATCGGGTGATTCTTATTCGCAAAAAATAGATACCACGTTAATAAAACAGTCCAAACAAAATTCTATAGTATTAACTAAATATTGTTATTATGAATACAGAGTTCTCGCTTATGATGAGAGCGGTAATTACTCGAGTTCAGATTGGTCAGATAGATTGTATATAGCAATACGGATCTGCCTCAGGAGGACTAGTCCAGTATCGCCCACGTTTAAAATATAAATAAAAACAATTAATTATGTAGCTCAATGGTTTTATGCTGTTGAGCTTTTTTTTTGCCAGAATGTGACATAATGTGATAAAAATGGGTGGTCATTACTGCTGTCGAAGTCCTTCCTCACCTTCGCCATACACCCCAAAAATAAAAAACTCTGTCATTTCCTTCTCCCCAAATAATACCCAATCAAACCTTCCATTCTTAATTTAATTTTTCACTTTGCATTTTGCATTTCAAATAATTTCTCTTGACTTCCCTCCAAAAATTTATTATATTAAATATGTTATTAAATATACTAACAAAATACAATATAATAATAATATAATATAACAATATTATGAATTACAAAAACTTATCCGTAAAAAAACGAAAATTTATCGCCCTCATTAATAGAAAAAGTGAGACAAATAATGTAATCTCTTGATAATTAATAACTTAATTGTCTCACCAGTCTCAAAATCACCCCAAAATTGATACAAATTGATACAAATTGAGACTAATTGAGACTAATTGAGACTAAAATGAGACTAAAATGAGACTAAATTAAACAAATTCTCAAAAAAAACTGGTTTTAAAAACCAGTTTATATAATTTACTCCTGAAGCCGCATAATTGCCTATTCCATTCTCTTGATATCCAATTGGGAAAGTAGTTCTCGCAGTTTTTCCAGTTAATTATCCAAAGATTATTAAGTTTGCATCAGTTATTTTCGTTTTCCTGTGCATGCCACAGTTCCAGACGAGGTGGTAACTGTTCTTGTCGAGCAGTGCCGGTTGTACCCAGTTGCTGAATTGTAATGGAAGCTATCAGATTGCCTATCAGCGCTGCCTCCGGCAGGGTCGAACCACAAGCTAAAGTCAGGACTGCTCCCGCTGATACACTATCTCCGGCACCTGTGATATCAATTTGCCCTTCAACACGTACACCACGTATCGCAGTTGGTTCAGGATTACTAACAATCATACCAGAGGCACCTCTGGTGACAAAAACAGGACTATTAACCTCCGCACGTAACCTAACTACACTCTCCCAAAGTTCTGCCTCATTCACAGTATGACCAAGGTATGGACTTTTTATCCCAACCGCCTCGAATTGGTTGGATTTGATGATAACGTTTCTGAAGAGCCGTATGTGGGCACGACTGTCAGCCCAGAATATAACTTTGGGGTATTGAATTGCACGGTCTGCAAGTACTTTACGCATGGTCGTGGTCACCACGCCACAGTCATCCTCGACCACCTGATCAATTATAATAACTGCATCGACGTCTGGTAACAGTGAATCCAATTTGGAAATCATGCATTTTACAATTTCCGGCCCTGTGTGCGTTCGATTTTTCGTGTCATACCGGTTATGTTCTCCTGCTAAACCCGTCACAGATTTATCGCGTGGTTTCAGGTATGTCGGAGTTACACAGTCCGGAGCCATGTATAATCCACTGATGCTACAACCTAATTTTTCTAAATCCCTGTGAAGCTCATAGCCTTCACCATCGTCACCAATAATGCCAATAGCATGTATCAATCCAGTGCCCAGTGCCGACAGGTTACTTACAACATTTCCCGCACCCCCTGGACTGTGTCTTATTTTCACCACCTGATGTGCAGTTTTGCCCGTCTCGATGCTCGGTTCTCCAAGGGCTGGATCAACCTCCAGGTATTTATCGAGAAAAAAGTCACCTATCACTACAATACGCTGTGAAGAGAATTTATCTATTAAAAAAGTTAGCCTTTCAGGAGTCATCATCTTTCGATTCCTATGATTAGGTTATACAGCATCGATAAAGTCGTCTGGCAGTTTCCTTGTATATAATAACCTGCTCTCTACTTGAGATTGTCATCACAAGGAAAGTTTTATACGGTTGAAAATAATATCATGTATCTGATTTCGGCGCTTCTCATGTGTTGTTTATTTAGTATTAAAGTTTAACAGTTAAATTAAACAAATTTTTTAATACATTTCAACCCAAAACCTTTCAGGATAATTAAATTTGAAATCCGCCACTTTTTTAAGTAATTGGTATTTAGTAATTGTATGTCTTCAAAACATTTTGGACAATTTTTATTAAAATTAAGAGATACATTTTTCATTATCAAGTGTTTTTTTCGTGTCTTTTTTCCTTTGACTTTAAATCATACCTGATACTAATTTTTTTTCCCTCATGGATATAACATACTTACACCTTCCCAATTCTTGCCTCTTTTGATGGGAAAGTTGGATCGAAACATAAATCTTATAAACCCAGCAGTGGCTGGTCGATTTGAGTGCAGAATAGATTTTGCAGAAAAAAATATTGCTTTTTCGAAGAGTTGTACATATATTTATTAATAACTTACTGTAATAAATCACTTTGGATTTAGTTATTTTTATAAAACTTCATTTTAAAAAAGATTAAGGAGACGGTCATGAAAGTAAAATCAATCTTGATAGGAATTTCTGTGATGTCGCTATTAGCCATAACTGGCTGCGGTCCCATAGATACCGAAACTGCCTATACTCCTAAGCCTTACGACCTTGATGCCATGTATGATGAGAACCAACCACAACCACCCGTTGTAGCGCCTAGTACATCGAGCACGCCAGACAGGGTAGGAAAAGCACCCTCAGATGCGATTATCCTCTTCGACGGCAAGGACTTGTCGCAATGGATAGACCGTAATGGTAACACACCCAAATGGAAGGTCGAAAATGATTACATGGAGACAGTCAGGGGCACGGGACAAATTACTACAAAGCAAGCATTCGGTTCTTGCCAGTTACACGTCGAGTGGGCTACACCAACTGAAGTCGTTGGCGAAGGCCAGGGTCGAGGCAATAGCGGTGTATTCCTGATGAATCTTTATGAAGTTCAGGTACTTGACTCTTACAACAACAGAACCTATCCAGCTGGCTCAGCAGCAGCAGTTTATGCTCAGAGTCCGCCGCTGGTCAATGTTTCACGTGCTCCAGGAGTATGGCAGACTTACGACATTGTCTTCCACCGCCCAATTTTCAAAGACGGCAAGGTTGTTAAACCAGCAACAATCACAGTATTCCATAACGGCGTACTTGTGCAGGACAACTATGAAATCATGGGACCTACAGATTTTAAAAAAGTTCCAGAATACAGAGAACATCCCGACAAGATGCCATTTGGTCTCCAGGATCACCGCAATCCGGCTCGATTCCGCAACATCTGGATCCGAGAACTGCCGGATTCGGAATAGTCGTGGACATATTGTCAACTGGGCAAAGGGATTTTTGTGTAAATATGGCAGAGATGGGAATAGGTAAATGATGCCGGAAATTCTCATCCTGGCAAGTGCTAATACTTACTTGCATAAATCCTTACATTTATTCTGTGGGAAGATTATTACATAAATATCAGGAAATAGCCATCCCGAAGTTTCGGGACTCCTCGCAATGATATGCATGATTGTTGTCATTGCGAGTCCCGAGTACTCGGGACGTGGCAATCTCGTTATTAAATACTTGTGATAAATATGATTATGAAACGATTCTATTTGATATTAGCTATTTATGCAAGTAAGTACTAGTAATCGTACTCTATTGGTACACCCGTAAGATTATCGGTTATATCCTAAATCTCCAGTGCAAAACCACTTACTGGCTAAATGGAAATGATTCACTTAAAGAAGCATAACAAACCATCAAACAATAGATTCATGATTATAATTACTAGTATCCCCATTCAATTCTTAAAGACTTAACCTTAATAATTCATTAAACTTTAAAAACTCTCGTAGGAACGAACCTGCGTGTTCGCCTAAATCTTTCTTATCCATTAGCCCGGGCAGACATAAAATTTGATGGATGTAGTGAAATCTTCTTTATATGTAAAGCTCAAGAAACTCCCTGCCTTCAGTAAAATATTCCGTGGAGGGTCATGTAGTAATCAAGTAGATTTGCATTTTTTAATAATTTTTTGCATCTTTCAAGAGTCTTATGCGTTTATTATAATGAAACTAAAAATTAGAAAAAAAATATGAGTCATTCAGACGAGGAATTAATGTCAAGATATTGTAACGGTGAAGAAGAAGCATTTGAGATACTCTATCGCAGATACGAGAAGCCGATCCTCTCTTTTATCTATCGCATGTTAATGAGTGCTGGTGATGCCGAAGACCTTTGTCAGGAAACCTTCTTCAGAGTGGTACGAGGAAAAAAGAAATATCAGGTAACCGGAAAATTCAAAACCTGGCTTTTTCGAATAGCTCATAATTTGTGTCGTGACAGGCTTAGAAGAATGAAGTTTCGACCTAATCTGTCTTTAGATACTCCTATATCTTCTCAAGATTGTGAACACAATGAACTTAAAAAATCAGTTTCTGATGTTTCGCCAGATCCTTTAAAACGTGTGGAGAAAGATGAAATAAGAGGTATGGTTCAAAAAGCGATTGCTTCACTCCCGGATGAACAGCGTATTGTGGTTATTCTTAAGGAATATCACGAGTTAAAATTCACAGAAATAGCCGATATCTTGAACTCTCCAACAGGTACAGTGAAATCACTAAATTACCGGGGGCATGAAAAACTCAAAAAGGTCTTAATGAAATACATAGATTAATATAAATTTTTTAGAAAGTTATTTTTTTACATCTTTTAACTTATGACGAAATAATACAAGAGGAGAATTAAATGATGAAATGTGAAGATGTCCAAAAGGAATTGGATGCTTTTTATAGCAGCGACATAGATGAACAAAAAAAAGGCGAGATACAAAATCACCTGAATAAATGCCAAAATTGTTCTTTGGCTTTAAGAAAATTGACAAAACTATCTGAAGTACTTAAGAGCTGGGAGGGGATAGAACCATCACCCATGATGTATGAAAAGTTAAAGGCACGAATGAATACTTTTGAATCTATCCGGGGAAGGATTTTCATAAACCCACGTGCAAGAAAGATTGCCTTTCGGTTTGCTGAAATAGCGGCAGTTGTAACTTTGACTTTATTAGCAAGTCATTGGCTCAGGAAGCCAAGTCCAGATATACGTGCTGACTCAACAACGATCAATTTTTATTTAAAGGAACACCAGGGTGTTGTTTCTCAGACAGTCTCTGCGAATCTCTATCCATCCTCTGCGGCGTATATGCGTCTCGAGCGAAGAGACATCTTTTATTATGAATATTTTGGCGATAGGCCTGAATTTACACGTCCCGGCATAATCCTCAGGGGACCCACATATCAACGGAAAATCATTTCTCAAGATAGTTCTGCAATTTCCAATGGGCATATTCTCACGCTCTCTCAAGCGCGGAAAACTGTCAATTTTGACCTGGTGGCGCCATCGTGGCTGCACCCTGGCTATATACTCGATAAAATAAGAAAAATTGAAGATCGGAACAGCCTGCATCTGCTTTATACAAACGGCATAAATACAGTATCCTTTTTCGAGCAGTCATTAGAGGGAAAACGCATGCTTGCGGTGCAGGATTTCAGAGAGTATGCTGTGTACAATCAGAATGACGGACAAGTCGGCAATACCATACTTGCCTGGAGCGATGATGCTCTTTCTTTTGTCCTGATTGGCAATACCGAAATGGCACAATTAATGGATATGGCACAATTTATTAACGACATTAATAGGAGGGAAACACAATGAAGAAAATAATTTTATTATTGTCAGTGATTTGTATAACCTCGGTAATTGTCTGGGGAATATTTGCTTTACCATTAATAACTAATGCTTCAGATACCAATAGGTCAGCGGAACAGCACTTTGAAAAGGCGATTGAACACATCAGACAATTAATGTATGATGATGCAATTATTGAGCTCGAACAAGTAATCAAACTGGTGCCTGAAAGCAAAATTGCTCAGGATGCTCAATATTGGATTGGGCAATCCTATTATAAGGCTGGAAAATATGATGACGCCTTATCAACATTTGAAAAGCTCACTGAGGAATATCCGGAAAGTGCAATCACCCCCGTGACAAAACTCATGGTGGGGCGAGTTCAACAGGCAAAAGAGAATGAAGAAATAAGAAGAAAAATAAGCGATGCCTCAGATAAGGGTGTTATCATTGACCCGAACACAGGTGTTAAATATACCAAAACCAAGACATTTGTGGGTAAAAAGGATGTGATTAATTGGCCTTCGTATCTTGATCTCTCTCCAAATGGTAAGTTCCTGCTCCGTCATAAGCTTGTGCTTCCATTGGATAGTGGTGATCCTTTTGAATTAGTGGACACGCCTGCATATAGTGGCAGGTGGTCACCGGACGGGAAACAGGTCGTTTTTAACTCAGGAGGCGCAATCTGGGTAGTTCCTGTTTCTCCAGAGACGGGGCGGCCAACGGGTCCTGCAAAAAAACTCTTAGATGGAAATTATCGATTACAAAGTCCAAGGTGGTCACCCGACGGGGAAAAGCTCGTTTTTGAAAGAGATGACGATGAAGTCTCTGGTGACATCTGGACCCTCTCGGTGAAAGATGGCGCGCTAACTCAAATCACGGACGATTCCTTAGCTGAGTATGATCCTGTATGGTCTCCTGATGGCAAGACTATTGCCTACAAAATCTATAAAAGGGGATTGCGGCTGGTCCCCGCTGAGGGTGGAACGCCCAGGAATATCAGCATCGACGAAGCTCGCCTCCTTTCCCGGTCCCGGTCGCCTGACGGCAAATGGCTTTTCTATAAGATAGCAAACCCCGGAAACCTCCATCTCTTCCGCCTCGCTGACGAACGAGTGTTTGAAATAATCCCGCCTGAGGGGGTAGGGTATTTTCTTTCAATGTCACCTGATGGAAAAAAGATGCTTTTCTATAGCTCGTCATACAACTACACGTGCCGTCTCAAAGTCGTGTCAGTTTCCGGCGGGCCATCCTTCGAACTTGGAAGTCAGTTCCCGCTTTCCACGCTTTGGCCTTATTACCAGTACTGGTCTCCCGATAGTAGGATGATAATTGCAAGAGGCTTTAACAAAGAAGGGGATTGGAACTTCTGGATGATTTCTCTCGCAGGCGGCGAGCCTATTCCTCTGGAACTCGATGTCTCGGTGGATGGTGAAGTTGAACCTTACTCCTTGTCATCGGATGGCAAGAAGCTCCTCTTTGCTGTGTCACAAAGTGACAAAACAGAGGATCTCTATGTGGCTCCGGTTTCGCTGGAGGATGCCCGGACGACCGGACCCGCCGTTATGGTTTTCAGCGGGCGGGACAAAAATCCTTACGGGCACATTGAATGGTCGTGGTCACCTGACGGGAGTAAACTCGCTGTACTCCATGGCGGGGATATCTGGATAACATCTGCCGAGGAAGGCAAGCCAGTCCAGATAACAAAAACCCCGGAACATGAAATCAAGCCGGTGTGGTCGCCTGATGGTGAGATGATCGCCTATAGGTTTAGATTAAGTGAATATGCAGGAGAAGGAAAACAAATCCTCCATGTAATCTCCGCATATGGTGGCGAGGCAACGAAAATATTGGACACTCCTGCTGGCAGGGGTGAGTATGCATGGTCTCCTGACGGTAAAGAGATTGCCGTCATCTCCAAAGGGGTGCTCTCTGCTATTCCCATCGCCGCCGGCAAAGCCCGACAGATACTTGACCTCAAGCATCAAGGATTTGTGAAGGACGAGACCTGGGGGCTCTGCTGGCTTCCAGACGGGAAATACCTTACCTTTATCAGTCAAAAGGAAATAGGGGGGCCAGGTCGGAATCGGATATTCAAGGTTCCCGCTAAGGGGGGCAAAGTCACCGAGCTTGCCGCTGATGACGACGGCTGGAAGGATTATCTCTATCCGTCTCCTGATGGAAAATGGATTTCCTATGACTCCGAAGCAATGGTTAAAACACGGTCAGAAGGAAGCATCTGGGAAGCAGATTTTGAGGAGCTTCTGAAAAAATTATTAGATTAAGACTGAGGTCAGGGAATATCTTTACATAGAATTGACAAAAGATAAAACGATTTCCGGGGTAGTATTGCACTTCCTTCAACGAAATTGTTATGTCTGTGAGTCTTCAAAACATTTTGGACAATTCAACAAATGTTAAGATATACTGTTAAAATTTGTAATTCTTCTAGTGCTGTTAACCAGAAATACCATTTTCTCCCCAAAACCAAGAGCATGAGAATAATTTTTTCTCATTTTTCTAAAATCTCAAAGTTCTGGTTAACAGCTTGTAATTTTCACAACAAACCATAAAACAATGGATTCATGATTATAATTACCTGTATCCTCATTCAATGCTTAAAGACGTAAATCCAGTTGAATTTGAACAATTGTACACCAAACAAAAGCGGCTTGATTTTGTCTTGACTTTCAGGGTGCGTTAAAACTTTACTAAATCCCCCAACAAGATAAACATAACTCTTCTAAAGACTTGCCACTGGCTATAGCAAGGTCTTCTGGCAAAGCAAAACCGACACTATCTAATCCCAAATATTTCTTGACATCATTATCATTACTCATTTTCATCTTAACAAAAAGAATCTCTTCTTTTTTCTTTGTTGTTTTACCATAGCTACATTTATCTCTCAATAGAGGGCATCCTATCCTCGCATGAACTTCCAAAGCACCAGAATTTTTTAATCGAGGGACATGACTTTCTTTTGTCTGAGTACCTCTAACTATAGAATCATCTGTAATAATAATTCTTTTTCCTTTTATTATAGAAGGTATAGGAATTAATTTTCTCTTCGCCTCTTCCTCTCGTTCCTTTTCTGTTCCCAGCGTAAAACTTCTATCAGCATAGTCATATTTAACAAAAATTCTAATATGTGGTATGCCCGATTTATTTGCATAACCTATAGCATAACCTATTCCAGAATTAGGTATCTCTGAAACTAAATCAGCATCAACAGGGTATCTCTCAGCAAGTATAGCTCCAATTTTATTTCTAAATTCTTCCACAGAAACCCCATCTATAACAGAAGATGAATTTGCTGTATAAACCCATTCAAAGGTTCCATATTTTATTGGTTTAAGGTCTAATTGTTTTAAAGTACTAAAACCTTCCTCGTTAATTGAGACTATTTCGCCAGGTTTAACATCTCTTTCAATTTCTAAGCCTAAATTCGGAAATACACATGATTCAGAAGAAACAACATAGCTATACTCACTTTTTCCAAGAATCAATGGTTTTCTCCCCCAACCTCTTGCAGCTATAATTCCTTTTCTTGTTAACAAAATTAAAGAATAATCTCCTTTTATCCTCTCACTTAATTGTACAATACCATTAACAGGGCCTTTAAGTGCTAATATTTTTCCAATTAAAACATTATCGGGAATATAAGTCGGATCATAATAACCTGTAAAAGAATGCCCTTCATTAAGTAAATCTTCTTTTAATTCTCTACCACCCATAACGTTACCATCATATACTAAAAAAAATTCTCCATATTTTGATAATTCACTTATAGGTTGTCTATCACCTGAGCTAACCGCACCTAAGCCAATCTTACCTTTAACATCTTTTACTTCATTAAAATTAATTTTTTCTCTTAACTTTCCTCTATGTGTTTCATAAACCATACTATTATCAGAAGAAACAGCCCAACCACAGAATTTTTGTCCACGATGTTGTAAATAAGAAGTTCCCCAAACCAAATCTTCAATACACTCTTTTTCTGAATAAATCCCAAATATTCCACTCATTTTAAACCTCTCCTTTAAAATTTATCCGAACCATTTAAATAACCTTTTTTCAATCTCTTCAAATACAAATCAACACATCATAACCATTCGTAATGAAATTTCTTTTTTATGTCTCGAAATAAAAACATTAGTTTTGAATGAAATCAATTTTTATCTAACAATTAAAAATATTAACTAATAAAAGAGACGTTGTCAAGTCTAAAATTAAAGAAAAATTTAAATACTTGTAAAATAAAATACATATAATGATAACATTTGCAGAAAATATAAATCTTGTGAATGCGATATAAAAGGTTGTGAATTAGGGGAAATTTGAAACTCGTTTGAAAGAATTATTACATAAAGATAGTCTTATTATAAAGATTATGAACTATTTTCTGCTGTGATTGGAGTAGCAGCTTTTTTATAAAGAAGGTTGGGAATTCAAAAAATTTATTCTATCTTTATTTATTAAACAGGGAGGTTCTAAAATTAACAAACGGACTTATTTCACACTAAAGTTAATGCTGATACTACTTATCATGTGGACACATCCCACACTGGCTCAAGAAGTAGGTATCGGCACTTTTGAGGAAGCACCTTGCCCATTTGATGTACCGAAAGGTCTGATCGAAGGTGAAAGTATTATTTTCGGCTATGTTACTGTGCCGGAACATCACGCCGAACCGGAAGGACCGACTATTCGGCTGGCGGTTGCCATCTTCCCCAGCCACAGCGACAATCCCGTACCTGACCCGCTCGTGTTGAACGCTGGCGGACCGGGAGAGTGCAACATGGAGTCTTTTGTCCCGAATCTTGATGGAGAAATCGGGAATCTCCTTTTAGCGCAGCGCGATGCCATCGTGATTGAGCAGCGAGGAACGCTCTATTCAGAGCCGAATTTGTTGTGCAAAGAGATTTTTGAGTTACAGATTACCATACTTGAGCAAAATCTCAGCGCTGAGGAAAACATTACGCTCCTGCTGGAAGCCATCCGTGCTTGTCATGACCGACTGGTAGGCGAGGGTATCAATCTGGCGGCATTCAACAGCATTGAAAGCGCAGCGGATATCGCTATGGTGATGACCGTACTCGGCTACGATAAATTCAACCTCTTTGGGAACTCAGCCGGCACGATACTGGCGCAGCATATGATGCGTGACTATCCCGAACGCCTGCGAAGCGTTATCCTCAGCTCACCAGTACCGTTAGGCACGCCTTTATTACAATCTATGCTTGCTAACGCGACGGAGACGCTCCGACGAGTGTTTGAACGTTGTGCTGCGGACAAAGCCTGTCAAGCCGCGTACCCCAACCTGGAGGCTGATTTCCTGAATCTGCTGGAGAGACTCAACGCCAATCCCGTCACGGTTCCCATACAGAGCCCTGCAACCGGCAAAACCTTCAAATTGTTGCTCAACGGAGAACGCCTGGGACAATGGTTGTTCATGGTGATGTATAGAGTGGACATGCCGCCGCAGTTGCCGTTTGTCCTCAGCCGGATACTCGCCGGTGATTACACCCCTTTACAGGAGACTGCAGATATATTCTTCCCGATGCATACATTCAGTCATGGCTTACAATATAGTGTTTTCTGTAGTGAGTTTGTCGATTTCACACCTGAAGATGTCCGCATTGAGGGACCCTATTCAACTTTTTTAAAGGGGGCTTCATCGACCTTTTTTGGCGCCAAGCTTATGCCGCGCGCCCGCGAAATCTGGAATGTGCCGGCATTATACGCATACGCTAAGGAAACAGTCACGAGTGATGTGCCCACGCTTATCCTTTGCGGCGAATTTGATCACGTGTGCCCTCCACTTTACGGTGAGATAGTGGCACAGGGTTTGACCCAGGCGTATGTCTACACGTTTCCCGGCTTTGCACATTCGCCGATAGATTCTGGACCGTGTGCGCTATTGATGACGGCTGAATTCCTGGAAGATCCGACTACCGCGCCTGATAGCTCGTGCTTGGGAGAAATGGAACTGCGCTTTATCACCGAGCCGCTCGTTAAATCCAGCGAAAAGTAAAGGCAGCAGATATTATTAATAAAGAAGGAATCTCTGTAAGAGTTGTGAATGTGAGTTCTTTGAAACTAGTTAAAGGAGACGAGTTGAAAAAACTGGTATATTGAAATTCTTGGATACTACGGCTCAACTAAAGACGATATAGTAAATGCTGTCAGGAAGATGTTTTGATTGTGCTTAGTTCAACCCTGAATTGCAAGCCGACCTTCGGTCAGGTGGGAATTCTTTATACGTTATGTGCCGTGTAATTTAGTGTTTCGTAGTAATAAATTTCTTTTTATCTTTCTTACATATAATTTGAGTAACATTTCTTCCAGACAAAATTGCACTGGGTAATCCGCCACCCGGTTCAACCCACTGTCCTGCCATATAAAAATTCTTG
>JAUWXV010000171.1 GCA_030616165.1 bacterium | reverse complement strand
CGTAGGTCGTTTGCCCCCTCAGGCTCCGGAGATAGAATCGGCAGTATTGGGGGCTGTGATGCAGTCTAAAGACGCTGTTTATAAGGTTATTGAACTCCTTGATGAATCATGTTTTTATAAGGAATCGCATCGGAAAGTATTTTCTTCTGTGGTATCACTATTTGAGAAGAATGAGGCAGTTGATATATTGACTGTATCTGAAGAGTTAAAGAAGAGAGATTTACTTGATAAGGTAGGTGGGACTTATTATTTAAGTGAATGCATAAATCAAGTAACAACAGCAGCGAATGTTGAGTTTCATGCGAAGATTGTCCTTGAGAAGTCACTTCTAAGAAAATTGATAGAAGCAACGACAAAGATTACTACTGAGGGCTATGAGGAAAATGAAGAAGCATTCGATTTGCTTGATAGAGCTGAGCAGATGATATTCGAGATATCCGAAAACAGACAACGTAAGGGATTTACAAATGTTAAGCCGGTGCTTCATGACGCATTTGAAATATTAGACAGTTATCATAAAAGGAGGAAGGGTTCTATTACAGGTGTAGCATCCGGTTTTAGCAGTCTTGATGAAATGACATCTGGATTTCAGAATTCGGATTTAATAATCATAGCAGGGAGACCCTCCTGTGGAAAGACGGCATTGAGTTTAAATATAGCCCGAAATGCAGCGGTAGATTATAAAGTTCCCGTTGGGATATTCAGTCTGGAGATGGCAAATTATCAGATAGCAATAAGACTTTTGTGCAGTGAAGCTGAGGTAAGTGCACATAAAGTAAGAACCGGGAATCTGGGTGATGAGTATTGGCCGAGGCTGTCAATAGCGGTTGGTTTATTATCAGAAGCGCCAATTTTTATTGATGATTCTGGTTCCCTTGGGATTCTTGAATTAAGGTCAAAGGCAAGAAGACTTAAATTAGAGAATGATATTGGTCTTTTGATAGTTGATTATCTTCAACTTCTAAAAGGAACATCTAAAACAGAAAGCCGACAGCAGGAGATTTCATTGATATCGAGGTCTCTAAAGGCTCTTGCAAAGGAGTTGAATATCCCGGTTATTGCCCTTTCGCAGCTTTCAAGGGCAATTGAAAAAAGGGAGATTGAGGAAAGGAAACCTATACTTTCCGACTTGAGGGAATCGGGTGCAATTGAACAGGATGCGGACGTGGTTATATTCATAAACAGACCCGAACAATATATGGGATGTAAAGAGAAAGATAAAGGTAAAGCCGAAATTATTATCGGTAAACAAAGGAACGGACCTATAGGAAGCATTGAACTTGCATTTGTTAAAAACCTTGCAAAGTTTGGGGAACTTGAACAGTATCGAACTGATATACCTATTGATGATGGTGCACCTTTTTAAATAATGCTTGATAAATCAAACCACTAAAATTATAATATTAATGTATTTATTAAATGTAGAGATTTGATTTATGAGTCAAGTTTAAAAGGGTTAAAACCACGAATTTCGCTAATCAACACGAATTGATTTTTATTAAATTGTGTAATATTAAATTCGTGAAATTCGCGTAATTAGCGGTTTTTAGAGCGGACTCATTTATCGAACACAAACTTTAAAATATTTCTAAACATTTTAATATTTAAATATGAAATAAGAATTTACCAGGGTTGAGTTAAGAAGATAATTTTTGTAATCATGGAAAAGAAATTTAAAAAGAGATTAGATGAATTAATTATTGAGATAGAGAAATATGACCCGGATTTTGACCGTGATTTATTGACAAAAGCATATAGATTTTCTTATAATACTCATAAAGAACAGCTCCGACTCTCTGGAAAGCCATATTTTCTACACTGTGTCGAGGTAGCAAAGATAATGGTTGAACTAAAAACAGACCTTACTACAGTCGTTTGCGGGCTTTTACATGATACAATAGAGGATAGTGGTGTAACAAAAAATGAACTAAAAGAAGAATTTTCCGATGAAATTGCCGAAATAGTGGATGGTGTTACTAAGATAGGGGAGATAAGATATAAAAAAAGGGAAGAGCAGCAGGCAGAAAACTTCCGAAAGATGCTTCTTTCTATGATAAAGGATATTAGGGTAATATTAGTGAAATTTGGAGACCGCCTTAATAATATGAGGACTTTAGAGTATCTCCCCCCCAAAAAGAGGGGATTAATAGCAATTGAAACCCTTGAAATCTATGCCCCCCTTGCACACAGGCTTGGAATTTCCAGGATAAGTTGGGAACTCGAAGACCTTTCTCTTAAATTTCTTGACCCTGAATCATATCACGAACTGGTTAAGAAGGTTAAAGGGACAAGAAAAGGCAGGGAAAGATATCTGGAAAAGATTGAAGGTCCACTTCTTGAGAGTCTCAAAAATTCAGGTATTAACGCTCAAATAGAGGGAAGGGCTAAACATTTTTATTCAATTTATAAGAAGATGAAGAAAAGGAACTGTTCATTTGAGGAGATATACGATTTATTTGCTGTTAGGGTAATAGTGGATAAACTCGATGACTGCTATTATACTCTTGGTATAGTTCATACCTTATATCCCCCAATAAGGGAGAGATTTAAAGATTTTATAGCGACACCAAAGTTGAATATATACCGGTCGATTCATACTACTGTGATAGGACCCGAAGGTAAACGACTCGAAATCCAGATAAGAACCCATGAGATGCATTATAATGCGGATTTCGGAATAGCATCTCACTGGCGATATAAAGAAGTGGGTACCAGTATAGATAAGATTGATAAACAAATGGAGTGGCTGAGGACAATGATGGAATGGCAGAACGAGACAAGTGACCCAAAAGAATTTATAGAAAATCTTAAAGTAGACCTTTTTCAGGAAGAATTGTTTGTTTTTACTCCTAAAGGGGATTTGCTTAAACTCCCTATAGGAGCCACGCCCATAGACTTTGCTTTTGAGGTTCACACAGATATAGGACTTCATTGTATAGGAGCAAAGGTTAACGGAAATGTTGTGCATCTTGATACAAAGCTCCAAAGTGGGGATATGGTAGAAATCTTAACATCTACCGCTCCAAACCCGAATCCTAACTGGATAACATTTACAAAAACATCGAAAGCAAGAAGCCTGATTAAAAAATGGTTAAAAAATTCACTGAAACAGCAGAGTATAAAACTCGGAGAAGAACTCCTTTTGAAGGTGCTTAATACTTTAAAAATAAAAAATCTGGATGAATCACTTAAGGCAGTTGCTGAAAAAATGGGGTATAGTGATATTCAATCCTTATACAGTTCCATCGGAAAAGGTGAAGTAACTGTTGAAAGCGTTATAAGAAAACTGCCGAAAGAAAATTTTCTCGAATTTCAGAAAAAAAAGTTTATAAGCCGAACCGTTAAAAGAATGGCTAAATCTCAAATAGGGATAAGAGTTCTTGGAATTGATAATATGTTGATAGAATTCGGCAAATGCTGTCATCCAGTTCCAGGGGATAAAATTCAGGGACTCATGGTGAAAGGGAAGGGTGTAACAATACATCGCTCAGATTGTTCTAATGTATATAAACATATTGAGGATACTGAAAAATTAGTTCCTGTTGTATGGAATGTAGATAATACAGAAAATTATATTGTTGGTATTAAACTCGTGGGAGAGGACCGAATAGGATTTTTAAAAGATGTTACCAGTGTTGTATCAGAACTCGATACCAATATTATCAATGCTAATATTGAAGTGAAAGATTCAATTGCAACAAATACTATGATGCTCGAAGTCAAAAATTTACACCAACTTACAAATATTATCAGAAATATTAGAAAAGTCAAAGGGGTTATAAGTGTAGAGAGATTTGATCACTCTGAGAAGAAATATTAAAATATCAAAAGTTTCAAATTATTTTTTCCTTGACTATATTAAAAATGTGATTATATTATAAATAGGGCAAGAAATTTAATAGTTTAAAAAGTAAAAAATTTGTTCATTAATAAAAATATTTAGATATTCCTAACTCCGAAATAAGTTTATGAGAAACCTTGTTAAGATGTTTAACGTGAAAAAATGTAAATCTGAAAGGAGCCAAAAAATATGAAAACAGTTACAAAAAAAGATGTTGCAAAAAAGACTGCTCAATTATTAAATGAGAAGATATATACCACAGAAAAAATAGTGGATGGAGTTTTTAATTCTCTCAGGGACATTATGATAAACGCAGAAGATGAAGTGAGAATTGAAATCAGAGATTTTGGTGTATTTGAGGTAAAGAAGACCAAACCAAAACCAAAGGCAAGAAATCCCAGAACTGGGGAGATTATTTATGTCCCAGCGCGAAAAAAGACTCATTTTAAAGCAGGAAAACTCCTTAAAGAAGTTCTTAGAAAGCCATTAGAATAAAAAGGAATCTTTGGTATAAATCAGCCGTTAAAGATAATTATCTTTAACGGCTTTATTTTAATATTTTTAAATGACTACAGTGGATAGAATATTGGCTGTGGATTATGGTGTTAAGAGAATTGGTTTAGCTTTAAGTGATGCACTTGGAATTACTGCACAGGAATTTGATACAATAAATGTATTAAAAAAGGACGAACATTTCTTGCGAATAAAAGAGATAGTGGAAAAGGAAAAGGTCAAGAAGATTTTAGTTGGAATGCCGTTAAATATGAACGGGTCTAAAGGTGAAAGAGCAAGAGAAGTTGAGAAATTCATTGAAAAGCTAAAACAATATGTAAATATCCCTATTGTAATGAGAGATGAAAGACTTACGAGTGTTGAAGCAAAAAAAATTATGATTTCTCTGGGTCAAAAAACCGGTAAAAATAAAGAAAAAATAGATAGATTAGCAGCGGTTTTACTATTGGAAACCTATCTGGGAAGTATTTCTAATAAATGATCAAAAAAGATATACTTTTTCCTGCAGTGGCAGGGGCATTATTAACCCTGGCTTATCCTCCATTTAAGCTGGGGTTTTTGGCTTATTTGGGATTGGTACCGATTTTTTATATTGTTAAAAATACATCGGTTAAGACCGCTTTAAAAAGAGGGTTTTTCTGGGGGATTGGGCTTAATACCGCTTCGCTTTACTGGATTTGCTATGACACTGTGAAAGGTGGTATCTCTGCTATTCTTTTTCTCTCTTTTTTATCGTCAATTGTATTTATTTTTATCAACTACGGATTAAAAAGGTTCAGGAGTAATTTTATATATATTTTCCCTTTTGTATGGACTGGCTGGGAGTTTTTAAGGAGTATTGGTCCATTTGGGTTCCCATGGCTCAGTATTGCTTATACACAAACTTATTATACATCATTAATTCAGTATGTTTCAATTACTGGTGTTTATGGTGTTAGTTTCTGGATATGTATTATAAATGTTGTTATTTATTATATTATTACAAATGTGAAAATAATAAAAGTAATAACTGCTTTTGTGGTATTATTAATTATTTTTGCAGTTCCTTTTATCTATGGAAATGTTGAACTTAATAAAGCCCGCCCTGAAAGTGGTTCATTAAAGGTTGCGTTAATTCAGGGGAATATTCCTCCAAAGATAAAATTAAAGGGTTCGGCAGTAAGAGATAATTTCAACAATTATATTCGACTTTCAAAAGATGCGGCTGAAGAAAAACCCGATTTTCTTATCTGGCCCGAATCAGCAACTTATTGTTATCTTAGATATAATAGTCTGTATCTCAACCTTTTAAGGGCATTTTCTAATGAATTGAAAATTCCTATATTTACTGGTTCTCTTGATGTGGAGTATGATAAATCTGATAATAAAGCGAAGTATTATAATTCTGCTTTCTTAATAAAACCATTTTCCAATGACCTTGATGTTTATTCAAAAATTCATCTGGTTCCATTTGGGGAGTGGATTCCTTATGGTGACATTTTTCCATTTCTTTACAATCTTGATATAGCAATGGGTGATTTTACTCCGGGAAAAGAATTTACCATGTTTAATATTCCACAAAAATTAAATAAAAATAATGAAATATCTCAAAATTTTAATGAAACTAAAAAAGATATTAAGTTTTCAGGGGTAATATGTTTTGAATCAATATTTTCTAACCTGGTCAGAAATTTTTGCAAAAATGGAGCGGAATTTCTGATAGTAATAACAAATGATGCCTGGTTTGGAAAGACCTCCGCTCCCTATCAGCATGCTCAAATTGCTGTATTTAGAGCAATAGAAAACAGGATACCAATCGCAAGATGTGCTAATACTGGGGTATCGATGTTTATTGATAAAATGGGAAGGGTTACCAAAGAATCTAAAATTTTTACGGAAAGTATATTGATTGATGAAATTAATCTAAGGAACGAAGAAACTTTTTATACTCGTTATGGGGAGATTTTTTCATATTTTATAACAGTAGTGGGGGCAATTTTGATGTTGATATCAATTATTAAAAAGTAATGTCATTTTTGAAAAGAATATTATATTCTGTATATTTGAATTTATTTTTATTAATATTAGGGTTAGCCAATTATAATCTGGTATATTCCCAGACAAGATATTTTGTAACATTAAGCAATCTAAACGCCAGGCCATTGGCACTTGGTGGAGCATTCTTTTCTGCTGAAGATGATATTGCTTCTATGAATTATAATCCGAGTGCTGTTTCGTTATATTCAACTGGAAGATCAGGTAAGTTTACCTTTTTTTTTAATCCCATTCTCCCTTTGGTTTCGATTATGAATCCTGAATATTTCAGTGACAGGAAAGCTTCCCGAGTAACGGAGATTCTTAATTCGTTTAAATATATCATTAAAGGGATAACATATTCGAAAAGGTCGTTTATCCTGGGAATATTATTTAATGAAGAATCTTTAAATAGTATAGAGAGTTCTGAAAAGTTTTTTAATCCGGAAAAATTCAGGTATAACAATTACAGCACCTTGTTGTTAAATATAAAACTTGCGAAAAGATTGAGTTTTGGTTTTGCCGGAAATATATTCTCTAAAATTACACCTGATGGGAGAGTGATAAAGCGGAAATGGGGGGCAAGTTATGGTTTACTTATAGAGTCTGGAGAAGACTTTTCTGTTGGAATCACATATATTGATCTTCCGTACAATTTTTCTGAGTATCGCAAAAAAATTGAAAGAATATGCGATGAAACTATAAATGCAGGAATCTCATATGAGTTCTACAAAAACACAACATTCTACCTTGATATAAGGAATCTTAATGAAGAGGAGAAAACTCCCAAGAGAGAGGTGCATTTCGGATTGGAAAATGATTTTATTAGACATATCAGCCTTAGATTCGGATATTTTCAGGTAAAGCAGACGGAACATTCTGAAGAAAAAGATGTATATTCATTAGGATTCGGGCTAATTGATTTTAATGAGTTCTGCAAAATTGAAAATAGATTCACTCATAAAAATTATATCTTTAATTATTGTGCTGTTTTTGAAAGGTATTATAGTGAAAATATAGTATGGCATTTTCTTTCTTTAAATTTAAGGATATGAGGAACTTTGTATAATCTGATTTGTTTAAATAAATTTTAAAATACTTTACTAACCTGAATAATTCATAATAATTATATTCGCTTATTTAAATTTGTTTTATTGTATATATTAAAATAAAATCTTATATTTATATGTAGAGTCAGGAATGTCGAGTCGATTTTATTTGTGATTTTTCTGATAATAATAGAATTTTTTGAAATCGGGGAAAAATTTTCAATTAAATGTTATATTTAAGGTCAAAATATATATTATATTTTCCACTGTTGATATATTTGGTATTAATATTTTATTGCGGTAATGCCGGTTCATTCAATGAGAATACAGAGTCGGGTCTGTTTGCTTCCGGGATGAGAGATTTTGAAAGGAGGAATTATTTTAGAGCAAGGGGAAAATTTGAGATGCTTATGAAATTATATCCAGGAAGTACTGTTATCGATAGTGCCCAATTTTTTCTTTCGGAATCATATTATGGAATTAAGGAATATATCTCTGCTGCGAGTGAATATCAGAATTTAATAAGAAATTACCCGAACAGTCAGTTAGCTGATGATGCGCAGTATAAAATTGGG
>JAUWXV010000009.1 GCA_030616165.1 bacterium | reverse complement strand
AATTGAACCGCTGAGATGCAGGAAAAAGGATTTATGATTTTAGAAATTCCCCCTTTCCACCATAGGCGGATCCGCCTTCGGCGGAAGCAAAGGGGGATTAATACGCCATATTTACGGCGTATTAAGGGGGTTGTTTATCTTCAATCCATGTTTCAATTATTTTCAAATGTAGTTGAATTTTGAAAGATGAGTATAGCCGGGTGCGGCAAATCTTGACAATCGTGCCATACGAAAATGTGTAATTATATAAACATATTGTCAAGAAATAAGTATTGTGTTTCCGAATTTATTTGAAGGAAGAATGAGGAAGTACGAATGACGAATGAAAAATAGAGGCACAAAGGGGAATAGGGAAAAGAAGTACGATTTACGATAATTGAACCGCTGATACGCAGGAAAAAGGATTTATGATTTTAGAAATTCCCCCTTAGCAAAGGGGGATTAATACGCCATATTTACGGCGTATTAAGGGAGTTGTTTATCTTCAATCCATGTTTCAATTATTTTCAAATATAGTTGAATTTTGAAAGATGAGGATAACCAGATGCGACAACTCCTGCCAATCGTACCATACGAAGTAGTAATTTTTACCCTGATTAAACCCGTAGGGGCGGGTTTGTCCGCCTCTGGTGGATTTATCCGCCCAAATTCATTGTGTTGTTACTGCTTAAGACCGTATTAATTAATTATTCAATAAGAAGGGCGGGCCTGTCCGCCTCTGGCGGGCTTGTCCTCCTCTGGCGGATTTATCCGCCAAAGGCGGATTTGGCATTGATAATTTGTGTGAAAAGGGATTTAATATAAATAATTTCTTTTTTAAGTAGAACCTAAGCAGTTTAGAGGTAAAGAAATTTAACAGATAAAAATGTAAAGATGCTCAGGGAAGTGATGCGGTTCGAGTCCTATTTGAGTCCACTAGGAAATTTAGATGAAACAACTAATTCAAATCTTGCAATAAGAAAATGTATGATTTTTTTAGTCGTATTGACAAGAAATTAGTATTGTGTCCCCGAAATACATGATAGTTGGTTTTCATTATATAACCTCATCTTCTTCATTACTAAATATTTCTTCTGTTTCGAGCTTTTTCATAATTTCTTCTTCAGATTCACGGGCAATCTTTTTCCCTGTTGCTTTTTCAATACGAGTTAAAAGTGCCTCTTTACGTTTGTTAAAAAAATCATGAAAATTATCTTGCTTTATAGAATTTATATAAACAACATGAGATTTTAGGATTTCATCAATCCGTTCTTTAGTAATGCCTGTATCTTTCATAAGTTTATTCAAATAATCACTCGGAGCTTTGCCTCCGATTATACGATTTGTTTTTGCTGATATCGGTGTCTTATTGACTATTGAATCGTAATATTTAGATTCAATACTGTTTTTAATGCAATAATCCCGTGGAAATATATGATGAATATCAATATTATCATCAAAATACATCTGAACATCTATTGATTCACCTGTCCGAAAATCAAGACCTCCATCCCTAATCAGAAGAGCATATAATCCTTTGTAAGCAGCGCTTCTTCTTGTACGAAGCGTGTAGAATCTTGTAGGAACGAAATTACAGTCATTAACAGTGGCTGGCTTTTCTCCTCCATCAATCCATTGAAGAACTTCAACCAAATCCTTTGCCGACCGGGTTTCAACTGCGCCACCGTATAATTCTCCAAATACACCGCACCAATACCAGCGAATAAGCTTTTCCTTCACTGCATCGTTCTCAGCTTTAGTTTCCAATACTGTGAAAATTGCAGCTAAAGGAATAATCTGAGTACTGTAAGGCAGGTCTCTGTCTGAAAATATCTTTTGTTGAAATAAAAATTTTGCTGCTTTAACAAAACCTTCAGTTGCAGGATCTGCCCACCTTTTATATTCTCCAAGAGTTAATTTTAATACATCCGCTCGCTTACAGCTTACCGGCGCTTCAGGTGTTTTCTTTTTACGTTCGAGCGTTGCTAATAAAGTAATAACTTGAAGGAGATCTGTTGCCGATACAGAATATAGTACTATATATTCCATTAGTTTATCATGACGTCCCGACTCTATTTTTCGACCAAGAGCATTTCGCTTTCCTTCCCAATCCTCACGGAGATTATATTCATCTGCAGCAAAAGTAGCAGTAAGAAGTTCGAAAACCGTCAGAGAAACACCACCAGTATTTACCTTTTCAAAAACCTGACACACAGCATCCTTTGGTGTGTTTTTTAGAAGTTTAATGATTGGAACTAAATATTGTTTAAAACTATCAATAATTATCTTCTCGAAATCATCAAAAAGTTTACTTTTCTCTTTGTCATGTTTCCAATATTTATTGTACTCATATCGCCAATCAGATGGATCAAAAACATTAGTTATGGGAAATGAATTATTTTGATATTCTAATTCTGGTGTTGAGTAATCCTTAATCACTTCATTTCTAAAATTTCTAATCTTGCGATCTTCAGGAAGTCCTATAATTACATCTTCTCTGTCAACGTATAAATCTAAAGATTCTTTCATTTTAATATAGTACCATCTTTTAATTTTTTTCCCACGAACGTCCTGCGTTTCGGCCGGTTTTTTTAAAAATAATGACTGAAAAAGTGAAGTTAATCTTTGCTGCCCATCAAGTATATATCTTTCCGGCTGAATTTTTTCTGACAATTCAACCCCTTCCACAGGTCTTGGTTTGAATCTTACGTCCGGATTTCCAGTTTCGAGCATCATTACTGCGCCAATAGGATAGGACAATGAAATACTGGCCAGTAAACTGCGGATGTGAATGTCATCCCATACCCACCCTCTTTGAAACTCAGGTAGTTGAATTTTCCCTTCATCAATTTCATCTAAAATCTCGTATAAACGTTCTTTATCACTGGTAAATGTTGTCTTTTTATCCTGCATAATACCTCCCTAAATAACATGCCATTTAATAGTAAAGAAATGCTCTAATGATGTTTTTTGTTGCATACGCCTTTCCAATTGTGCTGTATTAAAATGTATAATTTTTTAACCATATTGTCAAGAAATAGGTATTGTGTCCACGAAATACCGAAATAAATAGAAATACACTACATTTTTCATTATCAAAAAGTTTAACTAAAAACCATCCCCCTTTGCAACCATCAATGCCTGAGAAAATAATAAATTACACCTTAAAATTTATAATAGACCAATTAAGATTTCTTTCCTCTTTTAATTTTTTTGCCTTTAAAAAAGACCACCAGAGAATATCGAAAAGTCTTACCTTACTTAAACTAGGAATTTTATTCTTTAAAATTACGTCATATATTTTATTAAGATTTTTCAAATTTACTTCAAGTTTTAAATTTTCATAGTAATCAATAAAGATTTGACTGGCTTGTTGTTCAGTCCAATGTAAATTAATTTTTTTCAGATATAATTCCTGAAGAGGATTATCAATCATTGGAATTAAATCAGGATGTAAAGTATGTAAGATTTTTGTGGTTTTTGAAAATCCAATTCCATTTATATTAGCAAGTTTCTTAAATACTTTTTCACACAGCTCTTCAATATAATTATTTCTGGTTCTTTCAGTAAGTTTTAGAAAACCATCCAATTTATGTCTAAATATGCTTAAATTGCTTCCTTTACTAATAATGGATTTGCATTTTCTAAGCGAATCTCTTTCTATACGAGCACCAAATTTATTGACATGTTCTATCGTTCTATCATTTTTTAGGTCATAATTTGAATAAAAATCACTTTGAAAGCAGAAAGACTCGATTAATGCTATTGGATTTGAAACATTGAATGATATTTTTGAAAATAAAAGAAATTTCATTTTAAAGTCTCTTAAAACATGATTATATAATTTGGGGACACAATACTTATTTATTTTTATTTTTTAGTTTTCTTCCCCGTTTTTTTGATTAGAGGATGAGTGCAATAAACAATTAGAGATATGTTGAAGAAGAAGATGAAAAAGAACTTCGACAGTAGAATGTTTTTAGTTAAATATATTATAAAAAACAGCGAAAAACAAGTAAAAATAAAAAATTTTTTAATAATTTTTAGATTTGGAATTTAAGTCAGTTTATTATAAATAGGCGAAAATCGGGGGGTATGATAATTGGTTGTTTTTTAGTGAAAGGATGAGTCTAAGGAACGATTTACGAATGAAGAATGAAAATAATTAACAGCAGAGGGGTAGAGACGCCCGGCAGTGCGTCTCCATATTTCTATTTTTAATCTATTTTTTACAAACTGTAGGGGCGATTCACGAATCGCCCTCTTTATTTTCTTCCTTGCCCTTTGGTCTTGCCCTTCGGGCTTGCCCGCCTCTGGCGGGTCTGCGGTCTATTATAATTCTTTCTAATCCTTATTTTAATGAATAATCCTCTTGGCCATGACCGTAGGGGCGAACCTATGTGCGTGCACTGTGTGTTCGCCCTCTTTATTCTAACAGCCAACAGCTAATAACTGCGTTAATTAATTTACGATTTAATAATAATGAATGTAGGGGCGAATTTATTCGCCCTCTCTGTTTTCAATTAATATTTTATCATATTTTTATTATCCTTTCTCTGCCTGCCCTTTGGGTGGTTTCTTTTAGCAAAAAAACTAATAAAGTTCTTGACAATACGAAAATATTTCCGTATATTTATATATAGTTATAATATATAATAACTTTTATCTTGCAATTTAGTATTTTTAAGTGGATGTAAAAAATGGATTTAACAGAAAAAATACCTACCCTGTGGATTTTCTCTGCCTGCCCTTTGGGCCTGTCCTGTGGATGGTTAAAGAAAATATCCAACTTTTTTCGAATAAATTCTTGCTTTAATCCTTGAAATTAAATGATTTAACCCTGACACAAAATTCCCAAAAACTCGCATATATGGGAAGAATGGGAATTTTGGCACTTTTTTCCCACAAAACAAAATAAAAAATCCCTTTTAGCCATATTGTCAAGGAATAGGTGTTGTGTGCCTCGTTTTTTCTAATCACCACCTATCGGACACAGGTAATATCTGAACCAGCACTACACCGTGTGAGGGAACTTCTGCCTCAAATCTGCCTTCAAACACGCCAAGATTTTTTTGCCGCCATAGATCGCGGACTCTCTGTTTATTATTCCTGATTCCCATGTCTGACCACCTGATACTTACGCTTGTTTTTGCTGGTCCGAGATTGAACAGCCCAACCGCCCTGGAGCCATCTTCCATATCCTTCGCCCAAACTTCAGAATCACCAGACTTAACCACACATACTGCCTGTTTACCGAGTGGGTCCTGATTAACGGCAAGCACCTCATCATTCGTAAGAAGGCTTAAAGTGAAATCATCTAATTGTGCAAGGTCACACCCCAGCAAAAGTGGAGAAGCCACCAGGCACCAGAGGCTGATGTGGGTATACTGTTCATCGGGCGTAAGACCTGAGAGTCGGAGCTCTGGACCCCATCCTACCTTGCCAACTACAAGCATGTCCGGGTCATTCCAATGTCCGGGTCCTGCATAGGGACTCCACCTGCTCTGGGCGAAACCGATCCTTGACATGCTCTGCCAAGAGTCGCGAATATCGCCGGTAGTTCGCCAGCAGTTCGCGAGCCTTGCCCATTCGGCTGCAAGGTCAAAGGGTGCACTGTTTGAGAGGCTATAAATAACGTCTCTACCGGATGCCTTCAACGCCTCTGTCATTTCACTGACGTGTGGGACATCGTTTGGATTCCAATCGTACTTCAGGTAATCGAATCCCCATGCTGCCCACTGGTTTGCATCGTTCTGCGCAAATGAGTATTTGCCGTGTCTATCCCGCTGAGATTGCTGCATGGCTGCCTGTTCCTCTTGAGCCTTTTTCCATTCTGCCAATTCTTTATTTTTTCCGGCTGTCAAAACATTTTTGAGGCTCTCATACAACCTAGAATTGATTTTTTCTACGCCTTCAGTCATTGATTGAAAACCGCCCTCAGCGTCATTCATCATTTTTGTTCGATAGTCCAGGGCTTTTTGGAAAATCGGTTGAGCCTTTCTCATTGTTGCATTATCGACCTTGAGTTCAAAGGCAATGACTGCCCAGGTATTTTCCACGGCTTGCATTGAACTGAATCTTCGGGAAAACCCTCCTCCCGTCCGGGGCTCTGGAGCCCAGGATCCATCCTTATTGTTACTTGCGCCACCAATAAAACCAGCATAGGAGGTAGTCCACGGCGTGGAATAGATACCTATTTTTAGTCCGAGATTGTGCACGTAATCGCAAAGAGATGTCATGTCGGGGAATTTCTCATTGCCCTGGATTGCCATGAATGGTCCGGCGCGCTCACCTTGCCATGTGTCATCAATATTAATATACGTCCAACCGTGATTTATAAGATCACTTTCAGCCATAGCTTTCGCTGCTGCCCGAACCTTTTCATCATCCACTGCTCTTGCCCAGCAGTTCCAGCTGTTCCATCCCAACGGCGGGGTAAGAGAGATATTATCGCCGCACATAATTCGAAACTCTCGTGCTGTTTTACCGAGCTCGTTTTCAGCTCTCAAGGTTACGATATATTTCCCTCTTTTTTCTATTTTTCCTGTGATTCGCCCGGTGTTTGTATCTAACTCAAGTCCCTTGGGCAGGTTGTCGGAGCTAAATCTCATTGGCCGTCTCCCCGTAGCGGGAATAGTATAGAGAAATGGGCTGCCTGGTCTGACACCAAAAACTTTGGCACCATTTATCCGAGGTGTTTCGGGTGGTTTGGGGGTAAGAATATACTGATTTAAGTCGCCTATCTCGATTTTCGTTATAGGGGCATCTCGAGAAGACCGCCTTGACTGTTGAGCCTTTATCCATTCAGCCAGTTTTTTATTTTTTTCCTCTGTCAGAATGGTTATGAGATTCTCGTTCAGATCAGACATGATTATTTTTGTACCATCTGAGATTGCTGTAAAATCGCCCTCAGCAGCCTCCGTAAGTTTCTTTCGCTCGTCCCAGGCTTTTTGAAAATGCGTACGAGCTTTTTCCAGCGTTGTAGTATAATCGAACTTAAGTTCAAAGGCAATTGCCGCCCATATGCTTTGCACATCTTGTTGCCTCCGGGGCCGCTGGGCTTGTATAGTCTGGAAAGCAACAACCATAATGACTATTGCCAAAACGATTTTTATGATTACTGTCAAATTCCTCATTTTTTATAACCTCCTTTTCTTAAATGGAATACGTAATAAGTTGGGATTCCTCACAATGACATGTATATATTTTATTTTTGAAAGGTAAAAAATTGTGTTGGTGATAATATGATAGAACCACCTAAAAATCTATTGGGATAGATTATTAGGTAGTTTTATTATTCCCGAAAGAGAAGGTAGATACAAACTTTTTGGGGGGCGACCCGTCGGGTCGCCCCCCTATAAAATCAAACGCTGAACATCAGCGGAAAAGCGAGAATTCCTATCTTTCTCCTTTTACTAAAATGAAGCTCCAATAGAGATTCTGTTTATTGCATCAAAAAATTCCATATCACTATATGAATAATCGATTTTTAAGCCAAATCCCCCTTCAATGGCATATTTAATACCAACTCCTGCAGTAAAGCTCTCTTCATCGTAATTAAATTTATAACCACCACGAAGCGCTATCATATCCATATACCAGTATTCCCCTCCAATATGAAGCCGTTCTGTGTAATCACGCGGATGGACAGCATCTACCGCCAATACCAAGGATTGACTCTCCTGAAGTGACGGTACAAAATCAAATATATCCATAGCAAAGCCAAGCGTAAATGTCAGCGGCAGTTCAAATTCGGTATTCTGATATACAAACTGCGGAGAAAAATTCCTAATGCTCATCCCCATCCTGAAACTGCGGAATCCTGGATAAAATAACGTCCCAAGGTCATAAGCAAGACCAGAAACCTTATTATTTACGGTTTCTCGTTCTCCGGTATCTTCTGCAATATAATCATTCTCTCCAAGGTGCTGATTTGCATATTTAACGTGAGCCCCTAACGAGAACTTATCTGTCAATTGTCTTGCATATGCTAAACCCACTGCATAAGCACCAACATCCACAGGCCCTGTATCTTCGTAACCCTTTGTAGTTGAGGCAAAACGAGTACCCTTTATTTCGCCATAATCACAGGTAATAAGACTAACTCCTACATTACCCCAATTCCCAAAGTTCTGAACTATTGCCGCTGCATTATACTTGGTTTCAACAATCCATTCCGTCCTGCTGACGAAAATGTCAGTGGTTGAACGGAACATGGCTATACCAGCAGGGTTATAAAACATTGCACTGGCATCATTCCCAACCATCATAAATGCACCAGCCATAGCAGCAGGTCGAGCTCCGACATCAACCTTTAAGAACTGAAGACCGGTCTGAGCAGTTTTCTTTAAATCCGAGTAAGTGGGCATTGCAACGACCATACATAGAAAAGCAATGGTCAATAATAAAGTCAATTTCTTCATTATATATACCTCCTTATTAAACCCGACTTTGTACACTTCTGGCAGACAAAGTCAGGATAATTTTCTATTTTCAAATAATACCTTATAAATATTACCTTATTATTACGAATTTTAAGGCAGTACTTTCTCCAGTCGGAGTTCCAGCTTCATCATTTACAATAATTTTTGCATAATAAATACCACTTACGATAATCTGACCTGATTCAGTGGCTGAATGTTCCGATTCTAATTTCCCCCATGATTCATCTCCAGAACCGCTGGTATGCTCTAAAACCTTGATCAAATCACCACTTTCAGTGTATATTCTTATGGTGCAATATCCAGGTAAATCCAAAAACATTATTTTATTTTCCTCACCCGGGTATTGAAGGTCGTCCGCTATAACATTGAACGGATTAGGAACAACCCTGATATCGGATAATTCATCTGCTGGTGGCCTGGTTAGATGCGCACCCACCGTAGTCATATTTAGATACTGTCCGCTCTCAAGACTCTGTTTTCCGCCGTGCGAGTCAGTTATATTTCCTATCCCATCATCAAACCCAGTTACGTAATAATAGTAAGCTACACCTCGCTCAGCGGTCACATCGTCATACTCGTGAGTACCGCTTCCAGTTACCTCAAATATAGGTTCAAACAGACCTTCAACTTCGCCATCATCCTCTGAGTAATGTGTCGAACCAACAGCTCTATAAACCCTGTAGCCGGCAAAATCAGATGCAGATTCCGATTCGGTACCCCACGATATTCTTATCTTATCAGGAAGCGATGTTACTTCGATTGATGGAGGAGGCGGAGCGATTGGTATATTGTAATTGGCTCGAAGGTTCCATTGGGCACTATTGGCATGCATAAAAAGCGAATCCTTGGCTGTCAGAAGCCAGCAGTTTTGAGACCAGTTATTGTATGCTGTCGAATATTTGTCTTCCTCCATAAGGTCCGGAAATGCATGAAATATATTGGGCAGGTTATCGGTTACATCATATACCATTCCCGGCGGTGGGTCAATGACTACTTCTAACCCGTGGTCATACCACTGCGTACCTATCCTGTATTGTTCCGGAAGAGAAAGAACTCCATATGCCTCAGCCATGACTATTCTGAAATTATCTCCGGGTTGTAGGGTGTAAGGTCCAACGGAATAATGCGTTGCTGTCCTCCAGTTAAACCATTGAAAATCTTTAACAAATTTAAGGCCCATATCATCCATCCGCATTGAGTGGTGTGTTCCTGGATATACTGTTCCTGGATATGCATCCTGCAAATAAGGAGTTCCATCATAGGGTTTAAATCCAAACTTCATTGTCTGGTATAGAGTTTGATGGTCTGCCGGGCTGTTTATGTTGGCTTCCTGTTTAACCCAGCGCAATTCAGCACTCTGATAACCTGTCATCTGCGGTTGAGTTACATCATCATCGGTGTCACCCACAGATTTGTCAGCATGAATAACTGCCTCACCTATATTGCTTGGATACCTGTAATATCCTTGCCTTCTGGGATAACAAAGGTCGTTGTAACTTGTGCTATTTCTCGAAGGATACTGCCAACATATCCTTAAAGTATCTCCAGGCGTTTGACCGTAAGTAACATGCCATGGATGACTTCTCCCAACCCTGTTAACATTAATTGATCTTAAAAAATAAACGTCGTTCAGAGTCTGACTTCCAAGTTCAATATCAGCATCTTCGTCTACATTCCCTGTATTTGTGAATGTCCAATCATATATGAAGTATTGATCATGATTGATTTGGCTCCAGGCACGTACTTGTTGATTGATAGTAAGTCCCATTGACGTATTAATCGTCGATTCTATCAATACATCCGCAGTTCCTGTTTTATTGGCGTCCACTGCATCGCCGCTATGGGGAAACGGTTCATCAAGCCTCATGCCATCAACCGTAATAGTGGGGGGCTGATATCTCATATATTTCCGAATGAATACGTCATTTTCATCAGCAATAGGTATCGTGTTTTCAATCTCATCAGCGATGCCGTGTCCGGCACCTGATATCTTGATGGGCCATAAAGTGCCATTTTCATCAGTCCAGTTAGGGGTGCCGAGGTGATATCCGCGATGAGAATAAAACGAACGGTAAAAATTATCATTAAAAGTATACGCGAACGTGTTTTCGCTTGATGACCCACCCTGGTCGCCGGAATCAACAACCTTAGTCTGCATACGTCCCACTCGTATCCATTTAATATCAGAAGCATACGTAAGGTTATTGGCAAATAGGAAAAATACAAGAAATAAGAGTCCTGCCAAATAAAAAATTCTTTTCATAATTATTCTCCTTTATTCTTATCACATATTTTATAACTTATTGATTTACTTATTTTTCTGTCACTCCCCCCCGAATACTCGGGGGGAATCCATTCTGTTATTATCGTATCAAAACCGAAATAGATTCCTGCTTTTATAAGAATGACAGTTACTTAAAACATCTTTCTCTATTCAGTTTTTCTCTTTAAAAATTAATCCTGCATCCAAAAAAGACGTATCTCTGGTTCAGATATGTCAAAAATTCACGGTCCGGCATATTTATATAATCTTTATCTTCGCTCCAGACATCTCCTAATCGGTCGTTACCTGCTAACATACCATCCGCTTCATAATCTTCGTCCGTATCCCCGTACATGGGCAGTTTCAATGACTTTATATAATCCTCCTCATCATCATTATTTTGAAAACCTCTTGAGTCAATGTATTTGAGATTTAGCAGATTATTGATATCCGCAAAGATTTCAGCAGTGTATCTTCCGAATCTGAATCTCTTGCTTATTCTCTGGTCAACAGTAGTTCTGCCCCTCCACTGCAGGTTGTTTGATAATTCATAGGTATCCAATGGGTCCCATGTATCATAACCTCCTGCCCTCCAGGTATAAAGGGTTGACAGGTGAATATCACCAAGAATTTTATTTCCACCGATTACCGGTCCCGGTCCAAAATCTCTCGGGGTTCTGATATTAATATTTGCTCGAGCCACGGGACGGGCACGGGGTGTACTCGGTACAGGATTCTGCATCTCAGCTAATGCCTGCTGTCTCTCATCCTCATACATGTATCTCTCGCCATAATATCCCGATGATGTTACCATATAGTTATAATTAAACCATCCGGTAACCCATCGTCCAAAACGCTTGTCAATTCTGAGCTCAAAACCTCTTGTGTCGGCATACTGGTTGTTCACAGTAGTAGAGTAACTAACACTGTTGTCAAAATTTCTGACCCTTAAAGTACCTGTTTGGTCATTTACATCCTTATAATAACCGGCTAAATGAATCAGGAACATGTCTCTGACATTGTATTCCACTCCTAATTCATAAGACACCGTTTTTGGTATATTTGCAGATGGATTACCAATTCTCGTGACTCCACGTGTACTATAGTTAATATTGTACATACTGTTGGATGAAGGCATCGAATAAAAATGCCCGTAATTAAAGTATAGTTTGGCATCTTCTGAGATTGGATGAGATACACCTAAACGCGGGCTAATTTTCACTTGACCTTTCGTAGGTGTTGTTGGTGCAAGTTGAGTGAATTCCTCTACATATTTTTTCCCAAAATATTTGGAATAGGGGTCTACAGTGTACCAATCACAATTTGGGTAATTCATATCTACCCTCAAACCAAAATTAGCAATCATTCCCTCAAACTCAAGTTTGTCCTGTACATAACCCCCCATACGATATGGGAATTGACTCCATCGAATATGCCGAGTACCCACCGGATTATATAATCTGTCTATCCAGTAGTGATTATCGATATCATCATAGTTCCACATAAAACCTATTTTTATCTGGTTATATTTATCGACCTGGCTGGTCAGGTCAAATTTAGCATTTATGGTGTTCAACTCGGATTCATCATAAATATCTCCACCAACTCCGGACAATAACATACCATCATACGCTACATCATATCCATATCTGTACTCAAATCCCCACGGTGTTTCATCAACCGGTGTATTTCCGATATGTGTGATAATAGTCGGGTCTCGCAGCCTGTCATGACCTGTGGCATGATTCTTGGTCCGAATATGAGAAATTCTAACATTATAAAAGGTACGGGGACTTAGAACGTGGTCAAAAGCTATTCCTTCCATAAACCGATAGGTGTCAAATGGACTTAAAGAACTGGGCCAGTACAGGTTAGAGGGACCGCGATGGCCATACGGACCACTTCTGGTGAGTCTGGTACTTAATATACCTGTTCCGCTTGAAACATAGGCATCCATACTTGGAGTAGAATCAATGATATTTGCAACCGACTTCATCTCTCCATATAATACATCGAACGTTAATTTCATAGATGCAGATAGACGGGTGGTCAGCTTAAAAGTAGTATTATCTTGCTTGAAATAGTCTCTGCAGGTGGGTAGCGCAAACATTTCATGATTAGTTCTATGTGAAACGAAAAAACTCAAGTTGCCTAAATATCTGCCAATAATAGGTATTGGACCGCCAAAACTTACATCCACATTCCAGTCGGGTCTATGGCCGTACTGAATCTCTTTTTGCCCAAGTGCCCCACTTCCCTCACTGGCATGCCGCCACATAAAGAAATCCCTGCACTCTGATGGAGTCCGGTCGTTAAGCGGGTCATCATCTGCTAAAAGGTATTCAGAAATTTCGTTCCATCCCGAAAAATCAGGATATCGTTCATATGTTTCCTTATCCCAGGTTCCATTTTGCGTTCCAACGTAGCATACGTCTTCGTCAAGATAGGGCCTCAAATAAAAATTATTTGGATTTGTGATTGGATAACCTGAATGTTTATACCGAGGCGGGCTATACCTGAAATCCATTGAACCACGAAATACAGTCGGAGAACCTTCTTTGGTAATGACGTTAATCAGTCCGGAACGAACATTACCATATTCAGCATTAAATCCTCCCTTGACAATGTTAAGTTCCCTTACAGCACTGAGATTAACCATCATCATAGGTTTATTTGCTCGGTTATCCACTACCATCATTCCATCCACAAAAAACTCGGTCTGGTCTAATCCACCACCTCGAATATAATCACCTTCAATTCCTGCCTGCAGATGAATATACTGAGCAATATCGGTAATCATCGGAACTTCCGCTATTTGCGCGGCATCGGCGACAATCTGGCTTGCCGAAATATCCATTGGAATGATTTCTCTCTCAGCGGTTACCGTTATCTCCTCCCCCGCTATGGCGGCAATTCTCAGTCCAAAATCAACCGGAGTGGTGTGGTCTATACCAACAATGATGCCGGTTCTGCTCTCAACCGCAAACCCCACCATAGATGCCTGCAAGGTATAAGTCCCGGGCGGAATGTTTATTATGAAGTAATGACCCTCATTATCCGTTGCTCCTCCTAAGGTAGTTCCTTCAATAACAACGTTTACCGCCGGCATTGGTTCACCTGTGGCAGCATCTGTAATAATTCCTGCGACTTTTCCTGTAATGCCGCCTAATGTCGCTCCCTGGTGAACAAAGAGTGCTACACAAGCCAACATAAAACAGAAAATTAACTTATTTTTCATCTTTTACCTCCTTCTTTTTAGAAAACTATTGAACATTTATATACTAAAAAACAATTAACGGCAACTATCACCTCCTTTCTAAGATTATATTTAAATTTAAATAATAAAGAAAAACAAATTAGATGATGATAAATAATTATTATTAAAAAAACCTTGGTATAGAAAATATACTATCAATATTACATTTAATATTTATAATTGATTGAATTATATAAACCATAAAAAACATAGTGTAAAAGATATTTTCAGAGTTTGAATAAAAAGGACTTAAAATAATAGAATTAAGATTTTCAGATCAGTTATTAATCAGAAAAAGGATACTCAATATTTATCAGAGATTTCAAACTTTAATAAATTTAACGTCTTATCAATGAAAATATCAAATAGTAGAATGGTCTCTTATAATAAACAAGAGCAATTTTAGAAGTAGTATAAAAAATTAATCTATAATTCTACCTCCCTAAAATTATTGTGATATGAATTGTGTAATATTTACTTGTTATTTATTAGTAAAAATATATTAAGAATAAAATAATAAATTTTTTATAGTTTGTCAAGTATTTTTTTATATATTATATATCTTATGTTTTTTATATATTATATATTTATTTTTAATTTTACAAGAATTTTTAACAAGAATTTTTCAATTTTTCTTTTGCTTGAATGATAGTAGTGAGAAGCAAGATTTTCAAGGTGAGATTGCTACTTCTCCCTGAGCTTCGGTATCCCTGCAATGCCATGTATATATTGTATTCGGAAAAAGTAAAAAAGTGTGTTTGTGACATCACTAACACACAGCTTATAAATTCAGGACCGGAATTTGGTTTATTATGGATTCTGATTCCGAAGTTTCAGGACAGGATGACAAAAGTGATTAGTATTATTTTTGGGTTTAGCAAATTATCTACAACAGATTCTATGAATAAATCGGGTTAAAAATTTTTAATAAAATTTATACAAATTTCGTAACATTACCTTTATTTGACTTTTTCATCACTTCTTTTAAATAAACCGGGAGTTAGCTGTCATTCCCCCGAAAATTCGGGGGAATCCACTCCTTAATAGTCGAGATTTTACATTTTTTTCCCATGTATAATGTATGCACAATCCAATTATGTTGTTTAAGGAACACGACACCAGATCAGGCAGAATTTTCATATATTTTAACTTGCGATTGATGGAAAAATTAGTTATTTTTTAAAATAGAATCACTTATTAGCAAACTTAATGGAGAAAATATCAATTATAAGAAAACTAAAATCTTAACTTACTGTTATTAATTGTGTATTCAGCCCCCGAAAGAAACCGTATTGGAAAGGTAAACTTCTCGGTAAGATAAATACATTCTTTAATAAATTTAATCAAAAATAAAAATAACGATTAATGAAAAGGTTTTAAATATGTTGAATAAAATCAAATTTTTTATTTTATTTATTGTCTTGTTTATTATTCTGATTATTGTTTTGTTTAGTGGGATTTTTTATCCTTTTTTACCTGACTCTTTTTTAAAAGAGTTATCGATTATCTACCCGTTTGAAGGTTCCCTTTTCCCCCCTGAGATTGCATCCCCTACTTTTCGCTGGGATGATAAAACGGGCGCCAATAATTGGATTCTTCGTTTTGAATTCCAGGACACAAATGAACCTCTTGAAGTTCAAACAGGTTCAATGGAATGGACTCCCCAAAGAGATATGTGGGAATCTATAAAGAGGAGAACTCTAAAAAGGACGGCTAAGGTTACAATTATCGGTTTTAAAAAGATACTTGGTGTAAAAGAGTTTCTATCGAAGCAAACTATCTTAATAAAAACATCCATTGATGAGGTCGGTGCACCAATATTTTATCGTGATGTTCCTCTTCCGTTTGAGTATGCGGTCGACCACAAGGATGAAATAAAGTGGCGATTAGGCGATATATCCTCAGATGAACCACCACCAGTGATATTGGAAAATTTGATGGTATGCGGGAATTGTCATTCATTTTCTGCTGATGCAAAAGTTTTGGGAATGGATGTCGATTATGCCAATGACAAAGGTTCGTATATAATTACCAGAATTTCCGAAGATATAATGCTCACTAAAGAAAAAGTAATTACATGGAATGATTATAAAAAGGAAGACCAAGAATTGACTTTCGGTTTACTTTCCCAGATATCACCTGATGGGAAATATGCAGTGAGTACAGTTAAGGATAGATCAGTGTTTGTCCCGGTTTCGGATCTTTATTACTCCCAGTTGTTTTTCCCGCTTAAAGGCATTCTTGCTTACTATAACAGTGAAACAGGTACTTTCCATGCGTTACCCGGAGCAGATGATAAAAGATTTGTACAGAGCAATCCAACCTGGAGCCATGACGGTAAGTACATTGTTTTTGCCAGGAATAAAGCTGACTCCTTAGGAGGTATCGGTAATAAAGTGGTTTTAGGAGAAGAGGATTGCAAGGAGTATCTTACAGGAGGGAAAAAATTTCGGTATGATTTATACAGGATTCCATTTAATGATGGAAAAGGAGGAGAAGCTAAAGCCCTTGCAGGTGCATCAGGTAACGGCATGAGCAATTATTTTGCTAAATATTCTCCTGACGGGAAATGGATAGTATTTTGTAAAGCAAATAGTTTTATGCTCCTTCAGCCTGACAGCAAGCTCTATATAATGCCTGCTGAGGGAGGAGATGTTAGAGAGATGAGATGCAATACTAATCAAATGAATTCCTGGCACAGCTGGTCACCAAACGGCAGGTGGCTTGTATTTTCATCTAAGGTTTTTACTCCTTACACACAACTATTTCTTACGCACATTGATGAAGAAGGTAATGACAGTCCACCGGTCTTACTATCCAACTTCACCGTTCCCAACAGGGCTGCCAACATCCCGGAATTTATAAACATAAAACCGGATGGAATCAAGCAAATGCATGAATCTTTCCTTGATTATTATTCATATGCAAGAGAAGGTGGCGATTTTATGAGGTCAGGAAAATATGAAGAAGCAGAAAAGTTATACAAAAAATCTATAGAAATTTATCCTGACTATGCTTTAGCTCATGAGGGATTGGGATTAATGCTATTGCAGAAAGGCAAATTCAATGAGGCACAAATAGAACTTGAAACTGCTATAAAACTTGATCCAGAGCTTGACGGTGCTCACATGAATTTGGGAATGATTTACCTGAATACAAACAAGCAAGATAAAGCTCAAAAGGCATTTGAAAATGTTTTAAAGTTCAATCCTAATCTTGCTGAGGCTCATGAGGGATTGGGATTAATACTATTATCGAAAAGAGATTTCGATAAAGCACAAATAGAATTTGAAAATGCTATAAAACTTAATCCTGAACTTGCTGGTGCTCACGTAAATTTGGGAGTAGTTTACTTAAATAGAAAAGAGCTCGATAAAGCACAAATGAAATTTGAAACCGCTTTAAAACTTGATCCTAAATTTGTTGATGCTTACCATAGACTTGGATTAATACATATGATAAAGAAAGAATACGATAAAGCACAAATTAAATTTGAAACCGCTTTAAAAATTAATCCTAAGTTTGCTGATGCTCACTATGAACTTGGAACAATATATATGATGAAGAAAGAATACGATAAAGCGGAAAGAGCTTTCCGAACTATTTATCAGATAAATCCCAATAATCCCAATGTATGTTTTATGCTTGGCAGGGTACTTTCTATGAATGATAGAACTATTCAGGAAGCAATTTCTATGTACAATAAATCACTATCTCTCATGCCTTCAAATATTCAGGGCTATATTGAGCTGGGCAATTTATATTTAAGAATTGGTGATAAAGCACAAGCGATAAATGAATTTGAAAAAGCACTGACACTTAATCCCGATGCAAAAAATTTAAAGGAGCAAATCGATAAGTTGAAACAACAAAGATGATTGATATTTATCACTACTGATTTTAAAGTCTATTTTTTCCAATTAGCAGGTAATTATCTCCATTTTTTAATTTGTTTCTGCTATACTCCAATCTCGCCCACTCTGATTCTTATAACTTTTAACTCTCATTTTCACTTCGCCATTAAAACCGAAAATTATTTATATGAATTTCACATTAGCCCACAAATGTGAAAGAGTCATTGTAACCTACAATTTACGAGTTTCGTTTGACGAATTACGATTTATGATTTGTGAATATGTCGGAAAGTGTAATTATAATCGTAATTTAATATGATTAATGGATGAATCCCGAATATTCGAGAGGGATATAGTTAATTTGAGATTTCTCCACTACGTCTCACTCCCGCATACTGCGGGAGGGGAACTTCGGTTGTCCACCAAAGGTGGATCCAAATAACACGGAGGTGTTATGCAATTATTATATCAAAACTGGGTTGGATTCCTGCTTTCGCAGGAATGACAAAAAGGGGATTGGAATGACAAATTGAATGGAAAATGGGAAAGTGGAAAATGGGAAAGTGGAAAATGGAAAAATGGGAAATGGGAAAAGGGAAATAGAAAAATGGAAATGGGAAAAGGGAAATGGAAAATGGGAAGGGGGAAGGAAGGTAGGGAGATTCGGGAATTGCCCGTACGTATAAACGCAATTATTATTTAAAAAAATGATTGAAACTTGGGCGAACAGCCGTTCGCCCCCACAGTTAATTAAAAATAAATACATTAAAAAATAGTCGTTGTCCTGATTACTGAGAGGTGGAGAATATATCGAAAAGGATATATAAATTTTATAAATGAAATTTTTATACAGATTATTCTTGAATATGATAATATAATTTTTTAATATTTTCTAATACAATAATTTGGAATAATTTAAAAAAGGAATTAAAAAAATGGAGAAATATTACAAGTTTCTGGTAGGAGGGGAATGGAGAGAATCGGAAATAATAAGTGAGGTTAGAAATCCGTATAATAGTGAAATCGTCGGAAAGGTTTACTACGCTTCCGAAAGAGATGCAGAAGATGCTGTTAAACTTGCATTAGAAGCATTTAAAAAAACAAAAAAAATGCCTTCTTATAAGAGGGCTGAAATCTTAAGTAATATAGCATCCAAAATCGAAGAGGAGCGAACTGAACTTGCGGAGATTATAACATCAGAGGCCGGTAAACCAATTAAGATGTCAAGGATAGAGGTTGAAAGAGCAGTAAGTACATTTTCAATTGCCTCTGAAGAAGCAAAAAGGATTAACGGAGATTATCTTACACTCGATATAACAAGTGCTTCCAAAGGGAGAGCAGGCATTACAAGAAGATTTCCCTTAGGGGCTGTACTCGGGATAACTCCGTTCAATTTTCCTCTTAATCTGTCAGTCCACAAAATTGCTCCTGCCTTAGCATGCGGGAACACTATAATCTTAAAACCCTCTCCGCAGTGCCCAATAGCAGTATTAAAACTTGGAGAGATAATTCTGGAGGCGGGAGCCGTCCCAGGTTCAATTAATATCCTCCCCTCACATATACCAGTCGCTGAAATGCTCGTAAGAGACCAGAGATTAAAACTTCTCACATTTACAGGAAGCGCAGAGGTAGGATTCTATCTGAAAAGGATAGCAGGAAAGAAAAGGGTGGTTCTTGAACTGGGCGGAAATGCCGGTGTAATTATTCATTCCGATGCCGATATCGATTTCGCTTCAGATAGGTGCGTAGTTGGTGGATTTGGATATTCGGGTCAGGTATGTATTTCTGTACAGAGAATTTTTGTGCATGAACAAATATTTAAAAAGTTTACTGATATATTTCTTGAAAAGGTCAAAAATATAAAATCTGGCGACCCGATGAACGAGGATACAATTGTTGGTCCGATGATTGATGAAAATGCTGCAAAAAGAACTGAAGAATGGATAAATGAAGCGGTTTCAAGTGGGGCAAAAATTTTAATCGGAGGGAAAAGGGATGGAATCCTTTTTGAACCAACCGTCTTAACAGATATCTCACCCGATATGAAGGTCTGCTCAAATGAAATATTTGCTCCAGCAGTCACACTCACAGAATACAAAGACTTTGACGATGCCGTGAAGGAAGTTAACAATTCAAGATACGGACTTCAGGCCGGGGTATTTACCAATGATATTAAAAGAATATGGCATGCTTATGAAAATATCGAAGTCGGCGGAGTAATAATAAACGATGTGCCAACTTTCAGAGTTGACCACATGCCATACGGTGGAGTTAAAGATTCAGGAAGTGGAAGGGAAGGGATTAAATATGCTATAGAAGATATGACTGAATTAAAATTACTCGTCCTGAACTCAGGAGAGTAATCTTATACCCTAAAATTGCAATAGGTTATTTAAAATTAAAGAAAACAGATAATTATTTGAATCAAATAGGTGCTAAAAAATGAGATTGCCACGCCTGCGCAGGCGTCGCTCCGCTCCTCGCAATGACAGGGGGGAGGGAGATTGCTACGTCGTCTCAGCTAATCGGGACTCATCGCAATGACATCTTATTTTTAAATTTTAGTAAAACATCCAGTTTTTTTGGAAATTATTAGTCTTGTATCACAATTTTCAGGTTATATATAATATTGCTGAGCAATTCCAATTCTCAAGTATTCCTCTTAAACTGCCGATTTATATAACAACAGATACCTACTTTTTTTGAGATATGACAAGGCAAAAATTGGATTCCCGCTTTCGCGGGAATGACAGAGGGGGCGGGAGTGACAGAGGGAGTGGGAATGACATTTTGATTTATAAATCTTTATTTTACAATATTATTTATTTTTAGAAATCACAGTTAAACTTATTATTTTTTATTTTTGCCGTTTCACGTTGAAAAGAAAGTAGGCTCCGCACAAGCGGATACCCCGAGTGCTAGGGGGAAAAGAAACTCTGGACCTATTCTCATTTATAACAGTTTTGTCAGGAAATCTTATATGACGAAGCGGCAAAAAATTAAAATTTTGCATGGACAACGCGAGGATTGTCCTCACATGGTCGTGGGAATTAAAGTGAATCAATATATTACAGCTGCACTTATTTCAGCAAAAAGATTTAAAAACAAAATTTTTAGACTTTTTGCCGTATCATCTTATATGAAAAGAAGATATTTATATTTTTTACTTTTATTGTTCTGTTTGCATAATATCTCGTATTCTCAGATTCACAGCGGATATATTGTTAAATCTATAGATAGACTATTTATCATTGACTGCGGAAGAGATGATGGAATCGAGAACGGGTCAAACTTTATGGTTTACAATCATTTAAAAGGGAAAGGTAAATCCAGAACAAAAAATGATTTTGAATTTTTTGGCATTGCAGAGGTTACACAGACTTTCGATAAATTATCAGTTTTGAAATTTAAATCCTTAAATGAAAATTCAGTACCAGAAGAAAGTGATTATGTCAGCCTGATACCTTTAAAAGAAGAAAATCCTGTCAATATATCCAATATGCCAATGAAGGCGGAAAAGGAACGCATCACCGTTCAACCTTTAAAAAGTAGTAAAAATATAGCAATCAAAGATAATTTTACAGGCAAGAAAGGACTCAATTATTCAATTAGTATAGGCTTTATCGGTGGATTAGAAAATTTCCCCAGGGCGATATCGGATAAAATCGAAAATTTCCTCAGAAGCGAAATTTACCTCTTTGGCAGTTCCATTAACAAATCTCTTCCTATAAAAGGGGGGGCTGTTTTTACTGCTGAAGGGATAATAACCAGGTTCTCATCTGTCAGATTAAGTTATGGAAATTTAAAATATAATAGATACTTAACATCAGCAATCCCGGATATTCTTGACCCTTCTATTACCCTTCCAGAGCAGTATGTTAAAGACTGGAGGTTCAAAATTAGAACCATTATTAATATATTATCTTTTGACCTGTTGTTCGGAAATTTTGGTAAAATAAAAGATTCTGGTAAAGCGTATTCAAAAAATAAAGGGATTGTATTTTACGGGGGATTTGGCGGAGATTATGCTTCTTTTGACTATACGACTGATGAAACGATTAAATTACACAGATATAAAAGAGATGATGTTATTCATGACGAGACAAAGCATTCTTTGAGTGGATATTGGGGGTATCACGCACTTATGGGTATATCTTATTTCTTTCCTGCATTAAGAATATATGCGGAGGGCGGCTATACGTTCTGGGACGAAGAAGTATTGAAAAATAGTTACCCGTTTCGAATTGGGTTATCATTCCATTTCTAAAAGGGAGGTCAATGTGTTCGAGATAAAGAGATTGTCTCTATTTCTAATAATACTTATTTTTGGATGTGAAAGTAATACCGAAATACCTTTACCGACAAATCCGTTAGAAAAATTTGCACTACCAAAAGCAATCTTCTCCCTGACAGTAACACCAAATCCTATTTCAGCAACCTCTCCCACACAGACCTGGACTATTACAGAAACCAATGCAGTGAGTTTCGATATCGAACAAATTATATTAAAAACCTACGACCAAAATAATAACTTTATTAAAGAAAAATCCTTCACTCAAATTGAGATTATATCTCTATTTGAATCAGTATATATTCCTCCATCATCAACCATAACAGGAACAAGAAACAATGACATTTCCGAACCTTCGGGATACTGGATTAATATTACAGTTTCGGGAATAGACGACAATAAGAATGAAGTATCAACTGACTATGTATTAAATATACAATAATTTATTGTTGGAGCTTGATGTGTCGAATTTCGATTATTCGAGAAATGACACGCAGGTGTTATACAAATCGGCACTTATGAAAATCCAGATAAACACTCATGCTGCTGAGCAGCGCCCCGATACATGAAAATAAAGAAAGGGCGGGTAAACCCGCCCCTACGGAATCGCGCAGGGGTGAACCCGAAGGGCAGGCTTGTTCACCCTAATTATTAAATTTTATTCCATATGATAGGACAGATATTTTCGCACTAAAATAAATAATAACAATCACAGTTTCAATTTTGCAACACTATTCCTCACACCGTCAGCCGATTTATGTAATGCAGCCTTTTCGTCTTCGGTGAGTTCGATTTCGATTATTTCCTCAACGCCTGATTTGCCAAACTTGGCAGGTAACCCGACATATAAATCGCTTAAACCGTATTGACCGGTAACATAAACAGAGCCGGGAAGGATGCGCTTTTTGTCTTTGACGACGGCTTCTACCATCTGAGCAGCAGAAGAGGCAGGTGCATAATAAGCACTTCCTGTTTTCAGGAGATTTACAATTTCCGTTCCTCCCTTTCTGGTGCGGTCGACCAATCTGTCTATCGTTTCTTTTTCCATTAACTGGGTCAGGGGTATTCCAGAAACCGAAGTATATCTTGGAAGTGGAACCATTGAATCACCATGTCCTCCAAGAACCATTGAAGTTATATCTTCAACTGAGACGTTGAGTTCCATCGCAATAAATGAACGGAATCTTGATGTATCAAGGACTCCAGCCATACCAAAAACACGGTTTGTTGGAAATCCGCTGACTTTGTATGCAACATACGTCATAACATCAAGTGGATTTGATACCATAATAATAACACAATTCGGAGAATTTTCGACGACATTCTTGGTAACCTCTTTGACAATTTCAGTGTTCTTATCCCTGAGGTCGTCACGTGTCATTCCCGGGGTTCTCGGAAGACCAGCGGTTATAACAACGACATCTGAGCCGGCGGTTTCATCGTATTTATTTGTTCCAATAAGTCTGGAATCTGTGTATCCAACTGGAGCAGATTCCCAAAGGTCAAGCGCCTTACCCTGAGGCATTCCTTCTATAATATCTACCAAAACTACTTCGCTCGACAGTTCTTTTTCTGATATGCGAAGGGCGGTTGTCGCTCCAACGTGACCAGCACCTATTACACTTATCTTCATAATTTACCTCCTTTACAATTTAAATATTTTATATTTTGATTTTAACTGTTGTTGTACTTATTTTTATGTCATTCCCGCCTGCGCTGGAATCAATTCTTCATTGTATTGTCATTGTTGTATTAAAACCGAAATAGATTCCTGCTTTCGTGGATGTTGCAGAACTATCTTTTTTGTCATTCCGAGCAAAGATAGAAGGGTGAAGTCGAGGAATCTCCAGCTAATTTGAGATTTCTCCACTACGTCCCCCCGCAGTTGCGGGGTGACTTCGGTCGAAATGACATGTAGGTGTTATGCAACACACACTTTCGCAGGAATGACAGTTACTCAAGATATTTTTTCATACTTTTTCATAAAAATTTTGACATTACTGTATTTTTAATAATTAAAAATTCATAATTTATTATCGAAGATTACTGGTTTTCCAAGGCAAGCATTTATCTAAGAAGCATAAACATGGTTTTTATTGAAAGATAATATTTTATTGTATATCCAATCAATCAGACAATCGTTTGGTGATATTAAATATTGAGAATTTTAATTCACTATAAAACTCCGGTAAGCTTTTAAATACATTCTGTTTACCGATTCCGTTAACAGGCAAATATATTAAGTATAGACACTGACAACCTTTTTTCTTCCGCCTCTGGTTTCAAATTTCACAAACCCATTCGCAATAGAAAACAGGGTATCATCCCCCCCTCTTTTCACATTAATGCCCGGATGAAACTTTGTTCCTCTCTGTCGGATAAGAATGTTCCCGGATTTTACAAATTGTCCACCAAACCTTTTAATCCCAAGCCTTTTCGAAGCGCTGTCCCTTCCGTTTCTGGAACTGCCAACTCCCTTTTTATGTGCCATTTATTTAACTCCCTTTATATCTAAATTAATATAAAAACTTTTTAAAATTTTTAACATATTCCTCTTTTATGATGAGAAATTTAATTATCTCGAATAGTCGGAATAAGTATAAAATTTCTTTTCCGCCGAGTACTCGGGGGGGAAAGTAAGTTAACAGGTAATATTATCAATTTTAATTAAAGTATATTGCTGACGGTGCCCTTTTTTTACCCGGTAGCCTTTTCTTCTTTTCATCTTAAACACAATAATCTTTTTATCTCTTTCGTGTTCCAATACGGTAGAATGAACCTCCGCATTTGGAATAGTAGGGTTTCCTATTCTAATATCTCCGTTATTGTCTAATAAAAGCACCTTATCAAATTTTACACTGCTTCCTTCTTTTTCTTTTATTCTGGGGATTTTGATTTCTTCCCCTTCCTTTATCTTGTATTGATTTCCGAGAATTTCAACTACTGCATACATAACTTTACCTGTGCGAATTTCTTTATATTAAAATAATAATTTAATAATATTTTCTTTTATTGTCAATGTATAAATTATCCTGTGATATCATCTATTTGCAATGTGTGGTGGGACAGGCATCCCTGCCTGTCCATATGAGTTGTCAATGTATAAATTCCTCAGTGATGTCGGCATTTTTCTTTTTAGAAAAGAAGCGGAACTCATCAGTTCTCATATCCTGATTTTCCTGCAGGTCTATTTTTATCCAATGTTTAAACATAAGTTTCAGGAGGATATTCCCATTCCCGCTAACAAGAAAATCTGCTACATCTGGATTCACTGTAAGGATAAGTCTTCTCTCTTTTGATGCAAGTTTAAACCTTTTAATCCATTGTTCAATTTTTGTAACAATAGTCTCTTTAGAGATAATCCTTCCAGTTCCTTTACAGTATGGGCAGGGGTCACTGATTGTAAACAAAAGACTTGGTCTTATTCTCTGTCGTGTCATTTCAATCAAACCAAACTGGCTTATCTCCAGCACCGATGTCTTAGCTCTGTCTTTTTTAAGTTTATTCTTGATTTCATTATAAACCTTTTTTCTATTTTTTTCCTCTTCAAGGTCAATAAAATCAATAACAACTAATCCACCAATATCCTTAAGCCTAAGCTGTCTTGCAATTTCTCTTGCTGCCTCGATGTTAACCTTTAATGAATTTTCTTCATGCCCCTTCTTTCCGATAAATTTTCCACTGTTTACATCGATACTTGTTAGTGCTTCTGTATGGTCAATTACAATATATCCTTTACCTTTAAACCATATCTTCCTATCATAGAGTTTCTCAATTTCTGATTCAATATTAAAATAATCAAAAATTGGCATCTGCTGTTTGTAATATTCAATCCTTGGTATAAGCTGAGGCTGAACAATTTTCAGATAACCGAGTATATGTCGGTATAATTTTCGGGAATCTATATATACTTTATTAATATCTTTTGTAAAAAGGTCTCTAATAACGCTTGACGCCATACCGAGGTCTTTATGGAGAAGTTTCGGTGCCTTTTCCTTTTCGGTCTTCGTATGTATCCTGTTCCAATTCTTTAAAAGGCCTTTCAGGTCTTTTTTAAGCAGTTGTTCTTCTTTTCCCTCTGCGACAGTTCTAATAATAAGACCAAATCCATCAGGTTTAATATCTTTAGCAATATTTTTAAGCCTTTTTTTCTCTTTAAAACTTTCAATTTTTTTGGAAACACCAATATTGTGCGCATTGGGTACAAGAACAAGAAATCTTCCTGGGAGTGAAAGTTCAGTAGTGACCCTTGCACCCTTATTTCCGAACGGTTCCTTTGTAACCTGAACTATTATATCGCTTCTTTCTTTAATCTTTTCGAGAACTCTTTTTACAGGACTTACTTCTTCATCGTCTGATTCAACCTCGATTATCCCTCTATACAAAACGTCGGATTCTCCGACATCCGAAAAATGAAGGAAAGCGTTCTGTTCCTGACCAATGTCTATAAATGCTGCATTCATTCCAGGGACAACATTCTCAACCATTCCTTTATAAATATCACCCACCATCCTCTCATTTTCTGGATGCTCTACGTAAATTTCAACGAGACTCTTATCCTCCAATATTGCTATACGAGTCTCACTTGAAGTTGAATTTACTACTATCTCCTTTTTCATTATACTGTTCTCAAACTTTTTTAATCATTTTCTAAAATATTGATATAATCAATTATTTGTTATACGATTCTTAATCTCTTTATTCAGATACTTTATATTTAATATAATTAAATAAACCTTGATAAATTTCGTTGAGATGGACATTTCTGTCTGTCCCTCCATTATTTTTTGTCAGACAAAAATGTCTGACTTACTATATTAATATAACTAAAATAATGCAATAATAGAAGAATTTTATTTCAGATTTATCTTTTCCCTTACAATTGTAAGGGATAAAAATTCTTCTCTATTTTTGTTAAATATACAGGATAAGATATCCTCAACCTTTATGGTACTCCCATTTAAAAACCTAACTCTAAGATAAATTTCTGATTTTTCAGGAGAATATCTTATCTCTTCCAAATATTTTCCTAAATTGAATGTTTTGTTCTTTTTTGTTAAAAATGTATCATTTAACAAGTTTTTTTTACTGAGATTATTAAATTTCTCCCTTTCTTTTTTTGCAAATGAATGGATTATCTTTACTCTGTATTCTGCACTCACTGTTAAATAGGATAAAGAATCCTCCATAGTATTTATAACATCAGCACTTTTAATTTTTATCCCCTCAGGCATTAATTTTTGCAATTTTTTTACGAAAATCGAAACATTTGGTTCTTCTTCTGTAAAAATATCAATGTACTCATTCATTCCTATATATCCAGTGGGGAGAGGGGGTCCTGATGATATTTTGGGATGGGGATTGAATCCCTTAGTAAAATATAGTTTAACGCCACTCTGACGAATTCCTCTTGAAAATATGCTTAAAATATCAAGGTGAGACAAAAATCTCGCATAGCCATCTTTTTTATAACAAATTCTAATTCTTATTTTTTTACTTTGACGATTACTCTTTTTTTTATCACCGGAAACTTTAATTTTTTTGGGAAGTAGATTGAACTTAGCCTTATTTTTGTTCCTTTTAATGTTTATTGGACAATTTTTTATTCCCAATATCCCACACTCAAAACATTTATCATCCCGGCAGTCATCTGTAAACTCACAAGAATATGCCCTTTTTAATTCTCTTAACAAAAATTGTTTTGATATTCCTTTTGAAATATGGTCCCATGGAAGAGGGTATTCTGTTGATTTTTCCGAGACATAATCTTCCGGGTTTATATTATTTTCTGCAAAACTATCTTTCCAGATTTCGAATTTAAATTGGTCAGACCACCCCTCAAAAACTGCTCCCTTTTTATATGCCGAATAAATAGCCTGACCTATTTTCCTGTCTCCTCTTCCGAAGACACATTCAAGATGCGAGACCTCAGGGGCACGCCATTTAAGATTAACATACTTTCCTAACCACTTTTCTTTTAAAATTTTTCTTAATAGAGCAATTTTTCTGTTCATTTCATCAATATTTTCTTGCTTTGACCATTGAAATGGTGTGAAAGGTTTTGGAACAAAAGGAGAAACAGAGAGATTTATCCTCACTCTTCCATAAGGTTTTCCAATTTTTATTATCTTTTCGATAAGATTTGCAATTTCAATTATATCCTCATCTGTTTCTGTTGGAAGACCAATCATAAAATAAAGTTTTATCAACATCCATCCATTCTCAAAGGCTGTTAATACAGAATTTTTAATACTTTCCTCATTAATGTTCTTATTTATTACACTTCTTAATCTTTCTGCTGCAGTTTCAACCGCAAGTGTGAGTCCTGATTTCCTGATATTTTTTGCGAATTCAGCCATATTTTCAGTGAAAGAGCCTGCCCTTAATGAAGGAAAAGAAAAAGATACATTAAATTCAGAAATTTTCTCCATCAATGTTACCATAAGGTCTTCCAGATGGGTATAATCACTTGCAGATAAAGAAAGGAGTGAAATCTCTTCGTATCCATATTTTTTTATTATATCAAAAACATACTTAATAACATCATTAATTTCTCTTTCTCTGGTAGGTCTATAAATGTAACCGGCACTGCAGAATCTGCATCCCCTTGTGCATCCCCTCATTATCTCAATTATTCCCCTATCCTGAATTATTTTCATGGAGTGAAGTATAGGTTTTTTAGGGAGATACTTTCTCTTTAAAGCGGGTATCGTAAGTGTTTCTATTTTATCGGGAATATTATCTTCTGAGGGTACAATTTTAAGATTACCTTTGTTATCGTAAATTTTAGTATAAAATTCTGGAACATAAACACCCTTAAAATTCGTTAATTCTTTTAGAATCTCTTTCTTTGAGAAATTATTTAATTTTTTTTCTCCGATAAACCTGGCAATCGATTTAAAAGCCACTTCACCATCTCCTATCAAAAATAGGTCGATGAAATCTGCCATCGGTTCAGGATTGAAAGTGCAGGGACCTCCTGCTATTATTATAGGGTCTGATAAAACTCTTTCGCTGCTTCTTACCTTTAAATCGGATAACTCAAGCATCTTCAAAACAGTTGTATAATGAAGTTCATATTGAAGAGTAAATCCAATTATATCGAAATTCTTGATTGGAATTTTTGACTCAAGCGAAAATAATGGTATCCTGTATTTCTTCATAATATCAATCATATCAATCCACGGAGCATATACCCTCTCGGCAAGAATATCATTTTCGCTGTTTAATATGTTGTAAAGAATTTGATATCCAAAATAAGACATCCCGATTTCATAAGTATCCGGAAATGCGAGTACAATTTTCACACCAACATCATTGAATCTTTTTTTTACAGAATTTATTTCTCCCCCGATGTATCTGGATGGTTTACTTACATAGGGAAGTGCATTGATTATCAGGTGTTTTATATCATTTCTTTTCAAATTATTTAAAATCCTAATATCTAAATAAATACTAAATACTAAATTCTAATATCTAAACCATATACTTTTTAATCCTAATTTAATAGAATATCTTACTTTTCATTTTTTATTGAACAGAACCTCTCACTATAAAAAATTAATAAAAAATATAGATACAAACAAGGAATTCTGTTTATATTTAATAATACATTATAAAATACAAAAGTTCCTGACGTATATAAATCACGTTTTTATATTATAAGTCAAGAATAAATAAAGATATATACTTTTGAAAAAAATTTTATCTAAATTTTATATGGTATTTATATTTTTGATTTTCTAAAATTATTAAATAAAAATATTGTATTATAAAAAATATATTTCAAATATTATTTGATTTTTAATATAATTTTTTATTATATTATAAAGTCATATCAGAAAAATCTGTAATGTAAACCTTCTTATCAAAAATATTTATAAATAGAAAATTAAATGAATTATAATATTACTCCAGATTCTAACAGAAATATCTATGAGCAAATAAAAGTAAAACCTGCAATATCAGATATTGACGAGATATTTATAAAGAAGAAAGAAAAGACGTTAATCTTACCTTCAATTGAGTTATTTCCCGAAAAGACCAATCCTTTGTTCTGCAAATTCAAAAGAATATTCGACATTTTATTATCTTTATTCATATTAGTTTTCTTTTTTCCTTTATGGATATTGGTGTTTATTTTGATTAAGGTTGAATCCCGTGGACCTGCTATTTATAAACAGAAAAGGATAGGAAAAGATGGGAAAGAATTTGTTTTATATAAATTCCGCTCAATGGTAGATAATGCTGAAAGATATACAGGACCAGTATGGGCAACTAAAAATGACCTCAGAATTACAAGGATTGGAAGCATTATAAGAAAATTTGGAATCGATGAAATCCCGCAGCTTTACAATATTTTAAAAGGAGATATGAGTATAATAGGACCCAGACCAGAAAGGCCCTTCTTCGTTGAAAAATTAGAAAAAATTATCCCATTCTATTCTCAAAGATACAGAGCGCAACCAGGAATAACCGGGCTGGCTCAGATTAAACATAAGTATGACTCAAATATTGAAGATGTTATTAAAAAACTCGAATATGATTTCTATTATATTAATAACTTATCATTAAAATTAGACTTATATATATATATTACTACCATTTATATATTAATTACCGGGAAAGGAAAGTTTTAGACCAATTAAAATTAATAATATACTCTTTATTAATTATTTTCCTTTTTAATAACCAAATTTCTTCCTAATTTTATACAATAAAACTATCTTCTAAATTTATTTAAATATCATAAATTAAAGATGTTAATAATATTTTCCGATATTAAAAGTAGAGGAAAAATTGAAATAAGTATAGATTGGGGGTAAAAAAAATGTTTGATTTTTCGGATTCTCTTAATTTTAATCGGATTAATCCAATATTATCCGATTTTAATAATTATAAAAAGAGGTCCAGTGAAAAAAAGAAAAAGAATAAAAAAGAATATGCCGAGATTATGAAAGAAATGGAAGAAGAAATTGAAAAATCGGATGAGAATGGGCATATAAACCTTAAGATATAATTTGAAATTATTCCTGATTTATTAATTTGCATCAAAGATAATTTATAGTTTTTTTGAATCATCTTTTTAAAAAATTTACAAATAAAATTATTTAATCTAAATATCTCCCTCTTAAAAGCATATTATAAGTCATATTTTATCTCTATCCACATTATTTTGATTGACAATATCATAAAATTTTCTTAAAATGAAAAAAATTTTAAAATAAATTTTATTCTATTTAGTTTGCATAAATTATAAAGAGGGATTATGGAGTGGATTCAAAATTTTACAAACTATATTGCTGTAAATTTCTATAACACTTATATGATTTTATTTATTTTAGGAACTGGTTTCCTTCTTACTATTATTACCAAAAGTATTCAGGTAAGGAAATTTAAAACCGGATTGAAATTAATCTTCCGAGCAGCATTACGGAAAGACTCCACAAAGGATGTAACTGGAGATATAAGCCCATTTCAGGCGCTTTCAGCAACACTTTCCGGAACGATTGGTAATGGAAATATCGCAGGTGTAGCAACTACTATTTTTTTGGGTGGACCCGGGGGCGTATTATGGATGTGGGCAACCGGCATGGTAGGTATGGCTACAAAATTCTCTGAAGTTTTTTTATCCTTAAAACACAGACAAACCCACGAAGACGGTTCGATGGCAGGCGGTCCTATGTATTATATAAAAAATGGTTTAAAAAACATAGTGTTCCTGAAAAAATTTGCAATCCCATTAAGTATAATGTTTGCAGTATGTGGAGCCTGGACTGCGCTTTTAGGAACAGGAAATATGATACAATCAAACTCTATTGCCTTAGCATTCAACGCTCAATTCAATATTCCATTCTGGATTAGCGGGGGGGTAGTCTCCATTCTTTCAGGAATGGTAATATTAGGAGGTATTAAAAGAATAGGTGCCGTTGCCGAACTTTTGATTCCATTTATGGTTATTATATATGTTTCATGTGCTCTAATTATACTTTTAACAAATATAGATAAAATTCCTTCTGCATTTATTTTAATATTTAAGAGTGCTTTTTCATACCAGGCAGCTATCGGAGGTTTTATGGGACATACGGTAAAAGAGGCAGTCAGACTCGGGGTCAGCAGGGGTCTTTTATCAAATGAATCTGGTATGGGGAGTGCCGCCATAGTTCATGGAGCCGCAAAAGCCAAAAGCCCGATGAATCAAGGTATGATAGGAATGATTGGTCCATTCATTGATACCATCTTAGTATGCACTATGACAGCATTGATAATTATAATAACTGGAGCCTACATGAAAATCGACCCTGAAACCGGCTTAACTTTTACAAGCACTGCCTTAACCACAAGCGCATTTAACTCAGCCCTCCCTTACTTTGGAGGGCTTGTTGTATCTTTAAGTTCATTCCTTTTTGGATTCTCAACCATCATTGGATGGTATTATATTGGAGAACAATGCCTTGAGTATCTATTCGGTATCAGGATTACTAAAGGATATAAAATTGCATACCTGATTCTGTGCTTTATCGGCTCAATACTTCAGAAAGAAAACCTACCAGCAGTCTGGAATGTTGGAGTTGTTTTTAATGGTCTTATGGCTATTCCCAATTTGATTGCCTTATTAGCTTTAAGTAATATTGTTAAAAAAGGTGTTAATCAATATTATAAAATGAATAAAAAATCAAGCAGTTAGTCTTAAATTTTAACAAAATAAAGAGGTAAAATATGGCAATTCAATGTGATAATTATGAGAAAAACAGTGATTTCTGCAATTGTAGTTATCCGGGATGTTCAAGAAAAGGCAATTGTTGTTTATGTATTCAATATCACTTAGGAATGAACCAACTTCCAGCATGCTGCTTTCCTGATTCAGTAGAAAGAACTTACGATAGATCTTTTGAAAGATTTACAAAATTATATAAGTAATGCATTAAAAAAGAATAAATTTTCGGTAATTTTGAGTAGAAATTTTAATATGTTATGATAAATAAAATATAATAAAATGATTTTTCCCTTGAAAAACGGGAAAAAATAATTATATTATTATGTAAAATAGATATGTATTTTTTAACTAATAGTATTAACTCTAAAAATGTAATTTTCACATTTATTTTTATAAATTATAATATTATAAAAATATGAGAAGGTTGTTGATACTCCAGAACATCCGATTCTATTCTTCATATACAAATTATTAATAATTTAAAAGTGCACATTCCGAGTATACTTTTATTCTGATATACATCTTATAAATAATTTTTAAATTATATAAAAAGGTTTTTAACTAAAGTTATCAAAATTTTACTTTGGATATTAAAAAGAGAGAAAAT
>JAUWXV010000276.1 GCA_030616165.1 bacterium | reverse complement strand
ATTTTCTCTGCCTGCCCTGTGGGCCTGCCCTTTGGGCCTTCCCTTTGGTCGTTCTCTGCCTGTCCTGTGGATGGTTAAAAAAAATGTGAGACAAATAATGTAATCTCTTGATAATTAAAAACTTAATTGTCGCCCCAGTCTCAAAATCACCCCAAAATTGACACAAATTGAGACTAATTGATACAAAATGATACAAAATGAGATAAAATTGAGACATTTTCTCAAAAAAACCGGTTTTTAAAACCAGTTTACACAACTTGCTCCCCAACCTCCACATCAAATCTCAAAATTAAGCTACAGTGATTTCTTCATCAAGATACACATTCTGAATTGTATTGAATAACTCAACACCTACATTCATCGGTTTCTGAAAAGCCTTTCTACCCGTAATAAGCCCCATTCCTCCTGCTCTTTTGTTTATTACTGCTGTTTTTACTGCCTGCTGTAAGTCGTTTTTACCCGAGGCTCCACCTGAATTAATTAAACCGACTCTTCCCATATAACAGTTTATTACTTGATATCGGGTCCAATCTATTGGATTGTCCGATGTCAATTTCTCATACACAAGTGGATGAGTTTTACCAAATTTAAATGCGTTGTATCCTCCATTATTTTCTGGCTGTTTCTGCTTAATAATATCTGCCTCTATGGTGGCTCCCAAATAATTCGCCTGCCCAGTAAGATCAGCAGATAAATGATAATCAACCCCCTCTTTTTTGAATGCCGGATTTCTTAAATAAGTCCAGAGCACAGTAAAAAGACCGAGTTCATGAGCCATCTCAAAAGATTGAGATACCTCTTCGATTTGCCTGCTGGATTCTTCTGAACCATAATAAATAGTTGCACCAACTCCTACTGCACCCATATTAAAAACCTGCTGTACTGAAGCAAAAAGTCGCTGGTCAAACTTATTCGGATAAGTAAGAAGCTCATTGTGATTAATTTTTACAATAAATGGTATCTTATGAGCATATTTTCTCGAAACTGCTCCTAATACTCCCAAAGTGGATGCAACTGCATTACATCCCCCTTCAATAGCAAGCTTTATTATATTTTCAGGGTCAAAATAAATTGGATTAGGTGCAAAAGAAGCACCTGCTGAGTGCTCTATGCCTTGGTCAACCGGCAGTATAGAAAGATATCCAGTGCCGGATAATCTTCCGTTATTAATAACCATTTGTAGATTTCTCAAAACATTAATACTTCTATCTGAAGAACTCAATATTCTGTCTACAAAATCAGGTCCAGGAAGATGGAGATCCTCTTTTGATATTGTATTACATTTATACTCTAACAAGTCTTTAGCCTCTTCTCCCAGAATTTCTTCAATTTTTTTAGTCATTATACTATCCTCCATTATTATTAATTAAAATGTTACTCTGTTTGTTAAAACCAGTTATTTTGATTAATCTTATATATAAAATAAGTTTAAATTATTTGTATTAGAAAAAATAATCTTTTTTTGATAGAACTGCAAGACTTAGAATTAAACCTTTATCCTATCGTACGCCAGGCGGGAATCGAACCCGCAGCCTTTGGATCCGGAGTCCAACGCTCTATCCGTTGAGCCACTGGCGCTTACACTTTGCTCTTAAATTAATATAACTAATATATCAAATAAAATCAATCGCAAAAATCTGCATTATCAACAGAAATTCAAATTTCACTTTACATTAGTCAATTCTTTAATCTTATTATAAATTGCCGGAGAATCATTGTGTCCATAAAACCTGAAAGGAGAATATTGATTTAAATCGTTAAGCATTAATCCCCACGAACAGCCATTATTTACGGATACTTCGACAGCTTTTACTGCCTCTTCCTCGCCTTTATCATCTTCGTTGCAGACAATTGGTTTTCCATATTTGCGCAGAGCTTTAATCCGAGATGGAATATTTTCAACAGGTGTGCCGTTAAAATGAATTAATAGAAAATCTGATTCCACAGCAACCTCGTGGTCTAACTTACCGTTACCCATTCCACTCGCGGAAACAAGAATACTCGGATATGTCTGATGAGCAATTCTAATTAATTCTGCCATCCCTTCCGGATTTTTGATTACGTCGCGGTCGAAACCCCTGTGTGTATGTTCATTCGCTATTTCCAGCAAAACGTTTTTAAACCCGGATTCATTAATCCATTTGACAACATTTATTACTCCGTTTTTCACAGCATTCTCATCTTCGAGAATCTGGTCCTGTCTTTGATAATAACATCCAAGAATAACAGCAGCACCCAATTTATCACAAACTCGAATTACCTTTTCTGCCCGTTTTAAATAACCCTCCCGAAGTCTTCCATCTGGGGTAAATGCTGAATTTACTGCCCCTTCATAGCCGGGGAACCCTCCCTGAAGACAGATTGTAAATGCACGAATGCCGTATTTGATATAATCAGGAACCTTCGAAATGAAATTATTTAAATTCTCATCCGAATCAAATTGCTTATTATTTAAATCTTCAAAAATCGAGTTTACCATTCTCACATTCATAAGAAGACCTTCTGCTTTCGAACCAGGATATGTGATTTTCCCGTTTAAATACCACTTCCCATCTTTTATTGTAATCTGGGTCTGTAATTTCGAATATGTTTGATTTTTTAAAGAATTACATTCGGGATAAATTCCCATAGAAAATAATATTAAAACTATGATAATAAGAACCTTTTTAAAAATTTTCATAAATTACTCCACAGATTTGTTATTATTCTTTTCAAGTAATGATATATTATAAGAGACTGCTGAAAAAGTAGATTACCACGCCTGCGCAGGCGTCGCATCGCTCCTCGTAATGACATGTATGACTGTTGTCATTGCGAGTCCCGAGTACTCGGGACGTGGCAATCTTGCCTCAAATTAACTATTTATTTGACTTTTTAAGCAGTTACTATAAAAAATTTACTAATAAAAATTATTTTTTTGCAAATGATAAATATTATATTTATCTTAAAAAAAATTAAACTAAAAATCAACATAATAAATTCTAACATTATGAAAACAAAGAAAATTATCTGGCTGCTATTTTTTTTATTTTATTTCATTTTTCCAAACAATTTACTATCACAAATCCCTCAGGAATTTAAGGAAAGAAGAGAAAGATTGATGGAAAATTTTTCATCAGAAAGTATAATAATGTTTAAAGGTTCTTCAGAAACATCAGGAAACGGGGATGTTAACGACAATTTTTACTACTTGACTGGTTTAGAAAACCCTGACTGTATATTATTCTTGAGTCCGGGAAGGAAAATATACATTCGTGAAAAAAGGGAATATGTAAAAGAATTAATCCTTGTTCCGCCCCAGAACATACAAAGAGAAATATGGAACGGTGCAAGACTCGGTCCCGAAGGAGTTATGGAAGAATTAGGATTTGAATCTTCTTTGCCAAATACAGAATACGAAAATTATTTTAGAAATTTATTATTTCAGGCAGATACACTATTCTTTGAATATTCGCCCCTCTCCTTAGATAAACCATTAACCAGAGAACTCGAAATAATAAAAAAAGCGAAGGAAAGACTTTACAAATTTGAAACCGCATCCATAAATAATAATAAAATAATCCAACTGAGAGAAATCAAATCTTCTTCAGAAATAGAATTGATAAAGAAAGCGATAGAGATAACACGTCAAGCACATAAAAATATTATGAAAGAAGCGAGACCTGGAATGTATGAATATGAATTAGAGGCAATATTAGAATATACTTTCAAAAAAAATGGAGCCCGAAGGAATGGTTTCCCCCCAATTATTGGCTCTGGTCCTTTCAGCTGCATTCTGCATTATAATAAAAATGACAGAAAGACTAATTCCGGCGAACTTGTAGTTATAGATATAGGCGCAGAATACAAAATGTATTCAGCAGATATAACAAGAACAATCCCAATATCCGGAAAATTTTCTCAAAGACAAAAAGAAATATATAATATAGTCCTTAAAGCACACGATGAGGCAATAAGTCTAATCAAGCCCGGTATAAGAAAAAATGAAATACATAATAAAGCAGTGGATATTATTTCCGATGGACTGGTCAATCTTGGCTTGATAAAAGATAAAAAAGAATATAGAAAATATTATATGCACGGAACAAGTCACCCAATCGGGCTTGACGTTCACGACCCTTCCGTATCAAGAATATTAAAGCCGGGAATGATTATAACAATTGAACCGGGTATTTATATTCGTGAAGAAAATCTCGGCATCAGAATTGAAGATGATGTGCTCGTTACAGAAACTGGCTACGAAATACTATCGAAAGGCACACCTGTTACTATAGAGGAAATTGAAAACCTTATGGATAGATAACAAAAACTTGGCTCTTCAGGAATTTTGCTTAAAATAAGTCTAGATGGCAACGGTATGTTTAGGTTTAGTATCCTCCGCTTTATACACAACACCTATCCCACCTTCATCGAGTTTTTCAATGATTTTGTAATTATAAATTGTTTTACCGATCATTGTTCTTTTGACCAATTTTTTGGATTATTTTTGATGTATTCGCGAATTATATTTAGTTCTTTTTCATCTCGAATAGTATGTTCATAATAATTTCGCTGCCACAATTTTTTATGAAATGGTTTCCATTGATGGTTTCGTACACCAAGGATATATTGATACATTGTGAATGATTCAAATCGTCCAACTACATCCCCCAATGATAATCTTCCGTCCGTAGGGGCAGGTCCCTGTGCCTGCCCAAATTTTCCATAGGCAGGTCCCTGTGCCTGAATATTTTCTGGATTCATCAAAGGGCGCCCACAGGGAGGCGCCCCTACATTGTCGTTGTTTAATATAATAATCCCATGAAGATGATTGGGCATAACTATATGTTCACAG
>JAUWXV010000315.1 GCA_030616165.1 bacterium | reverse complement strand
GGAGCATTTTTAAGAATGTTGAATTTAGGTGATAAACTAAGGGCTGCCATCGTGCCCATCGAATTCTTAAAAAATTTACGCCTGCTTATTGATTCCATAATTTTTTTACCTCTTATTTTTTATTTAAAGATTGTATTTTAATATGATTTTCATTTAACCTGATTAATTCATAAAATTGAGTTAATAGCCTAAATAATAAAATGTAAAGGAAAAATTAATAATTGTCTATCCATATTTTATTTGTCATTCCTGCGAAAGCAGGAATCCATTTATTTTTATTCCGAAAATAGAACAACGAATTTCACAGATTACACAGATTAAAGAAATTAGATGTAGGGACAGAACAGTGCCTGCACACTGTGTTCTGTCCTCACAATTATTTTCATGTTTCGTTGCGCTCTGAAAGAGTATTATTTTCTGATGTAAAATATTATAAGTTTTAGTATGGATTCCCGCCTGTAAGTGAATGACAGATTAAAAATACCAAAATCTTTCTTATTTATTGTTATTATTTATAATATAGTTTATTTAATATAAATTTATGAATAATTCAGGTTAAACATAACTTTGCAAAGGTCAATTAGGTGTATTTGTCGTCATCTTTCCTTTCCCATTAATTCCTTTTTCCAGTACTCGAGGTATTCCATCGGCGCGACATCAGGCGAAAGTCCTCGCTTCTTCATTGTTCGTTGGTGATTTGGAAATAGAACATCCTGGTACCATTCGACGGCGATTTTAGGGTCCTCCGAAATTTCTCCCTGGTCTCCGGTCTCTTTTATCCATTTATCCAGTATAGCGCGTAGTTCCTCCAGAACTGTTTGATATTTCGGCTCCTCAGCCAGATTATGGATTTCATAAGGGTCATCCATCAGGTCGTATAGTTCTTCCACGGGTCGGATTGAAGCCATAAATCGGGCTTGTTCTAACGTCAGTTTCCCCTGGGCGTAAAGCACCTCCATCAGCGTTAAAACCGGATATGCACGCTTTTTGTATAGATTGGTCTTGGTATAGGAATAGTTCGGGAAAAAATTGCGGATATACTTGAATCGCTTTGTGCGGACACACCGAATGCGGTCGTAGGTCTCATCACAGCGGTCCCGTGCGGCAACAATGTATTCCCTCATCTTTGCGTTTGGTCCCAGGAATATCTGACCCTGTATATGGCTGGGCGGTTCAATTCCCGCAAGTTTCAGGCACGTTGGACCGAAATCAATCGCGCTTACAAGACCATCTTCGACCGTACCCGCTCCGATGTGACCCGGCCACCTGATAATCAGCGGAATGTGAATTCCTCCTTCATAAAGGAACTGTTTACCCCGCACATGCGGTCGTCCGTGGTCGCCGAAGAAAAATACAATAGTGTTATTAGTCAGGCCATCGTCTTCCAGCCGTTTCAAAACCTCTCCCACTTTTCTGTCAAGGACTTGGGCACATTCGAGATAGTTCGCCCAATCCCGCCGGGCAATTGGATGGTCCGGATAGTAAGGAGGCACCATAACCGTGTCCGCATCAATCGGATTTACAGCGTCCCTTTTGAAAGCTCGATGCGTCTCACTGAAATTTACCTGGGCATAGAACGGCTGACCCGGTTTGCGCTGCCTCCAATCAGTTCCATCAAAGGGTTTGCTCACCTCGAAATTAAAATCGGTTTTGCCAGGACTTGTCCACTCCATATTTCCACAGTTTGAAGTAAAGTAGCCGCCGGAGCGGAAATAATCGGTAATCACTTTCACATTTGCAGGAAGTGGCTTGTCACGGTTACTTCGGTGATGGTGGACGCCTATGCTCGTCTGGTACATGCCGGTCATAAATGCGGAACGGCTGGGAGAGCAAACCGGCGAGGTTGTAAAAGCGGCGGTGTATCGCGCGCCTTCACTGGCGAGTTTGTCAATGTTCGGGGTCTTGACAACCGGAGTGCCGTAGCAGCCCAAATCCGGGCAGAGGTCTTCGGCAATAAGCCATAGAATGTTTGGTCTTTCCACCTCACCAGCGGCATAAGCAGCACTGGTAAGACTATTCGACACCATAACTCCTCCTGCTCCGAGCGCACATTTCTTTAAAAAATTACGACGATTAAGGTTTTTTCTCATGGAAAAACTCCTCATTGGTTCCCAGTCTATTTTTTATTGTTAATATAGATGTCATTCCCCCGAGTACTCGGGGGAATCCATATGTTGTTTAACTCCTAAATATTAATGGATTACAACTTTCGTGGGAATGACAAACTGTGTTATTATTATAGGAATTAAATTTTTTGTTAATAATTTGACCTTTTATTACATATTTAGAGCACAATTGAATGGTATATTTTAAAAACTGCCTAAAAACCTATAAAAATGAGTGGTTTTAAAGGAAAATTTCTAATTTTAACTAACGTAAATTCAATATTATCATTTTTCGAAAATCTTATTAGTCAGATAATTTTTAGCGTCATCGTAACTTATTATATGATAATAAGTTACGTATTTCATGAAACCCTCTATTGTTAGAAAAATCCGTAAGAGATAATACTCTTCAATATAATATTATCAGAAGGGTCGGTTAATCCTATACCAACACCAATATGCCATTTATAAGCTCCTTTTCCAAAAATTATATCAACCGTGGGGAAAACATAACTTTCCTGGTCTTTAAAAAGTTTCGTGTCGCGGACCTCTCCCATTTTGCTGTAAAATTCGATTCCTGGCTGAACAACGGGGCTTCTTTTGTAATAATATCCTCCCGAAAAAGAAAATTCAACTCCTTTATCTATATCACTCCCGCTCATCTTTTTTTCAAAAGTCGGATTTGTAACAATTGTGTGAAAGCCAAAATCTTTTTCCAGAATGAGTTTTAATTCTAATTCTTCATAATCTATATACTGCTTCTTTGGAAGTTTGTACTCCGTATAAATCGCAATATCCACTGGCTTCGACTTCTTTTCATAAAATCTGTAGCGTGCCATAACCGCTTTTGTATTCACCCATTTTATGCCGCTGTATCTTGGATGTTCAAAATCAAGATAAAGAGCAACTGCAAAACGGTTACTCAATCCATATTCAATTTCTAATGAGTGGGAAAACATGCCTTCCCGCTCGATCTCTTCTCCAAAAAATTCATGGGTGTGGTCACTTGACGGAATATAAGATAACCAATAAGAAAATTCTTTTTCGCCTGCTTCAGGAGTATCATATCCATATATTTTATAAAACTGGCAAAATGATTTCGTGGGTAAAATAATAATGAAAACCGATAATATCAATACAAAATAATAAAATCTTTTCATTTTATAGTCCTCCCTTAGTTAAATATTTATATCAAGAAAAATAACATTTTATTATCTACTATAATTATCAAAATTTAATAAAGATAGTCCTTCTAAATTTTTGTGATAATTACCTGAAAATTGCGATACAAGAAGAATAATTTCTAAAAAAACTG
>JAUWXV010000174.1 GCA_030616165.1 bacterium | reverse complement strand
CTTTTTTGTTGACCAATAATACTGAATCCTTTAAATTTTGTTCAGGAATAAATTTTTTTTCATACATTATTATCTCTCCCTTCAAAGCATACTTCGATTGATGTCCGTATTTTTAGCAAGTTTTTGTACTTACATTTATATCCCTGAAAAACCTACCCATATTTCTCTGTTCTTTAGGCTTCGATAAAAGCATTGAGAGAAAGTATTTTCAACTGCCTCGTTATCGACTTAATTACAGTATTTATCTTTTCTATTTTCTTTTAATATTCCTGATTTGTTTTTTGTAAAAAGATTCATCGATTACCATATTTCTTAATTTTCCAATCTTTTCAATGTATATTTCAATTTGGTCACTATGCTTCAAAAGAACTGGAGGTTTGCGGAAAATTCCAACGCCTGGGGGTGTTCCAGTTGTCACAATATCTCCAGGTTTCAATGTCATTACATTAGAAAGAAAACTAACCAGATGAGGAATACCAAATATCAGATTGGATGTATTAGAATTTTGCATAATTTTTCCATTTAGAGTAAGTTGAATGACAAGATTATGAGGGTCTTTGATTTCGTCAGTTGTAACGATATAAGGTCCAATAGGTGCAAAAGTATCAAAGGTCTTCCCCCTTACCCACTGACCATCTGAAAATTGAATATCCCTGGCACTTATATCATTCATAATTGTATATCCTGCAACATACTTTAACCAATCTTTTTTATTAATCCATCGTCCCTCTTTTCCAATAACAAATGCCAATTCTGCTTCATAATCAAGTTTTTCTGTCAAAGAGGGTTTAACCACAAAATCATTATGCCCAATAACAGCAGTGCTGAACTTAGAAAATATTATCGGGACTTTTGGAATTTTTACTCCTTGTTCGGCGCAGTGATCACGATAATTTAAACCTATACATATTATCTTTCCGGGATTCAATACAGGCGGACCAAATTTTACTTTTTCAGCATTAAAAATAAAATCAGTATGAAATTCTTCTTTTTTTATCAATCCCTTTGCAAATCTTATAACTCTTTTAAGATTCCTCAAAGATTCTCTTCCTGCCATAAAAAATTCAACCATATCGGATGGGAGTTCCCCCTTATTATTATCCAATCCTCCAATTTTAATATAATCCCTCCAACCCCTGCTCAAATCTACGACATAATCATCCACCAAACATCCGAGGCGGTATTTAGAACCTTTTATATAATGCAGAAGTTTCATTAGATACTCCTTAAATTATACTGTCATTCCGTTTTATGAATAATTCTATAAAAATTTATCAAAATTATTTTGAAAATCCAATATTTATTCTCCAGAGATTAATCTTTTTGCATAGAATACTGCAAAACTTCCTGAAAATTCAACTAAAAAAACTATTATGCCGATACTAAAGCAAGTAAAAATATAAAGTCAAGGAGATAGAAATATGTGCTATCACAGAAAAATTGAAATGCTTGGAAGAATCGAAAATGTCAATGGGAGAAAATATGTAAACATTTACAACTGTAGAAAATGTGGATCAACTGTTATATTTGTAGAAAACTCTAAACCAAAAAAGATTGATTACAAATACTTTAAATAAATTTCTCATTTATTTAAAAAGTCCCGGATTCAAGAATCCTTTTATGAAACAAACTTATTTTTCTAATAATCTCACTATCTGAAACTTTATTTAATTTGCAGACTTCGGTCAGCACTCTTTCTATACCTTTCGAATAGATATTATTTACAAATATTTCGTCTCTGTAAAATAACTTTCCCTTTTCGCCCTTTGCTCTGAAAAGAACGGAAGAAGCAATTGCTTTTGCGGTATTATCATAATTAATATTATACTTTATATCAAGTCTAACAGCTCCAACAAGCCTATCTTCAGGACTAAGTTTTCTTTGAATATCTCTCCCTACGCGGTATATCGTATCGTTTAAATTCTTGTTTTTAAACCTAATTAACAAGTCATCAATATGCTCTTTTTGATTTGCTTTATTGAACTCTTGTGGATATTCTTCAATTAATGATAATCCTGATTCCCACATAGCAGACCTTGCTGTTTGTTCAATTTCGGGTATATTAACTGCTTCCCAGATATACTCTAATTCTGGATTAAAAACATATCCCAAATATGCTACTGCGGCATGTCCAAGATTATGTATGAACAACTTTCTATCCACATACGCCTTCATATTATCTTTCAGGTCAAGACCGGAGACATCAGGTATTTTACCCTTAAATTCTTTCTTATCAAGTATTAAAGTATTGAAAGCCTCTGCATAAACTAAAAGGGGGTCACTCATCCTATCCCCTTCTCTCATTATGGGAACCATCTTTCCGATACTTGTCTCCACAAGTCCGGGCATTTCATCTTCGGGAAAATCCCAGGGAAGATATTTTCTTAATCCTCTATAAAACTCTTCTTTTGCATTTCTGAGGTTCTCGCATATTATTATATTAAGTGGATTCTCTGGATTCGTTTTTCTCCTTAATAAAATCCCATAAGCAATATCTTCATAAATATCAGAGAGAGCTTTTGAACCCACAGCAGTTGCTATAATACCCGCAGTTGAGACTGCATCTCTCACCTTTTCGGATTCTTTTAGATTAATCCCACTAACATTATCTACCCATATCGTCTCCGAACGAATATCCTTAACTTCAATTCTATATTTATGATATTTATTCAGTGCTTCGAGGATTACAGGATCTATCTCTATAAAAACCACTTCATATCCTGCCTTTGAAAATAATTGTGCAATAAACGACCTTCCTATATTACCTGCTCCAAATATAACAATTTTATTCACTATATTTCTTTTAAATTAAAAAAATTCATAATAAAGACGCATCGCGATGCGTCTCTGTGTCAGTTAGACAATAAAATATCTACTATTTTTTAATTTACGAAATGGCTCATAGTTAAATATTTACAACAAAAGCAGAATTTTTATTCTTTAAAATAAGTTGCACAGGAAAACTTCAAATTACTATTTCGAATGTTTCACTTGCCTTTTCCTTCATGAACAATTTTAGAGAAATCCTGAATCATTTTTGATGGGTCTTCTGCTTGAAGGATATTCCTGCCAAAAACTATTCCTCTTGCACCAGCTTTCATAGCGTCTTCGACCATCCTGAAAGATTCTTCCACTGATTTTGTTTTAGGACCACCTCTAATAAGCACAGGAACCGAAGCGTGTTCCAAAACGTCCCTGAAACTATCAATATCTCCTGTATAATTGGTTTTAATTATATCAGCCCCTGCTTCTGATGCAACTCTGACTGCAAGTCTCACTAATTTATGTTCGTATTCATTTTCAACTCCCACAGGTACCGCCTCAACTATAAGTGGAAGACCTATCTCCCGGCATCGGTATGAACAATCTGAAAGATGCTGCATCATCTCGCCTTCAAGGATTGCATCATTATGTCCTACAAAAAAGAAACAGATAACCCCATCTACTCCGATTTTCAATGCCTCCAGTGGGGATATAATCCCTGTATGGAAAATATTCTCATTTTCACCAGGAAGTCCCTTTCTCCAGGTATTTGTTGCGTCAATTCTAAGAATCAATGCCGGTCTGTTCTTCCCTTTGAATACTCTGAAAACAGCAGAAACTGAACCAGGTGAAAGTTGAATCGCTTCCGGAGATGCATTGGATATCCTTTTTACAACATCCTCTATCGGAGCTATTCCAGAAATGGGTCCTATAATTAATCCATGGTCTATTGCAACAATAATCGTATTCCCACTTATTGGATTTATTATCCTACTCATTCGAAGTTCATATCCAATCTTGTTATACATATTTCCCTCCCAATATTTTCATTCAAGTTAAAATATTTCTATCAATAAAACCTTTATAAAATTTTATTTTGATTTTTTCAATAATTTTCCCCAAAAACCTTCTTTTTCTCCTAAACACTCCCTTTTTATTAGTTCTGCTAATCTTATTTGCTTGGAATTCACACAATTTTTATATTCTTTTATAACAGTATTTAAAATTTGGTCCCGTGGTATTTTAAACTCATTTTTCATATTAATGGCGGTATTATATTTTTTTTGAGTCATTTTTTCTTTAAAAACCTTGACTGCAGCATTCTTTATAAAGTCCTTACCTAATGAATATTCTTTTGAAATCTTATGAATCGTTGCAAAGTCATTTTTTGCCAATAAATCCTCCACTACTTTTTCAGCAATCGAGCGAACTTTTTCTTTTGGCAGACTATATTCTTTCAGGAGTGACTTTGAAACATCAAAAATCTTTTTATTTATATGATAATTGAAAACTTTCAGCACTATACCATGCACATTTTCATTGGGTATTTTATAATGCTTTTTTATAAACGTAGCACCAGCATAATCTCCTGAATTGAATCGCCTTTTAAATTCATCAACAGCCACTTTCATTAAACTTCTCTTCGGAATTTTCAGACTATCACAAAGCTCATCAGCCTCATCAAATCGGTTAGAATAAACATAATTTCGGAGTGTTTTTTCTGTAGCATTCATCACCCTTTCACCAGATATTTTATATTCTTTTGCTATAAATACCGCCATTTCAAACCTTTTCTTGGAAACATTTAACTCAAATATCTCAATCATCAAGTTTTTTATTTCATTGTATGGAATTGAGAACTCCTTTTCTATCTGAAACGCTTTTTTATACATTTCCATTTTAATATAGGTTTCAAATGCTTTTATCGCCGATGAGATATATTTATCTGGAGAAAGTTTAAATATTTTTCCTATCCTTGCCGCAATTTCATGTTTCCCTTTTTCCTTATTCTTTTCTAAGGCATTTAAAACATAACTATTTACTGCCTCAGCAGGAAGATTAAATTCTTTTTGTATCATTTCAGCCATCTTTAAATTGCCCTGAATAATCTTAAGTTTGAATTCTTCTATTGCAAACTCCTTTGATTTCTTAAAATCACCGGCTGATTTGTAGTATCTTGCTTTTGTTAAATTATCTTTGGCATATTTCGTTCTATTTTTGTCGTCTTCCGAAGTTTTCAAAATACTCACTCCTATATTATTTCTATAAAAATTTAAAAATTACTTCAAAAAAAATCAATGTATAAAATTATTTCTGCTATAAATTAAAAAATTGATTCTTTCTGGAATCTTATGATGATATAAATTTTTTAAAATGAAAGACATCAGTTGATAATATTTATAACTAAAAAAGTAAAGATTAATGTTAATGGTAATGTATTAAATTTCATGTAATATTGAATTTAACGTAGGGGCAGAACACAGTGTGCAGGCATTGTTCTGCCCTCACAATAGACTGTTAATAAAAACACATCCATAATGTATAAATCCACATAAAATTCGTTGATTATCACAAAAAATCAGAAATACCCAAAAAAATTAATATAATTTGCCATTAAAATAAAATACACAGTTCCCGGTTAAAGATACTGAAAATCATGACGATTATAAAAACAGAATCAATATTAAAATAACTTATAATAATCTTTATAATATTTTATTAAAACAATATAGGAGAAAAAATGCCAAGAGTCAGCGGAGTAAGGAGTCAGCCTCCACCTCAACAAACACCAGCTAAAAGGAGTCCACCCCCAAAAAAGAAAACCGCACCGCGGAAAGCACCTGCTCCTCCACCTAAAAGAAGTTCCGGCACAATAAACAAAAAGGTTTGAATATTTGTTCTACTAAAACACAAATTTTTAAATAAATAATATATTCGTAATTTAATCCATTCTATTAATCCATCCTATACCTATGTAATATCTACTAAATTACAAAATAATTTGAAATTTAATAAAAATATTCTTGATTTTATTTACAAATTTTTATATAATATATAGTGTAATTAAAATAATCAGAGATAAATAATGATTGCAAAGTTTTTTACAGTTGAAGAAGCTAATAAATTGGTCCCCGAATTAAAAAAGATAATAAACAAACTGAAAAGGAAAAAAGAAAAAGCCGATTACATTGAATATGAGATTGCTCTTATCCAACTTACTAATGAATACAAAATCGGATACGAAGGGAAAAAAGAAATTTACAACAAGAAAAAGGAACTCAATGAAATTGTCGTAGAACTAAATTCAATAATCAAAAGGATTCACGACCTTGGCTGTTTTCTCAAAGATGTTGACCAGGGCGTGATTGATTTTTTATCAGAAAAAGACGGAAGACCAATATTCCTTTGCTGGATACCAGATGAGGATGAAATCTCGTATTATCACGAAATCGATACCGGATATAACGAAAGAAAATATCTCTGGTTTGACTGATTAAATAATTTTTATTTTATACCTAAAAGAGCAAAATAAAAATGCCTCAATCAATAAATCCCACTCAGGGAGTCAGTAAAACACAGCCTGTAAATCAGCGCCAAGCTCAAAAAACACAACAGCCAAGGAAAACCCAAAGAACCCAAACTACAACTCCTGAATCAAAAACAAATCCAACCAAAAACACAAGAAAAAATCCACCTGCCGGGACTGGAAAAAATATTAATATCGTTGCTTAGTATTTTATTTTTGCATTAACTTCTGGGAAAAAGTTTTTCAAGGTCACCACTTTCTTTTAAATCAAGGTTAAATACCTTCTTCCATATTTCTTTTGGTTCCATACATAAATAAACAAAAACATCTTTCGAGTATTCTCTTATCCAGGAGAGCATTTTCTTATAAATATCAACTCTAAGGGGCTTGATATATCTCATTTTCCCATCATTGCTCAAAATATGCTCACCATAAATAATTTTGCTTCGTGGAAATTTTTGCCTGATAATATTCCTAAATTCAGGCACATATCTGAAACTTCCAAGACTTATCCAAATTATCTCCTTTTGATGTACATAACTGAAAATTTTTTTTACTGCTATTTTATAATCCTCTTCCCATCCTTGATAATAAATTACAGGGTCAAAGTGAAATCCTATCCGATAACCCTTCTCGGCGCAAATCTTTGCTGCCTTTAATCGCTCATCCAACAATGGAGATAAACTCTCCTCCTCATAAATCACCTTATCGGGACTAACTGACCATGAAACAACCGTCCTTTTTTTATGATTGAGTTCAAGTAAATTATTTACATTGATACTTTTAGTCTTCAGTTCAAGGAGAGCATTATTATATTCAGCAAAAAATGGAACGATTGATTTACTAAAATTTGTCAAATCATCAAGAGCCAGACTGTCCGAAAATTCTCCTGTCCCTATGCGATAAAATCTTCGCTGATTTTTATTCAATATCCTATCTATTTCATCAAACATTTTCTCAATATTTGAATAAATGACTATTGCCTTACCTTTGAAATATTCGTGTAAAAAACAATACGTGCAGTTAAGATGGCAGTTTTCTGCATTTTGAAGCACGTAATAATTACAGCAAATCACATCTGGACTGCCCGGACAACGCTTAAAAAAATTGCCTTTATATTTTCTTATAACTAAAGCGTTTTGATTTAAATATTTATTGTCTTTTCCATCAAAATATTCTATTGGAATACGAGAAAGTCTTTTCAAAATATTAAGACTTAAAACATTATTCTCACAGCCCTTTTCAATAAAAATTTTATCTGGCAAAAAACTCTGCATTTTATATATGAATTACGTGCTTAAAGTTGGGGCGAAGTATTCTTTTATTCATTGATTAAATCCTTTGAAAACCCTTCCTTTGAATGCTTCGCCCTTACATTATCCGCCGCAGCCGTATCCGCCATGTCGGATAATTTCCAACTCTCGTTCCCAAACTCTGTTTGGGAATGAGGGTGACTGAGAAACTCTGTTTCTCAAAATCCTCGATTAAATTAATATCTCATCTATTTTTATATAATTCCAAAATAGAATTTTTTTTACAATTTATGTTACAAAACAGAGTTTGGGAACAAGAATAAGAAATACTGTCAATACAGAAGGGGGACCAATTGGATT
>JAUWXV010000326.1 GCA_030616165.1 bacterium | reverse complement strand
CAACACACATTTTCTAAAAAAATAGAAACTCCATCTTTTTAAATCCCCCTTATCAAAGGGGGAACTAAAGGGGGTTGTAAAATAATTAAATTTCTTTTATTATACTATCTTCTCTGTTGATGACAACACCAACAAAAAACTATAATTTATTTTATACGTTATATTACTGTTGACATGACACTAGTAGGACAGACATTCCTGTCTGTCCAGTCATAATATAAATTCAACTAACATATTTAATAAAAACAGACACAAGTAGTACAGACAATCCTGTCTGTCCAATCATAATATAAATTCAACTGACATATTTAATAAAAACAGAAACTATTAGGACAGACATTCCTGTCTGTCCAATCATAATATGAGTTCAACTACATATTTAATAAAAACAGAAACTAGTAGGACAGACATTCCTGTCTGTCCAATCATAATATAAGTTCAACTAACATATTTAATAAGACCTTGCAAAAAGAATCCTTTTTGACGAATTATCTCCACAAAGGATGCATTTTCCTGATTCTTCTTTGCTGTCGAATGGAATAGTGCATATAACCGCTTTTGTCTCTTCCTGAATCTTATCTTCACAACTTTTTTCTCCACACCAGTGAGCCATAACAAAACCTCCATCTCTTTCCATTATCTCTTTAAATTTTTTATAATCATCAAAATAGAAAGTGTTTGAATCTCTGAATTCACTCGCTTTTTTAAGAATGCTTTTCTGGATATCTTCAAGTATAAATCTAACATTTTCTTTTATTTTATCCCAAGATACTTTCTCTTTTTTATTATTATCCCTCCTGACGAATACTACCTCTCTATTTTTGATGTCAGTCGGACCTATCTCAATCCTCAGCGGAACACCAAGCAATTCATATTGATTGAATTTCCACCCTGGTGAGTTCTGCTCGCTTGTGTCTGCTTTTACGGATACATCTTTTTTAATGTCGTTTTTAATTTTATCGATTATATTAATGATTTCGGAATTATCTTTTTTCTCTCCCCAAATAGGAATAATAATAACCTGTGTAGGTGCGAGTCTTGGTGGTAACACCAATCCCTGGTCATCGCTGTGCGCCATAATAAGGGCACCTACCAACCTTGTGCTCACTCCCCAACTTGTTTGCCAGACATATTGCATATTCCCGTTCTTCGTCTGAAACCTGACGTTAAAGGCTTTTGAGAAATTCTGACCTAAATTATGAGAAGTTCCGCACTGAAGGGCTTTTTTATCCTGCATCATAGCTTCAATGCTGTAAGTTTTTAATGCACCTGCAAACTTTTCTTTTTCGCTCTTTTGCCCTTTAAGAACAGGAATAGACATATACTTTTCGGCAAAATCTGAATAAAGATTAAGTATTTTCAAGCATTCCTCTTCGGCTTCCTCGTAAGTGGCATGAGCGGTATGCCCTTCCTGCCAGAGGAATTCAGTTGTCCGGAGAAAAAGTCTGGTTCTCATTTCCCAGCGAACTATATTAGCCCACTGATTTATCAAAACTGGCAAATCACGGTAGGATTTTATCCATTTTGAATACATTGTGTATATTATAGTTTCAGATGTGGGCCTTACCATCAGAGATTCTTCTAATTTATTACCCCCACCATGAGTCACAACTGCACACTCCGGAGAAAATCCCTTTACGTGTTCTGCCTCCTTTTTAAAGAAACTTTCTGGTATAAATAGCGGGAAATATGCATTCTGATGCCCGCTCTCTTTTATCAACCGGTCAAGAGTATCTCTTATCTTTTCCCAGATAGCAAACCCATTGGGTCTTATCACCATACAACCCCTGACTGGTGAATAATCTGCAAGCTCTGATTGGATTACTATATCATTATACCAGCGGGAAAAATCTTCGCTCTGCTTTGTTATTCTCTCCGCCATTTCAATCTCATATTTAAGTTTTAACTGTTTGTGAAATTTTCTCTTTAGAATTGCGTTAACATTCCAAGTCTTATTACAAATGCACTGAAATCCTGCTCATTATCATTAGCATCATTAACAAGTTTTTTAAAAAAATATGAAATCCTGTATCCGAGAGAAAAAATGTATGCACTCTTACTTATATCTCCAAATTCAATACCCGCCCCTAAAAATCCACCAAGTGTTATACCCGTTCTCCCTCTTTTTATATTTCCAAAGAGGCCATGACCAACCGGAAACCTCATTCCGATAACAGGTCCAAGCTCAAAATCAAGAAATGGACGAAAATTTTCCTCTATTGCCTCTTCAAATAACCTCTTTTGAAAACCAAAGTAAAACGGTAAAAGCACCATATATCTGGTCTGATTTATTTTATATGGATAATATCCATAATAGGGGTCCCAGACCATCGTAGTAAATTCGTTCTCACCTCTTACTCCACCTACTTCAAAAGAGAAAAAACGCTGAACATTTTTTCTGTCTCCCCATTTTACCTTACCACCCAAACCACCACCAGAAGTTGTAAATGTTACATATAATTCCCAATCCTTTTTCTTTGGGTCGAACTTCTTATAGGGTTCAATCTGAGCAAATGTATCGGAATTTATAATAAAAAATATAAAAAATATCAATATCACTATTATTTTAAAATTATTCACAATCTTCATAACTTCTCCTCAAAATAAAAAATGCAAACCATTTTAAGTTAAAACAAACCTTTATTTTTTAAAACATAAATCTATGCTTTTAATTAATATATTTTTTAATTAAAAGTTATTAATTGGTCTTCATTATATTAAACAATAAAACCGCCAAAAAAACTTCCAAAAAGCTCAACCAAATAGATTTATGTTTTACCTCCTTTAAATTTAAATAATTTAAAGAGTTATCAAAAAAGGCTTTGTTTTAAACTTTGGTTTGCCTTTTACTGAATAATAATTATTGATTATATATTCTTTATAATTATAAATAAAAAATAGGTTAATTGCAATAAAAAAATTTTAAAAATTACTATTTATGAGTCCGCTCTAAAAACCGCTAATTACCCGAATTTCACGAATTTAACATTAAACAATTTAATAAAAAACAATTAGTGTTGATTAGCGTAATTCTCGGTTTTTACCTTTTTAAACTTGACTCATTTTTTCTTCTGTAACATAATACACAATTTCATATACTTAAACATCGATTTTACAGTTATGTTCCATGTAAAAATGATTAGTAATTTATATATTAAAAAATACCCATCTACGCTTCACCTTTTACTTCTTTCTTAAGATGTC
>JAUWXV010000034.1 GCA_030616165.1 bacterium | reverse complement strand
ATAAGAAGAAGAAACTAAGGAAAAAGTATAAGAAGAAAAAGATAGACCAAAAAGAGGTCGATGCATCAATTAAAGAGACTTTTGCCAGAATGGAGACTGGAAAAATAAGGAGAAAATATAAAAAGGTAAAAGAACATGAAGAAGTAATAGAAGAAAAGAATTTAATTAAGATTAGTGAGTTTATTTCTGTTGCAGAGCTTTCAGAACTAATGAATGTTGAACCAAATGAAGTTATAAAAAAGTGTCTGGAAATGGGTTTAATGGTTACAATTAACCAGAGAATGGATTTTGAAACTATAACTATGGTCGCTGATGAATTTGGTTATAATGTGGAACTTCTACCTGAGTATGGACTTGATGTATTAGAAGAAGAACAGGAAGATGAAGATAACCTGGAAGAAAGAGCGCCAATAGTCACTATAATGGGGCATGTGGATCATGGAAAGACTTCACTTCTTGACTTTATTAGGAAAAGTAATATAGTGGCAGGAGAAATTGGTGGTATAACCCAACATATCGGGGCTTATGAAGTTGAATATTCCGGTAAAAGGATTACCTTTTTAGACACACCTGGTCACGAAGCCTTTACAGCAATGAGGGCGCGTGGAGCCCAGGTAACAGATATTGTTGTTTTGGTTGTTGCTGCTGATGATAATGTTATGCCACAAACGGTAGAGGCTATAAACCATGCAATGTCTGCACAAGTGCCTATAATAGTCGCAATTAATAAGATTGATAAACCAAATGCTGATCCTGAAAAGATAAAAAAGCAACTTGCCGATATAAATATTTTAGTTGAAGATTGGGGAGGTAAGTATCCTTCAGTAGAGATATCTGCGAAGACAGGGCAAGGTATAGACAATTTACTTGAACTTATCCTTATTCAGGCAGAACTTCTGGAATTGAAGGTAAATTCAAATAAAACTGCAAGGGGAGCAGTTATAGAATCTAAATTGGATAAAGGTAGAGGTCCAGTAGCAACTATATTGGTTAGTGTCGGAACGTTAAAGATTTCTAATTCATTTATCGCAGGACAATACTACGGTAAAGTTAGAGCATTGTTAAACGAGAGAGGGAAAAATGTATCAGAAGCATTTCCTTCATCCCCTGTGCAGGTTTTGGGATTTACAGGTGTTCCTCAAGCAGGAGATACTTTTATTGTTCTTGAAGATGAAAGAGAGACTCGAGAGATAAGTCTAAAAAGACAGCAATTGAAAAGAGAACAAGAATATCGCAGGACTCGTTATCTAACATTAGATGAGGTTTCTCAACAGATAAAATTTGGTGTAATTAAGGAGTTATCTATAATTATAAAAGCAGATACAGATGGTTCGGCAGAAGCATTATCAGATTCCCTTTTAAAATTCAATTCCGATGATAAAAAAATAGCAATAAAGATAATTCATAAAGGTGTTGGAACTATATCGGAAACAGATGTTTTGTTAGCATCGGCTGCAAGTGCTATTATTATTGGTTTTCATATTAGACCAAATTCTAAAAGTAGAGAAATTGCCAGAAAAGAAAATGTAGATATAAGAGTATATAATGTTATCTATAATGCCATTGACGATGTTAAAAAGGCTTTAGAAGGGCTTCTTGAACCAGAATTTAGAGAAGAAGTGATAGGAACTGCTGTAGTAAGGGAGGTTTTCAAGATTTCAAAAGTAGGAACTGTCGCCGGAACATATGTGGAATCAGGTAAAATATATAGAAATGATAAAATAAGGATTATAAGAGACGGAAAGTCCATTTACGAGGGAAAGATACAGTCTCTCAAGCGTTTTAAAGAGGATATAAAAGAGGTGGCTAGTGGATTTGAGTGTGGAATAGGGATAGAAAATTATAATGATATTAAAACAGAAGATGTTTTAGAATCTTATAAAATAGTAGAAATTAAAAAATCAATTTAGATATAAAATTTGTTTGCAATCTAATTAAATGGTTGTCGGGATTTGTGAAATAGAGGTTCTGATACCTCAAGCAAGTTCTCTAAAGGAAAAGAGAATAGTTATCAAAAGTATTAAAGATAAAATTTCAAAGCGCTTTAATGTTTCTATAGCCGAGGTCGGATATCAAGATAAATGGCAGAGGGCTCTATTGGGAGTATCAAAGGTAAGCAATGATACGGTTTCTATTGAAAAGGTGTTCGATTTTATTGATAAATTGATTATAGCAGATGGAAGAATGGAGATAATTAACTGGAACGAGAGATTGGTCTAAAATTTATTCATTTGTCTGTATAATTTAACGTAATTTTTTAAAATTTATACACGATTCGGGCGGAAAATATATGGAGTATAAACGAAGCAGAAGAGTTGCCTGTGATTTAAAAATTCAGTTAAGTAATATTATTCTCAAAGAAATAAAAGATCCATTAATAGGTTTTGTTACAATTACTGATGTTATTGTTTCTGATGATTTAAAAGTTGCAAAAGTATATTTTAGCGCACTGGGGGATAATATTGAAAAACAAAAGTCGTATAAAGGGTTATTACGAGCGAAGAAATTTTTAAGGAGAGAACTTTCATCCAGAATAAGATTGAAAAATGTTCCAGAACTCCATTTTTTTATGGATAATACATTTGATGAAGTTTCAAAAATTGACGACCTTTTAAAAAAGGCAAAATCATAATTTTTTTAGAAGTAATAATTTGATTAAAAATTCTTTTTAAGGAGTTGATATTAAATATCTTTAAACCGCCTGCTCTAACATCGTTTGATGTGATAAGAGCAATCCGCAAAGAAGGAGCAATAAAAAAAGCAGGACACGCAGGTAGTCTTGACCCATTTGCTACTGGGGTTCTGTTAGTATGTTTAGGTGATTCTACGAAAAAAATTTCGGAGTTGATGGAACTAAAAAAGGAATATGAAAGTGTGATGGAATTTGGAATAATTACGGATACATATGATGCATATGGTAAAATCAAAGAGATAAAACCTGTTAAGAGATATTCGTCAGATTTATTAGAAAGATTGTTTTCTAAATTTATTGGGAAAATAATGCAAATTCCACCGATGTATTCGGCGGTAAAATATTCTGGAGTTCCTCTTTATAAGATTGCAAGAGCGGGAAGGGAAGTTGAAAGAAAACCAAGGGAAGTAAAAATATATTCTCTGAAGATATTAAAATATGAAAGCCCCTTTCTAACATTTAAAACTACTTGTTCGAAAGGAACTTATATCAGGTCTTTAGCCTATGATATAGGACAGAGACTGGGATGTGGTTCCTACCTGAAATCCCTTACGAGAACGAAAGTAGGGAAATATTCCATTCAAGATTCACTCTTTTTAGGCGATCTTGGAAGTTATTTCAACAGTCAGAAATTTTATGGAAGTTGTAAATAATATAAGCAAATTTTTCAGTCATAGGAATTCAGCCATAACGATAGGTACCTTTGACGGGATACATCTGGGACATCAGGCAATTATCAGAAGGCTTTGTGAAATCTCAAAAGTAACAAAAATAAACTCTATTCTTGTTACTTTTGACCCCCACCCCCAAACTGTAATAAAACACAAAAATAAAGAAAAGATTAAAATACTTACTACAATCGAAGAAAAAGGGAATTTTTTAGAAAATTTTGATTTAGACTTTCTTGTTGTAATAAAATTTACAAAAGAATTTTCAAAAATAAATTCTTCTCAATTTATTGAGGATTTTTTGGTAAATAAGTTTAAAGCAGAAGAGATTGTAATTGGATACAATCATGCCTTTGGAAGAGATCGAGAAGGTTCTATTGATACCCTTAATAAACTAAGTAAAAAATTCAACTACAATATTACTTTGGTTACTCCTGTGAAATATAAGGGTGAATTGATAAGCAGTTCAAGAATAAGAAGGGCACTAAAACATGGAGAAGTTTATGATGTGTCACAGATGTTCGGAAGAAATTATTCATTTTCAGGAATGGTAATTAAGGGTAACAGTATTGGAAAAACAATAAATATTCCGACAGCAAACATAAAAATAGATAACGATACAAAACTTATTCCCAAGAATGGGACTTATATTGTTAAAATATCAGTAAAGGGGAAAATGTATAATGGGCTTCTGAATATTGGAACAAAACCGACATTTAATTTTCAAAAAATTTCAATGGAGGCAAATATATTTGATTTTAATGATAATATATATAATGAAAAAATAACAGTTGAAGTAATCAAGCATTTAAGGGATGAAATAAAGTTTGAAAATGTAGAAGCTCTTGTTAAACAAATTCAAAAAGATAAAAAAGAATGTACTAAATTCTTTAGCAGTTATCAATAAAAGGGAAGATTATTTGGAGGGATAAATGACATTGGAAAAAGAGGGGATTAAAGAGATTGTAAAAATGTTTGGTAAAAATGAAAAAGATACTGGCTCACCTGAGGCCCAAATAGCAATTATTACCAAAAGAGTAAAATACCTTACTGAACACTTTAAAGTTCACAAGAAGGATCATCATTCACGTCGAGGATTATTAAAACTTGTCGAAAAGAGAAAAAAACTTTTAAAATATCTTAAAAAAAAGAATATAGAGAAATACAAAAAAATAAAAGCTGAACTTAAGATTAGATAAAAAAATTCTTTGATATTCAAATTAATTGTGATAAGGCTTAGGAGGAAGTTATTGTTATGATATCAGTTGAAAATTTAACAAAGTATTACGGCGTAAAAAAAGCAGTAAATAATATTTCATTTAATGTAAAGAAGGGAGAGATATTAGGATTTTTGGGACCAAATGCTGCTGGTAAGACAACTACTATGAGAGTTATTACTTGTTATTTATCAGCGTCTTCGGGGACTGTGAGGGTGGCAGGATATAATGTTTTTGAGAATCCATTAGAGGTGAAGAGACTTATTGGATATATGCCAGAAAATCCACCTTTGTATACAGATATGACTGTATTATCATATCTTGAGTTTGTAGGGAGCATAAAGGGACTTTCTGGAAGGAAACTCGATGAAAGTACAAAGAGAGTTATGAACTTGACTGCTATTGAACACGTAAAACACAGAGTTACAGGTAAACTGTCCAGAGGCTATAGACAGAGGGTAGGACTTGCCCAGGCATTAATTCATGATCCCGAAATTTTAATTCTCGATGAACCAACCGCGGGTCTTGATCCAAAACAGATTATAGAGACGCGTGAGCTTATTAAATCTTTGGCTGGTCAGCACACTATAGTGATTAGTACACATATTCTTCCTGAAGTTAGTATGACCTGCCAGAGGGTTCTTATTATTAATGAGGGAGAGATAGCAGCTGAAGACAGTATCGAAAATCTCACAAAAAGGATAAGAGGTTCAGAAATAATACTTGTAGAAATAGAGGGACCTAAAAATGAAATTGGTGAAAAGTTAAAAAGGATCGACGGTGTATCCGAAGTTAAGTTCCAGTGCACTAAAGATAATAGTTTACAAGTATTTCATATTGAAACAAAACCTGACTTTAATGTAAGAAAAGAACTTGTCAAAATAGTAGTTTCAAGTGAGTGGGGACTTAATGAAATGAGAACTGTAAGTATGAGTCTGGAGGATATTTTCCTAAAGTTAACAACAAAAGAAGAGGAGGTATAAAATTGAAAAATATATTTTATATATTTAAAAGAGAATTAGGGTCTTATTTTACTTCTCCGGTAGCTTATGTTATATTAACAGTATTTTTGGTTTTGTCAGGATGGTTTTTCTATAATATATTGGCAGGTTTTATACAGTATACACTTCAGATGGATCAACAAGCAGCCTATTATGGCGTGCAGAGTGGAGTAAATGTTAATATGATGATGATCCGTCAACAATTTCATAATATGGCAATAATTGCAGTTTTTATGATACCTATGATAACTATGAGACTCATAGCAGAAGAGAAAAAAACAGGAACTTTAGAGTTATTAATGACTTCCCCAATAACTCCAATACAGTGGATTTTAGGGAAATATTTTGCTGGATTTATACTTTATACTGCTATGATAACACTTGCATTTGTCCCTATATTTCTTCTTTTTCTGTTTGGGAATCCTGAATTTTGGCCAGTTATTTCAGGTTACATAGGTCTTTTATTTTTAGGTGGGGCTTTTCTTTCATGTGGACTTTTGATATCCTCTTTTACCGAAAATCAGATAATTGCGGCTGCTGTGAGTTTTTTTATTTTCCTTCTTTTATGGGTTATAGACTGGATTTCCAGTTCGTTGAGTTACACCTGGAGTTCAGTTATAAAGTATCTTGCAATTGTAAGTCACTTTGATGATTTTTCTAAAGGTATTATTGATTCTAAAAGCGTAATATTTTTTCTAAGTTTTATAATATTTGGGATATTTTTAACATATCGCTCGATAGATTCTGTAAGATGGAGGATGTAAAATGAGAAATTATACTAAATATGGGGGAATATTAGGTTTAGTTCTTATTATTATAGGTTTTATAAATTATTCCATAAGTGGTTTCTGGGAGATTTCTTCTATCGCTTTGATAGTTGTTGGTATTCTACTTGGGATTATATATTTTATAACTAATATCAGAAAGACGGTCGAAGTAATGGGAAGAAGGGATACAAAGTATGGGGGTAACGCCCTTGCCACAATAATATCAATTCTTGGTATTCTTGTTCTAATAAACTTTGTAATTAATAAAAGAAATCACAGGTTTGACCTGACTGCTGCAAAACAGTTCAGTCTTTCACCCCAGACTGTGAAAATTTTAAAAGGTCTGAAAAAGGATGTTGATATTAAATCATTTTTTAGAGGTGAAAGGAGTGCTCGTAAGGAAGCCGTGGAAGATTTACTTGCTGAATTTGTAAATGTATCAAAGCGGGTAAAGTATGAATTCATTGATCCAGATAAAAATCCAGCCCTTGTCAAGAAATATGAGATAACAGCCTACGGAACAACTGTAATTGAATGCGGAGATAAAATCGAAAGAATAACAACCACAACTGAACAGGATTTTACGAATACTTTTATTAAGGTATCGCGTGAAATGAAGAAGGTAATTTATTTTACAGAAGGTCATGGAGAAAAGGATATTGACGATTATGAAAAAGATGGTTATAATTTTATAAAAGAGGCTCTTCAAGGGGAAAATTATGAGGTAAAAAAGATATTTATTGCACGTGAAGATAGCATACCTGAAGACTGTGCTGCTCTTGTTAGTATCGGTCCCACCAAAGAATTTTTTCCTGCTGAACTGGATACTATTGATGCATTTATTAATAAAGCAGGGAAAGTATTTTTCCTTCTTGACCCGGAACCATCACCAGGGATGAATGAATTCTTCGAGAAATGGGGCGTTAAAGTAAGGAATGATTTTATATTGGATTTCAGCGGCATTGGCAGGTTATTCGGAGCAGGTCCAGGGATGCCTCTTGTTAATGAATATGGTTATCACCCAATTACAAACGATTTTAGAGGTATAGCAACCTTCTTTCCTGCGGCGAGGTCTGTAACAAGAATGGGTAGTGTATCAGAAGACCTCGAAGTTGTAGAACTGGTGAAAACCACTCCAAGGAGTTTTGGAGAGACAAAGTTTGGAAAAGATGATACTCCAGAATTTAATGAAGGAGAAGATACCCCCGGTCCGTTATCACTGGCGGTAGCTGTTTCTAAAATTCTTCCAAGAGAACTAACCGATGAAACAATTATAGAGGACATACCTATAAAAGAGAAGACTGGAAGATTGGTTGTCTTTGGAGATTCAGATTTTTCAAGTAACTCGTTTGCCAGAACGCAGGGGAATATGGACCTTTTTCTAAATGTTATTAACTGGCTTGCTGAAGAAGAAGAACTTATTTCTATTCGGGCAAGGAATCCAGAAGACAGAAGACTGAACCTAACAGAAAAACAGACAATGTTTTTACGGTATTTTTCTCTGCTTTTTCTTCCTGCTATTGTTATAATTTCTGGGTTTACTATTTATGTTAAAAGAAGGAAACTCTGATTTCTAAGGTTTGAATTATTTTCGAATTAAAATTGATAATTAATAAAAACATTCAGGAGTGAGCAAATCCGATGAAATTCAAGAGCACAATTCTGCTGGCAGCAATATTTATAGGTTTGATTTTTTATGTTGTTTTTTACGAGGTAATAGGTGAGAGAAAAAGAACAGCAGAAAGAAAGGAAAAAAACAAAGTATTCCATTTTCACAGAGACAGCATTGCAACAATAACAGTTGAAAGACCTGATATAAAGATGACATTTGAAAAAAGAGAAAATAACTGGTGGTTGATAACTCCTGTAAATTATAAAGCAAATAACATGAATGTAAATTCATTAATATCCCAAATGGAGATTGCTGAAAATGAAGGGACTATTGCAGAAACAGGTGAAGATTCAATTAGTTATGGATTAGGTCCAACGAAGATGAAATTATATCTTGTTTTAAAAGATGGGGAGAAGGATAGTATTCTTCTTGGTGATAAGACTCAAATCAGATATTCTGCTTATGCAAGAAAAAGTAACACTGGAGAAATATTTCTTACCAATTATGTTATATTGGATAATATGATAAAAGACCTTATGGAGTATATAGAGAAAAAAATTCTTGTAATTAATAAAAGTGATGCTAATAGGATAGTTCTTACATATCCAAATCGAGTTATAGATTTAGTAAGGACGGGATTTAAAGAATGGGACATTCGAAAACCAATTAAAGACCGTGCTGATTTTGAGGAAACTTTGAGTATATTGGATAAATTTGATTATACGGAGGTTAAAAAGTTTATTGATAAAGACTTTGAAAATTTAGAGAAATATGGATTGGACAAGCCAAATGTTAAAATGGATGTATTTTTTGAAAAGGAAGCTTCTAAATTGAGTTTGTTGGTTGGTACAAAAGTAAGAAAAGAAGATGAACAAGAAGGAGAAGTTTCGTATTATGCAAAAAATGAAGTTTATGACCCAATAATCACGATTGATTCTTCAATAGTGAATAAATTAAATCCAAATTTATTTACATTAAGAAATAAAACGGTAGTAAGTTTTAAAAGTGATACTGTGGAGAAAATCGTATTGGATTATAAAGACAGTTTATTTGTCTGTGTGAAGGATACTGCGGATAACTGGGTTTTGGGTGAAGATATGAAACTTTTTGCAAACAAAACAAAAATAGATGATATTATAACTCAATTCCTGAATATTAAAACTTTGGAATTTCTCGATTATAATAAAGGGAAATTTTCTCAATATGGATTTGACAAGCCAAGAATGGAATTTGTGTTTAAAACAAGAGATGATAAAGAGATTGAGAGATTGGCATTTGGTAAGTTCAAAGGCGATAGAGTATATTTAATCAATAAAACAAAAAAAAGAATCTACTTAATAAAATCCGAACATTTTTATAATTTAAAATTTAAAAAGTCGGAATTAATAAAACAAGAGGAAGAGACACAGGTATAATTTGAGTTTTAAAGGAGAGATAAATGGTTATTCGAAAAGAGAAGGAAATAGGTGGGAGAAAACTAATAATAGAAACAGGACGGGTAGCAAATCAAGCACCTGGGGCGGTATGGGTACAATATGAAGGGACGGTTGTTTTGGTTACGTCGGTTGCTTCCGAAGAAAAGACTGACATTTATGATTTTTTACCCCTTTATGTAGAATACAGGGAAAAGGCTTATGCAGCCGGTAAAATCCCTGGAGGATTCTTTAAACGAGAAGGAAGACCATCCGAAAAGGAAATTCTCAGTGCCCGCCTTATTGATAGGCCTATTCGTCCTCTGCTTCTAAAAAATTTTCCTTATGAAACACAGATAACGGCTTTTGTATTATCTTCTGATGGAGAAACAGAAGCCGACATTCTGGGGATTATTGGAGCCTCATCTGCTTTGTCCGTTTCGGATGTCCCGTTTAATGGTCCAATCGGAGCTGTTAGACTTGGAAGGATAGATGAAAAATTTGTTGTCAATCCAACTCACTCGCAATTGAATCAGAGTGATATGGAGATTGTTATAGCGGGAACTGAAAATAATGTTATTATGGTTGAAGGTGAAGCTAAAGAGATTTCAGAGGAAGAGATAGTTGAGGCTTTGAAATTTGGTCATAATGAGATAAAAAAGGTTGTTCTGATTCAGCAGGAGTTGGTGAAACTATGTGGTAAAGAAAAAAGACCATTGGAAAACAACGGACTGGATGAGGATTTATGCAATAAAATTAGAGAGTGGTCAACTGGAAAAATAAAAGAACTTTTAAAAATTAGGGATAAAGCAGAAAGGAGAAAATTTTCACAAGAAATATTCGAAAGGTTAAAGATAGATTTTAAAGATTATCTCGAAAGTGACAATAATATTAATGAGAATATGATAAAAAGTGTAGTAAATGAGGTAGAACATAAAGAGATGCGAAAGATAATAACTGAGGAAGGTGTTAGGATAGATGCCAGATGTTTGGATGATATAAGGGAAATAACCTGTGAGATAGGTGTTCTGCCAAGGACTCATGGTTCAGCGATTTTTACTCGCGGTCAGACGCAGGCTCTCTGTGTTACCACACTGGGAACAAAAGTTGATGAGCAGAAGATCGAAGGACTGGAGGAAGAATTCTGGAAGAGTTATATGCTACATTACAATTTTCCATCATTTTCAGTGGGAGAAGTTAAGCCAATGCGGGGTCCAGGGAGAAGAGAAATAGGTCACGGATTCCTTGCGGAGAGGGCAATTAAACCGGTGATTCCAAAGGATGATGTTTTCCCTTATACTATTCGTATAGTTTCAGATATACTTGAGTCAAATGGTTCTTCATCTATGGCTACAGTTTGTGCTGGCTCCCTTTCGCTAATGGATGCTGGTGTTCCTATAAGAGATGCAGTATCAGGAATTGCAATGGGGCTGATAAAAGAAGACGGTAAAATTTCAATCCTCACCGATATACTCGGTGACGAAGACCATCTGGGGGATATGGATTTTAAAGTAACAGGAACAAAACTGGGAATTACCGCATTCCAGATGGATGTGAAGATTGAAGGGGTTACATTTGATATTTTAAGTGAAGCACTCCAGAAGGCACATAATGGCAGGCTTTATATTCTTGACATTATGAACAAGACAATTTCAAAACCAAGAGCAGAAATCTCTCCATATGCTCCAAAAATTATAACATTTAAGATAGATGTGACGGATATAGGGACGATAATTGGACCTGGAGGAAAGGTAATCCGTGAGATTCAGGAAAAGACCGGTGTAACTGTAAGTATTGAAAATGACGGCATGGTTTTTATTTCTGCCCCTGAAGAAGAAATGGGACGAAAGGCAAAGCAGATGATTGAAAACATGCTGGAGGTTCCCGAAGTTGGTAAGATATATAATGGAAAGGTTAAGAAGATTACTTCTTTTGGAGCATTTGTTGAGATTATTCCTGGAAAAGATGGGCTGCTTCATATATCAGAAATTGAAAAATACCGGATAAGAAGAGTTGAGGATGTTTTAAAACTGGGCGATGAGGTTAGGGTTAAAATAATCAAAATTGACCCTCAGGGAAAAATCGATTTAAGCAGCAAAGTATTAAAAGATTAAGAATATTAATGATCTCATATAATAAGACAATCCTGGATAATGGTATTTCATTAGTTTCCGAAAAGATTCCCTCAGCAAACTCGGCCTGTTTGGGAGTCTGGGTGAAAGTTGGCTCAAGATATGAGAATTCCGATAATAATGGCATTTCCCATTTTATAGAACATATGATATTCAAGGGCTCCAAAAAGAGGAGTTCATTTGAGATTGCAAAATCGATCGAATCAGTCGGAGGAAATCTCAATGCATTCACAGGTAGAGAACTTACCTGCTACTTTGTCCATGTGCTCAGCAAAGAGCTTCCTATGGCTCTGGAAATTCTTTCTGACATAATTAAAAACCCACTCTTCAATAGTTCTGATATAATTAACGAAAAAAATGTCATCCTGGAAGAGATTAACAGCATTGAGGATACTCCCGAAGAATTGATTTATGAACATTTTCAGAAAAATCTTTTCTATAAACATCCTTTAGGATTTTCGGTTCTTGGCAAGTCGAAAAATATCAAAAAATTTAACAGAAAAAATTTAAGGGATTTCTGGAAAAGAAATTATACATCGGATAGAATTGTTGTGGCAGCCTCGGGAGATGTTGACCATAAAAAAGTAACAAAACTAGTTGAAAAATATTTCTCTTTTCCGAGAGGAAATAAAAAAATAAGGTTTAAAAGGAAAATCAACAAAACCAATAAAAGAACAGTAATTGAAAAAAATATTTCACAAGCTCATATCTGCATGGGTAATATAGGTGTTCCTTATTGTGAAAAGGAGAAGTACCCGTTAATGGTGTTAACTACTCTTATTGGCGGTGGAATGAGTTCAAGACTTTTTCAGACCATCAGAGAAAAGCGTGCCTTAGCGTATTCTATTTATTCTTTTGCAGAATTTTTATCTGATTCCGGAATATTCGGCATTTATGTGGGAACAGATAAGGATAAGATAGAGAAGGTGATCAATCTTATTAAGAGTGAACTAAAAAAATTGTGTGAGAAAAAAATATCCACAAGAGAAATAAATCGATTTAAATCCCAGCTTGCTGGGAATCTTATACTTGGATTGGAGAGTGTCTCCAGTAGAATGGCAAGGCTTGCGAAGATTGAATTGTATCTTCAGAAATATTATCCTCTCGAAGAAGTACTGAAAGAAATCTATTCTGTGAATTCTGAGGAAATACTTACCATCAGCAATATGGTCTTGAATGAAAAAGATTTGAATATAACCATCTTAAAACCTGTATAAAATTAAAAGTGACTATATGACTGTTGGAGTATTAAGGGAAATTAAACCTGATGAATATCGAGTTTCCTTACTTCCTACAGGCGCTGATATTCTGACACGAAAAGGTCATAAGGTAATTGTGGAAAAAAATGCAGGATTAGGAAGTGGTTTCCCGAATGAGCAGTACGAAAAATACGGGGCAGTAATTGTCGATTCTGCTAAAGAAATTTTTGAAAATGCTGAGTTAATACTCAAGGTTAAAGAGCCTTTAGAACAAGAATATCCTTACATAAAAGAAGACCATATTATATTTACATTTTTCCATTTTGCAGCAGATAGGGAACTCACAATAAAGATGGCTGAATCAAGAGCAAGTTGTATTGCATATGAGACTGTTCAGAGAGATGATATGTCTTTACCTATACTGATACCTATGAGTGAGATAGCGGGAAAGATGGCAGTTCAGGCAGGTGCGGCATTTCTGGAAAAGGTCCATGGAGGAAGGGGTATACTTCTATCCGGAGTTTCTGGTGTTGAACCAGCAGAAGTTCTTATTATTGGGGGTGGTGTTGTCGGTACAAATGCCGCTTTTGCTGCTTCTGGGCTCGGGGCAAGAGTAACAATTATCGATAACAATTTAGACCATCTTCGCTATTTAAATTCAATCATGCCAAATAATGTAAGGACACTTATGTCCACATCTTACAACATCCGTGATTTCCTGAAAACTGCAGATTTAACTGTAGGAGCAGTGCTTGTTCCAGGAGCAAAAACACCTAAACTTATAACAGAACCGATGTTGAAATTAATGAAATCTGGTTCTGTGATAGTTGATGTCTCAATAGACCAGGGGGGATGTATAGAAACAAGCCGACCTACAACTCATCACGATCCTATTTTTATTAAAAATGAAATTGTCCATTACTGTGTTACAAATATGCCCGGAGCAGTTCCTTTTACTTCTACTATCGCACTGAATAATGCTACCTTTCCATATACCTTAGAATTATGTCAGATGGGCTTTGAAAAATGTGTAAAATCAAACCCAGCAATAAGGAGAGGGATTAATATTTATAAAGGAGAAATAACAAATAAAGAAGTTGCAGATGCATTTGCTCTTGAATATGTCTCTTTAGATAAGTTAATGAAAAACTGAATATAATTTTACAGGATGATAATTAATATATTGAATTTTTTAGTAAAAAAAATAAATTTGTTTTATGACAGCAAAACCATTAAAAAAATTATATTATTCTATCAGTGAAGTAAGCAGGATGACAGAATTAAAGCAGTATGTGTTGCGATACTGGGAAACTGAATTTTCAGAATTAAGACCCCAAAAAAACAGAGCAGGAAACAGAACTTACAAAGAAAAGGATATAAAATTGATAAGGAAAATTATAGACCTTCTATATAACCAAAAATATACGATTGAAGGAGCAAGGCAGAAATTGAAAGGTGATAATAAAAAATTTGATAGTGGACAGATTGATATAGGATTCGACTATGAAAAGAGAAAGAAGATAATCGAGCAGCTCAAAGGAGAAATTAAGAATTTAATAAATATTTTGTCAGAATGATAGAATTTGATATGATTAAACAAAAAATAGAAGTATTATAACGATACTGCCTCGGGGCGTGGCGCAGTTTGGTTAGCGCACCAGACTGGGGGTCTGGGGGTCGCTGGTTCAAATCCAGTCGCCCCGACTATTGAAAAAATTGTAATTATGTAAATATTGTTATGATAAGACAGGGTGTTGCTGGTTTCCGCCTGAGGCGGATCCGCCTTTGGCGGACAAATCCAGTCGCCCCGACTAAATAAAATCAATGAAATCCTACTATTTATCTACTCTTTATCCCCCTACTTAATTTGGAAATTTTAGTATATTTTAGTAATAATTTGTGTGCTTATAGTAGCAAAATAGTAGCAAAGAAAAAGATTTATTGACAAGAAAGGAATTAGAAGTTATTGAATGAGATATAAAAAATAAAGAAAAAATGAAAAAAATTAAAAATCATTCAAAATTAAACCGACTAAATATCTTGCACATCAATTTGATGCTGAAATAGAATTGCCAGACGGAAGAAAAATTTATAAACCCCCTTCTTGGTAGAAATATTTTTTAATGATATCTATTAAAATGCGGTGCTTTTCTGTGCTGCTTTTTTTATTTTCAAAACTTCCAGATGAAAATTTTTTATTCATACCCATACTCAATCCTCTTCCTCAAATCTTTAGTGGTTTCAATAAGGACTTTTCTTTTATCGTCTGCAAATGTTAAATCTTGATTGAGATATTTTACAAGAAGGTCAAGCCTCAGCATTAGACCTTGACGTTCTTCATCTGTAAATGTGTATGTGAATTCTTGTGGCATAATTAATCCCCAATTTTCTTTTTTCTTATAATATAATTTAAGAATTTATTTTCTTTTAATCAATTTAAAAAAATACTCTTGCTTATATAAAATCACAAATATATATTAAATTTGTAAATCAAATAAAATATAAAAGCTAATATTCAATACTAAAACTTTGGTTCTTTAAATTGAAAGGGAGTAATATGAAAATGAAAATTTTTATTTTTATAATACTTTTATTAATTCCTGTCAATATTTTTTCTCAAGAAATTAATAAAGATAAACTTTTAAATTCTACAGTAACAATAGAACTCTGGACTGGAGAAAAGATATATGGTAAAGTTATTAAAGTTGAACCTAATTCTATTACTATTTCTAAATCAGGAAGAATATTATTTTTTAAACAAACGGAACAGACTTTACTAATTTCCGACATAAAAAGGATTTATGACGCACACTATAAAATTGTTTATGAGGGAAAAAAATTAAGAAATGTTATATATATAAAACGATATAAAAATTTGGAACTTATTTTACCCTGTATTTTTACCGGTTCGGCTGCTGTAGTTCAGTATTTCAAATACAAAGATAAAATGGATGCTGCCGATGAAATTGAAAAAATAGACATAAAATTATCAGAAGAATTAACAGATGAAGCAGGTGATAATTTATTGAAAGGCGTTTTATTTACATGTGCTACGATAGGATTTTATATTTTATCCATGCAAACCGAAGAAATTGAAATTCCAATATCAAATTTATCGCTTGAAATAAAATCAAATAAAATAAATTTATCTTATAAATTTTAAAAGTAATCAAAGATTTTTCCAGAAACATATATAAATATTGCCTGAAAATTTTATTTATACTTTTCTGAAAAATAGAAATATTTATAATTAAGAATTTTTATAAAGTAATAAAAATTAATTTATGGAGGTATAACAATGGATTCTTATACTTTTACAACTCTTATATTTTCTGGAATGCTAGTATTGGCGACGATTTTCTTGGTAATTGCGAATTTTATTCTATTGAAAAAAAATGAAAGAATGTTAAAGACACAAGAAAAATTAATGATTTTAAATTTCATTACGAATGTTTCTGATAAAATTCGACAAGATATAACAACAAGTGGTTTTAGAGGTTGGGATTTTTTTACAGGTTTTTTTAATGCAATAAGAAGAGCCATCCCAGAATTTGAAGATGAAATAAAATCTTGGTATAAAGGCGATGAAAGATTTGAGTCCTATATCCAGAGAATAGATAAGAAAAAAAACAATAAAGAATAATTAAGAATTGCTAAAAGAAATTTAAAAAAATTATTTTTATTTACTATACCAACTCGATTTAACTGCAAAATTTTTTCCCCACATATCCGGCACGTGTCTTTTTTAACATCCCTTGTCAGCCACCATTTCTTAGAGACTGGCACAATCATTTTGATAATTACAGAAACTTTATGCCTGGTTATTGTGGTGGTATATCTTTAGGGAATTGGCAGAACCTAAATGAACTTTTGGAAAATGGAATAAATTTAGAGGATTATCCCATTTTGAGACATCTCATTGTTAATGATATGGAAGGACTCTTCAGGTTTGCAATGGATTTTGGTTATGTAGAATCTCAGAACGGTTATCTATCGAAATGTGACCTCTGCCTTGACATTAGAAAACATCTTATCGCAAAACATAAGTTTGATGAGCTTAATCTTAAAGATTTCTATATACATTCATAAAAATACAGTTACTTGATAAATCTTTATAGATTGGGGCATTGGCTGTGGTCTGATTTTTTATCTTGTTCTTTTCGCATATAATCTATCATTCTTATTATTTTTTGCTTTATTTAATAATTTTAGTATGAATACCTCCTCTAACAGCCGCTTCTAATTCAATTTTCAAATTTTTTGGCTTTACTACTTTCTTAAAATCTTCAAAAATTTTGTTTGCCAAATGTTCATGTAATATTGGAATATCTTTGTAAGCCAGGAAATAAAATCTTAAACTTTTCAATTCAGGAATTTTTTTATCCGGAGTATAAATGATTCTTACCGTATAAATGTCCGGAATACCTGTAATTGGACATAAGGCTATTAATTCTCTATATTCATATACAATTTCTCCTCCCTCATACAGAAAATCTACGGTTCTTATCTTGGGCATTTTCATTTTTTTAACCTTCTCCTGCTGCTTTCTTATCTCTTCGCTGTTCATTTCTTCTATCTTTTTCTTGAATATAAATTTCTCTTTAGCCATTTTTTTCCTCTTGATTTCATCTAATTAAATATTGCTTAACTAATACTCAGTCACATCAATAGCTATATTATGTATATTATAAATATGAGCCGACCACCGCCAAATAGCCTCTCTCATTCACAAATTTTCCTTGACATTCCCCCGCGTGCTCGGGGGAATCCACTATCTAACAGTCCGTGCTCTACACATTTTTTCATATACGCACAATCCAATCATATAATTTATTAAACACAACACCGGTTATCATTTTTTATTCTTTATCCCATAAAGATTTACCATACATTTTAAATTTATATGAACCAGAACCAACTTCAAATACCGCATAGTCAGTTTCAATGCCATTGTAAATAATCCCGGATAAATTGGCTGTGAATTTCCCGTTCTTTACCAGAAAATTATTACTTTCAGTTATATTTGTTTCTTTGGTTCCAAGAAGGGGAATATATATTTTCGATTCGCAATTACAAGGAATTGTGATGTTCAGGGTAAGTTCATTCCCGTTTCTTCTCCATTCAGAAGATATAATCCCCCGTATAGTTTGAACATTCGCTTTCACATAATTAAGGTTACCAACAATATATGGTTTGATAATTGCTTTTTTAAATCCCAGACCAGATGGATCCATTTGAATTCCAGCAAGACTCTTATAAAACCACTCGCCCACACTTCCAAGCATAATATGATTGTGGGAGTTCATTCTGTCTCCTGTTCGATATTCCCACAATTCCCAGAGTGTAGTAGCATCATGAGAAAGCATATATCCCCATCCCGGATACGTCTCCTTATTAACCATATTGTAAGCAATATCCAAAAAATCATTTGCTGTTAATACATCAAAAACATACTTTGTTCCGAGGGTTCCCGTGCTGATATGACCCTTCCACGTGTCAGTTATATGGTTTATAAGATTCTGGACTACTTCCTTCTTTTCGTTTTCCGGAACAATACCAAGAAAAAGTGGCCAAACATAAGAATACGCGCTCCCATTGCCATATTTATCCGCAGCAGGGTCAAAAAATTCTCTATTGAATGCGGTTTTGATTTCATCAGATAGTTTTGAATATTCTACAGCGTCCTGATTATATCCTAATATTTGCGCCACTTCAGAAACAATCTTCGTGTCATAGTAATAATACCCTGTTGATATCAAAGGCTGAGGTGTCCTCTCGGGTGCAATCCAATCTCCATACCTGCCTTTTGAAAGAATATTATCTTTCGCTATTGTTCTCAAGTGCTCAACATATTTCTTTATATTCTGATAGTGCTCCTCAAGAATTCGCTTATCATTATAATATAAATACGTATACCAGACCATAATATTATATACAGAATCCCATGGAGGGTCATTGCTCCCAATATCCCCCAATCGAGTTCCCGGTTCAACAGGCGATACATCTGGGACACCGCCATCTTCTCCCTGGTCATATTTCAAATCATTAATCCATTTAGTATAGAGACTTGCCATATTGAAATTGTAAATTGCCTCTTCAGCAGATACGTGAGCATCACCAGCCCATCCCTGCCTTTCATCACGCTGAGGGCAATCCATCGGATACCCAAACAGGTTACTAAGTTGGCTCCAGTATATAAGTTTTTGTATCCTGTTTATCATAGAATTTGAGCAAGTAAAACTGCTCAACCATCCCTCGTTAACTGCACTGTGCACTACACGACCGCGAATATTGTCGATTGTTGGTGTTCCAGGAAAACCTGTAATCTGAACATAACGAAATCCATGATATGTAAATCTTGGTTCATAAATCTCTATTCCCTCACCTTTTAAAATATATCTGTCTGTACATCTTGCGTCTCTGAGATTTTCCTGATTTACAGTTCCCTCTTCATATAACAATTCTGAATATTGTAAAGTTACTCTTGTACCTTCAGGTCCGTTAACTGCAAGTTGACACCATCCGGTCATATTCTGTCCCATATCACACACCCATACTCCCTTTCTCGGATTTGTTAATGCTACAGGAATTATCGTCTGGACAACCTTAATTGGTGTATGAATCTGAGCAACCAATTTTCCGCCCGGACCATCCAGAGGTATCGCCGATTTCCAGGATGAATCCCCGTAATTTCCCGTATCCCAGCCCGGTTTTTCAAGACGAGCATCATAGGTCTCACCGTTATAGATGCTGTTCTCAACAATTGGACCATCCGCACATTTCCACGATTCATCAGTATATATACTAACTCTTGTTTTATCAGTAAACTCAATATTTAATTGTAAAATAGCCCTCGGCTCTTTCGTATACCAACCACTGCCGAGCATAATTCCAATCGCATTTCCTCCTTTTATCAAATTATTCGTGATGTCAAAAGCATTATACAAAACGCGCTTTCGGTAATTGGTTCTATTAGGATCCAATACCTGGTCCCCGATTTTATTTCCATTAACCCTCAATTCATAATAACCAATACCACTCACATAGACTTTAGCAGTTAAAATATCTTTTGAAATTACGAAACTTTTCCGCAATAAGTTGCCTCCGCCAATCCACTTGCCCTGCCACTCACTCTGGTCTAAAAGAGCCATCCCAAAACTTGCTGCCTCACTATAAGGACTCACCTGACCATCTTTATCCCAGGTCCGAACTTTCCAGTAATAAGTCTTACCACTTTCTAAAGTAGAACCATCGTAAGGAATATTAACTGACTGACCTGACAAAACTTTTCTGCTGTCCCATATATCACCATAATTGTCGTCTAAATTCTCTCTATTGGTTCCCACAATTATTTGATATGCAGTTTGCATTTCTCCGCGGTCAGGGTCATTCATTACCCAGGAGAATCTTGGTTTCACAATGTCCAGCCCTATTGGATTTTCTACATACTCGGTGAGCAAACTGGCCGGGGGTAATGTCTCCCCATTTGTGATAGAAACAACCGGGGATAATATCAAAAACAAGAACATAAATATTAAAATCATTATACTGACACCTCCTTGTCTTTTTAATATTACTGAGAAGACTGCTGAAAAAGTCAAATAAACAGTTAATTTAGGATGAGATTGCCACGTCCCGAGTACTCGGGACGACGTGGTAATCTATTTTTTCAGCAGTCTCTACTATAAAATTAAGAATATTTAAAACTTTTTTCCCTTGTTATAATTATTTCCTAACAATATTATCTCGCGTTTTTTAATATAATTCGAGATTATCAATATCGCAAGAGTAATTTTAAATTAAAGGTTTAAATCCATAATCTTATTGCTTTATATAGAATAATCTATTCTAGTACTATTTTCAAATCAATATCAAAAAATAATACAACTTATCAAATAAAGTTCCTAATTCCATTTCAAAATTTGAATTTATGAGAATATTTTTAGTGTATTCAATTGAAGTAATGATGATATATTTTATGGTAAAATAAAAAAAGCCCTGAAACTTCAGGGCTTTTTTTATTTATATATACTAAAATCCTACGCTAACATAGAATGAGCGCGAACCATTCTTTCATGTACATTCAATTTATTCGGACAAGTAACAACACATTTATCACAATTAATACAATTTGACGCCCGCTCACTAAATGAAAGTGAATTATAGGAATCTCTTCCGAGTTCCAACTCTCCGTATCCTTCTGCATACATTAAATATCTCATGATTTCGGAAATATTAACATTATCTGGACATACACCGGAACACACATCACATGCTCTGCAGTATAATTTATCGGTCGCTCTCGCAAATTCATAAAGTATTTTCCTGTCACTCCAGGTCAAATCCATCCCCATAGTATTAAAATTTTCATCCAACTGCTTGAATGAAGTTATACTCGGAATCGTTGAACACATGAACTTTTTGTTCATCACCCACTTCAATGCAGCCTGAAAATGATTTAACTCTTTATTCTTATAACCAACATCAAAACCCTTTCCCCCTCTTCCACCCATTGGCTTCATTGCAACAACGGCAATTCCCGCATCATGAGCTCTTTCAAGGGCTTTTTCGAGTTTTTCATCACTTCTGAAGTTGTATCTTACTGTTACAAGGTCGTAAAATCCCGAATCAACCATTGCATTAACGACCTCAGCTTCATTACTGTGTACAGAAGTTCCAACATATCTTACCTTTCCGTCTTTTTTCAATTTTTCAAGCGCATTCAATCCTCTTTCGTCAAAAATATTTGCCCTGACTCCAAGACTTTTAATTAGATAACTGTCGATGTAATCGGTGTCAAGTGCTCTGAGACTTTCTTCGGCATCGCTTAATATTTCATTAGTACCTTTCAAAGTTGTTTTCGTCGTTAAAAATACCTCTTTTCGCCTACTTTTTATAACCTTCCCGACCATAATCTCGTTTTTTCCTCTCTGATAACCGCGAGAAGTATCGACATAATTAATCCCCATATCCAGAGCCTTTGCAAGAACTGCAGGATCGCTTGTAATCATTGCTCCAAATCCGAGAAGAGAGGCTTTAAAATCAATCTTTCCTAATTTCCGGTATTCAACCTCCACTTCTTTTTGTGCCTCAGACTTATTCTTTTCTGAAAAAGTCTTTATTAATGGTGAAGAATTCAATGAACTAAGATAAACTCCTCCGCCAAAAGCACCAACAATGCTATTTTTTAAAAATTCTCTCCTGCCTAAATTTTTTTTCTCTTTCATAATCCTCCTTTAATAACGTTTAACAGATTCGATAAAATGAATTCTAATCCGATATTCCCCACATCAATTTTCTAAAAGAGAATATTCAGGATTCTGCTAATTTATGGTCACAATTTAACATACCATTCTGTAAGATGCAAACGAATAATAGTATTGGGGGAATCAAAAGGTCAATATTTTCTGCATTTCCAATTAAATAATAAATGCTCATAAAATAGATTAATTACATCTTTTGCAATTCTCGTCTCACATCCACCTCTGTTACCTGTAATATAGCAAATTAATTTTGAATTCCTTTTTTTCTCAATTTCTTTTATTTTTTCTATTCTTTCATTTTTATTCATTTTTAGAGGAAAATTTATATTAATTTTAAGATGTAGAAATATATAAAATGGAAT